>CAIOOA010000120.1 GCA_903859815.1 uncultured Methylococcaceae bacterium | reverse complement strand
CATTCCGGCATGGACTGCCGGAATCCAGTGCCATGGACGGTAACGGGTCGGCTACGTAAGTGATTGATTAAGCTCTGTAAGTGAACTCAAGTTTCACGTCCATGTAACTGGATGCATTCGGAACATCCCTGTCCCGAACCCTACGGGCGGCTGAGCCGTGCAAATCGGCTGTCCTGCCGATTTGTCCTGCTTCCCGGCAGGAATGACGGGTTACCTATCAACGCTTAGCCTCATAATGGGAATTACTGATAAAACGTCGGATCATCCACCTCCGCCGCCTCGAAACCCGCCTTGCGCAAACGGCAAGAATCACAAACCCCGCAAGCCCTGCCATTCTCGTCGGCGGAATAACAGGAAATGGTGTGTGCATAATCCACACCCAAATCAAGCCCAAGGCGAATGATCTGCCCCTTGCTCAAATCAATCAGCGGCGTATGAATGGTAAAGCGTTGACCTTCAACCCCCGCCTTAGTGGCAAGCTGAGCCAGCGTTTCAAATGCCTTGATAAATTCCGGCCGGCAATCGGGATAACCCGAATAATCCACCGCATTGACCCCGATAAATAGGTCAAATGCCCCCAACACCTCCGCCCAACCTAAGGCAAAAGCGAGAAACACGGTATTGCGCGCCGGCACATAAGTAATCGGTATGCCTTCTTCATGATGATCCGGCACGGCAATCGACGTATCGGTCAAAGCCGAACCGCCGAAAGCATCCAAGCCAAGATGAACCACTTTATGATCCACCACCCGCGAATGTTCGGCGATGTGTCGGGCCGCGTTCAATTCCGCACTATGCCTTTGACCATAATTAAAGCTCAGTGCATAGCAAATATAGCCCTGTTGTTTGGCTAAGGCGAGTATCGTGGCGGAATCAAGACCGCCGGAAAGTAGGATGACTGCTTTTTTCATTGAGCCTCCGAGCCTAACAGCGCCTTGAAAACGCAGTCTATCTTTGGGTCTATGCGGTGCTTCATGGTGAAATCGCTTCAGGGTTGAGAATTATGGAAATTTTAGCAGAACCCGTAAGATTTGCCGATGAAGTCGGCTTAGGTCAGCGATTCTCATTATGAGGCAAAGCGTTGATGCATATCCCGTCATTCCTGCCGGGAAGCAGGACAAATCGGCAGGACAGCCGATTTGCACGGCTCCGCCGCCCGAAGGGTTCGGGACAAGGATGTCCCGAATGCATCCAGTGCCATGGATGGTAACTCGTCGTTATGTAAGTGTTTGATTCAAGGTATTTGTCAACCCACAGATTCACCTCCCTGTGACTGGATTCCGGCAGTCCATGCCGGAATGACGGGCTTCAACCACTTGTGTATAACGACGAGCGCCGGAGCATGGGAGCCATCAAAACCCTCGCAAGGCAAGCCTTGCACTCCATCCGCAGCGAAGACCGACTCGGTTTTGAAAACCGAGTCGGCCTTACACCAAAAAAATCGCGAGCCGCTACGCGGCAAAAAGACAAAAGCAAGATCAAAAGCCAGTGAACAGCAAAACGGGCGACAGAGATCAGAGCATCAGTGGTCAGCGGTTCAGGATGGGGGCGACACACACCACACGGAAGCCGATGAAGTAGTGACGGTTGACTGGATGGTTGTAGCGGCGGGAGGCGGCGTGCGCATTGACCCGGTTGTCGTACCAGGAGCCGCCGCGCGCCACACGCCACGCATCGCCTTCCGTGCCCTTGCGTTCAGGCTGCTCATATTCGTTCAAGCACCATTCCCACACATTGCCGGCCATATCCCGCAATCCATAAGGCGAGACACCCGCCGGATAAATCCCGACGGCGGTGGTTTGCCGACAATAATAAGGCCCTGCTTTGCCATTAGTCTCGTTGATATTGGCCTTGCCGGGTTGGTAGCCGTCCCCCCAAGGGTATTCCCTGCCATCGCTGCCACGCGCCGCTTTTTCCCATTCCTGTTCGGTCGGCAAACGCACGTCCATTCCTTCGGAAATCAGGCCGTGGGCTTGCAGTTTGACCGTTAGCCAGCGAGCATAGGCCACTGCTTCATACCAAGACACGGTTTCGCGGGGATGATTATGGCTGTTCCAGCGGCCTCTTTCTGCCCTCACCCTGCCCTCTCCCTCTGTGAAAGGGGTTTCTGCCAAGCCTTGCCACCAGCGTCCGTCTTCATAACCGCCGTCGTCGATAAAGCATTGGAATTGGCGGTTGGTGACTGGGTAACGGGCGATTTTGAAGGCGGGTAGGCTTATCTTGGTTTTTTTATCGCCATATTGAAACGAGCCTTCGGGTATGCCCACCCAGTCGATGTCGGGGATTTTGTCAAAACCGACTCGGTCTTCAAGACCGAGTCGGTTTGACATCACCCCCACACCTTGCCGGTCATCCCAACCCAAGCGCCCCAAGGTCCGCCACAGATGCGCCCGTTCTGGCGGGTTCAGGTGCAACAAGGTATGGTCGCAGGCTTGCCGTAGCGGTAGTGCGAATCGCACCAAGTTCCAACCCCGGCCATGGGCCACTTCCAAACAATCGGCAAGCAACAGGGATGGGTTCGGGTCTTGCTCCAATGCCATCGGTTCCAGCTTCGGCAATAAATGGCCTAACGCATCCAAGGCCGCTTTTGGCGAATCTTTGTCGGCTATCGTGCAAAATAAAAACCTAAGACTACGCCGCCATGCCGGGGTGGAAGCATGGTTGTCCAACACGTCGGCAATGGGTAGGCCGATGCGCTTCAAGCGGACGGCGGCGAGGAATTCTTGAAAGCTCAAATGATAAAACGCAGCCCGTCCATCCGAACGGGGCAGCAGCAAACCGGAATTGGACAGCAAATCTTCCCGTGCTTGTCGGGCATCACTGGAGCCGCTTTCGGTGGTGGGGTCGTTGCGCTGATAGTCGGCCAGATGGCGGAGGATTTCGTCATTATCCACTTCGGCGGCAGGGGTGTCGCGTGGCGCATGGCTTTCGCCACCATGCATACCCAAGGCCACCGCTTCCAGCCTAAAGCGGGCGCGGTCACGCTCGTTCTCGGTCAAATAGCGTTTATACAAGACTTGCCCGACGACGGCATCGTAGAGCTTGTAAAAATCCTGCGGCAGCCGCTGGCCTTGGTCGTACATCACACACAGCGCAGTCAACAACATGGGATTGCGGCGCAGTTCGGCGAGGTCTTCTCTATGGTTTAGATGGCAGCGCAAACCAGAAGCCTTTTCCTCGGCGTTAATCGGGTCGGCGGCGGCATACCAGCGGCGGACAAAAGCGTCTTGCAAGGCGTCGGGCAGTTCCAGCAATTCCGCGATGGGCAGGTTGATTCTCCGGCGGTCGTCATTACACAGGCCGTAAGGCCGGCTGGTCAGCAACACGCGGTTACCGGGTTTTAACCATGTGGGCAGCGCGTCCGCCAAGCCGGTCACGAGGTTGCGGCGGGGCAGATGGCCTTGCGGCAGCGATTCCGGCACTTCGTCCACGCCGTCCAAGATCAGCAAGGCGCGACCCGCTTGGAGTTCTTCCTGAAAAGCCGCCCAGGTCAAACCGCCCGGTAGGGTTTTATTGATCCAAGCAGCCAGACTGTGTTCCAATTCGGCGCGGGTCCAGTGCCCGTTGCCGCGCAAGCTGTCTTCGTGTCCTGCCCATTCGCGCAGACGGCACAGCAAGGGGAAGCGCCCACGCAGTTCGGCTGGTAGCTTTTCCTCGAATTCCCCGGCTACGGCGATTTTGTGGCCCGGCACCGAGCCGGTCGCCACCACTAAGGCCAGCCAGCGGCAAAACGTGGTCTTGCCCGCGCCAGGTGCGCCGGGGAGGTAAAGGGATTCCTCGCCAAGCCGGTGCAGCAGCAGTGCATGGCGTTCCTCGCGCAAGGCTTCAGGGTTCTTCTGCTTGGCCGGTTCGTCTTTCGGTGCGGTGACGGCTGGCACGTAGACCTGCCCCAGCCGGACATTCTGGGTTTCCTTCAGGTTCAAACCCAGCAGTTCGACACTTTCGCAAGTTTGGCGGAGCCAAGCGAGATACAGATCGCGGACAGCCGCGTTATTGGAGGTGTCTACAGGCTCCGCTGCCATGATGGACGACAACACGACAGAAGAGAGACTTTCAGGTGTGGTGAAAGTTTGGCATGTATGCTCTAGCATGACATGCTTGCGGAACTTGGCAATAGTCGAATCAGGAGAGGAAAAGTTAGGGTCTAAAAATTTGAGTTTCCAATCAAACTCCTGGTCAAGCAGAAACACCAAAGCCTTTTTGCCTAAACGAATGGCTTCCTCATATTCCATTTGCGTGATGGAGCGCTGGTCCGGGTTGTCATTTGGGGGTTGAAAGCCATACCGCCAAGCCAAGATCAACACGTAATAATCACAGTCGGCGACATCCTTCAGGCATTTGTCCTTGGGGCGTTCGTCGGAGGCTGCATATTTTTCCATGCATTCGATGACGACACGGGCGCGTTCCAGTGCCGTCTTCACCGCTGCACGGTGTTCTATAAGGTCAACAAAGGTGGAGGAGAGGTATACCTTTTTCATATTTCATCAACAGTGCAAATCATGTCTTGCAGTCCAAAGCTTGGCGGGGTTTGCAACCCCGCCACTAAGGTTTTGTGTGAAGTCCCAACATTCGATATGGCACAATATCATAATCCAACTTCTATTCTCCGCTGGAATTTACAATGAACAAGCTCAATCTCATCCTTTTCATCGCCCTAGGCTTGGCAATCGCGGTTTTTTTCTGGGCATTAATGAAGCGAAAACCTTCTAATCCCAAAAGGTCGCAGAAAGCCCGAACCCAGCGCAGTCCGCAACCATCAGGCAGTGGCAAGATCACGGCTAAGGCGCTTCTAAATGAGGTCATCGCTCTGCAGAAAAGGAATGCGCAATGGGGAGACATATTGAAGGCGCTCAATCCCACAGAAGACCGCCAAACTATGGAAATCCTGTATGCCCTTCGTGGACCGCATATGTTCACGCCTCACACGGCGCTAGGCGTCATTGAGTCCGGGTGTAGATCAGTCCAGCCGACCGCATCAGCGGTTGAGGCACTGAAAGCGGCCCTTGAAAGCATGAACAAGGTCGTTCGCTATGGGGATTAGTTCGTTGTCGGCATGAGGATGCCGGCCTACTGCTCTCTGGTTTTACATTTCTTCTTGAGTGTCAAGATTGTCGCTACGGGACTTTAGCACGGCCTTTTCGACGCTGAGTAACCGGGCATTGACTTCGACCAACTGCGCCTCCATCCTACCCATGCCGGCCCGGATGGCGCGAAGATGTTCAAGAACTAGGTTTTCGTTATCGTTCATTACGATCCCCAAAGTCTATTGGCGTTGATGGTTTAAGGGCAATCTTATATCACCGCTTGAATGGGCGCAAATCATGACCACTGCGTATGGGCCGACCGGCGCAACAGCCGGTTTTTGATATCCCATTCATCCTCTTGGTTTTGTTCGTTTAGCCAGCGCATGTCTTTGCCCGTCATGACTGCCAAAGGCACACCGTTTTTATACAGCACACGGTTCCCCGGCAAGGCGGGCAGTTTCGGACCCGGCGTGATGATGCCCACCAAGTTCAACGGGTCGGCGGCACTGATGACGCAGAATTCTTCATCATGGGCTTGTTTGCGGATGGCGCGCAAGCCTTCCACTGCTTCGGGCAGGGCAAATTGTTCGCCGTAATGACCAGCGACAAACCTACCGCCGCGCACTTCGCCACGGGCTTCGAGTTTGCGATAGACTTTAAGCAAGTCATGCCAAGCTGGCGAGGTGGTTTCCCTTGCCAGCAAGGCGCGGAAAACCACGCCGTATCGACGCAGCAAGACACCGGCGATGTGTTCTATTGCATTAGACTCTAACTCGACCTTAGCCAAATTAACCGGATTCAACAGCGACCAACGTCCGGCATCTTCTATGCCAAAGGGATTGATGCCGCGATACCGGCGTTTCTTTTCTTCGGGAACCAATAATGACCGCAAGCCCTTGAAACTGTCGCAGTTGACCAAGCCTTTGGCAACCAATTCACCCAAGGCATTTTCCACTTGAGTATTTAATAAGCCAGAAGCTTCCGCCAATTCTTCAAAGAAGGAAGCACCATGGGCTTTCAAGGCATCATACACCCGCAGCGCAGTCCCACTGATGTCAATCGGGCCATCATTGGCAAGTCGCAAGCTTCGCCAAGCCGACACGCGACGGCGTTGCAGCAAGGCAATCGGTGAAGACTTCACTGTAGTCATAGCGGATTGGGCCGGGGTGAGCCTAATCCAGACATAGCGGCCTGACTGGCATAAGGCATCCAGCCAAGCCGGGTCATAACCATTGATGCGGCTAGGCAGCAGATCGGCTTCCCACGCGCAAGCGGCAGACTCGAAGCCTTCCAATTGTTCCAACGCCGCCGCCAAGGCATCCGGGCCTTCACCCCGCGCATCCGCCCGCACCCGTTGCCATTTGAATAAAAAGCGTAAGAAGTCCGCAGTGCTGACTGGTTCGATTTCCTTGCGCAAGCGATGGATGGTGTAGTGGTGGATGCGGGCTAATAGGCGGCGCTCGCACCATTCCACTTTATCTGTTCCATCGACACCCCTCTCCCCAACCCCTCCCCCCTCGGGGGAGAGGGGCTTATTGCCTAATTGGGTCAAATGAAGACTTGATTCATTGGTAAACTGCCCACGCAGCACGAAACCTTCGGTTTCCAGTTGCAACAAGGCTTGCTCGACTTGTGACAAGCTTAAATTCATCTGCTCGGCAATCGAATGGGCGGCAACCGGCCCTAAAGCGGCTAATCTGGAACGCAGGATTTCCACCAAGGCGGTTTCAGGCTCCCATTGCTGGTTTTCCAAGGCCGGGGGCAAGTTCAATACTGGCTCTGAACAACAATGAGGATAGAGGACGCGAAACTGGGTCCAACGCTCGGCGGCAATCCATAAGCCCCCGGTCGGCAATGGCAGCGTGGTGGCTCGCCCCGAACTCGCCAGTTCAGCAAAAAACCCTGCCCATCGGCTATCTGAATGGGATTCGGTTGGGTGACAGACATAGCCCGTCATCAACAAGGCATCATGCAGTTCTTCCATCGTGTCGGCTTCGGGCCAGGCTTCCTCACGGACACGGGCAATGGCGGCATCGTCCAAACGGCCTAAATCGGATGCGGTGGCTGGATCGAGATAACGCCGACTGGCAACGGCGCGGGTGCGACGTTCCTCCAAAGGCGCTCCGTCCAAAAACGTGTAAACACGGCTGTTGACAATCTCCGCCGCCAGCGGGGAAGGCTCGACCAAATCACGGCCCACCACTCGAATTGTGCCGGTTTCGATGCCTTGTATCCGTTCCACCAGCCGGTCAATGTCCATCGCCTCGGTCAGACAATCTTCGATGGTTTGATAGACCAGAGGATGGTCGGGAATCTCGCGGTCGCCGACGATGTTCTCCAAACAAGCGAGTTGGTCGGGGAATACGCAAGCGACCAAGTCTTCGGCTTGCATTCTCAATAAATGCGGCTGCGTCTTCTTGCCGCCCTGAAAACGGCGCAAGGCCAAGGCACAGACGGCATTCCAGCGCCAACGGATATTGAACATCGGCGCAGCCAATAGGGCTTGTATCAACAAATCCCGCACCGTTTTGGAGTTCAGAAACTTGGCAACATCTTCCAAGGGAAAGCTATGAGATGTGCTGAGTGAAAGGATGACCGCATTTTCGGTGGCGGCGGCTTGCAATTCAAAATTGAACCCCCGGCAAAACCGTTTGCGCAAGGCCAAGCCCCAAGCGCGGTTGAGCCGACTGCCCAAGGGCGAATGAATGATGAATTGCATCCCGCCGGATTCGTCGAAAAACCGTTCAAACACGACGGTATCAAAACTGGGCATCACGCCTAAAGTCGCTTGAGCGGCGGCAATATAGATGACCGCTTGTTCCGCTGTCTGCTGGGAAATGTTCAGCCTCTGCTTTAACCATTCCGTGGTTGAATCAATGCCGGATTGGGAAATCCTGCCCAAAGCTGTTGAATTAATTAATGGAGTGTCAAGGCTTGCCTTGACTGACAAAGCAAGCTTTGTTGCTCCAACGTCATTATTTTCAGAGCCAGACAAAGCAAGCTTTGTCGCTCCAACGTCATTTTTTTCTGATTCAAGGGTATTGGAAATCCGACGAACTTGCCCGGTCAGGTGTTCGGCAATCTCCACTCGCAACCGTGAAACCGCCCATGACAATTCATGGGTACGGCCCAGAGCCTCACCAAACCAGAAAGGAATGCTAGGCGGTTGGCCTTTGGCATCTTCCACGCGGAGAACCCCGGCCTCCAACTTCAACACCTTCCAACTGGCATTGCCAAGCTGGAAAATATCACCCGCCATGCTTTCGATGGCAAAATCCTCGTCCACCGTGCCGATGAATTCACCTGCCGGTTCCAGCACCACGCGATAATCGGCATTGTCGGGAATCGCCCCGCCGCAGGTGATGGCGGTCAGCCTGGCTCCTTTTCTTGCCAATAGTTTTTGGTTGATGCCGTCACGATGCAGATAGGCCGCTCGCTGTCCACGCCGGGTACTGAACCCTTCCACCAACATGGACACCACGGCATCGAATTCCTCTCGCTGTAAATTCCGGTAAGGCCAGGCTTTGCAGAGGATTTCATATAACTCGTCTTCCGCCCAATCCTCGCAAGCGACCATGGCGACAATCTGTTGCGCCAACACATCCATGGGTTTGGGCGGGATGCATAATGCGTCCAACTCGGTTCGACGAATCGCATCCAATAATGCCAAGCACTCAATCAGGTCATCCCGGCTGGTGGGGAATAATCGCCCCTTGGGTGTGCCTCCCATGAAATGCCCGGACCGCCCCACCCGTTGGAGAAATGTGGCGATGGAACCCGTCGTTCCAAATTGGCAGACCAAATCCACATCGCCTATGTCTATGCCTAATTCCAGCGAAGCCGTCGCCACCAATGCTTTTAACTTGCCTTCCTTCAGCCGACATTCAGCCGACAGGCGCTGGTCACGGGCCAAGCTGCCATGGTGCGACGTGATGTTTTCCTCGCCTATGCGTTCACTCAACGCCCTTGCCAAACGCTCGGCCATGCGCCGGGTATTGACGAAGATCAATGTCGTGCGGTGTTCGGCGATCAACGCCGCCATGCGGTCATAAACCGATTTTGCCTGTTCGTTGGACAAGACCGCTTCCAACGGCGAATCAGGCAGCTCAATCGACAGGTCTAGTCGTCTAACATGGCCTACATTGACAACATGGCAATCGCTTTCTTCACTTTGAACACCGACAAGAAACCTCGCCACCTCTTCAATCGGGTTCTGCGTGGCGGACAGCCCGACCCGATTCAAGCGCCCACCCACCAAACGCTGCAAACGCTCCAACGATAGCGACAAATGGGAGCCGCGCTTGCTGCCCACAATCGCATGGATTTCATCAATAATGACGGTGCGGACGGTTTTCAACATTCGCCGACCCCCTTCGCTGGTCAGCAACAGATAGGCCGATTCTGGCGTAGTCACCAGAATGTGCGGCGGTTGTTTCAGCATCGCGGCCCGCACCGGCGCAGGCGTGTCCCCGGTACGCACCATTGAGCGGATGGCCAACTCCGAATGGCCCATCTCAAAGAGTTTGCGGTTGATGCCTTCTAGCGGGGCTTGAAGGTTTTTTTGAATATCGTTGCTAAGGGCTTTCAGCGGTGAAATATAAAGCACATGAGTCGCATCCCCCAAGCAATGCTCGGACCCCAGTCGCACCAGTTCATCTATCGCCGCCAAAAACGCTGCCAAGGTCTTGCCCGAACCGGTCGGCGCACTGATTAAGGTATGCTTGCCTTCCTTAATCGCTGCCCAAGACTGGATTTGACAATCCGTCGGGGCCGCGTAAGTCTCGGCAAACCAAGCGGAAACGGCAGGATGAAAGCTATTCAACATCATGATGCCAGATTGATGAGCTAACTACCCACGGTCGCGAGCAATTCCTGTAGCCGCCTCTTGCCTGCTTCCAAGGAATATTGCTCACTCACCTTGGCTAGGCAAGACTGGCTAAGCTTAGTCCACAATGCTTCATCCTGATATAGCCTAATCACACTATCGGCAAAACTATTAGGGTCATCGGCAACTAATATTTGTTCGCCGTTGACAAACCCCATGCCCTCCACGGCAATCGTAGTGGCGACAGACGGCACTCCAAAACTGGCACTCGTGCCTATTTTGCCTTTGATGCCGGCCCCAAAACGCAAGGGTACGACAGTCATTTTGCAATGGTCGAAATAGTCCGCCAAATTCTCCACAAACCCTATGACTTCCACTCCGGGATGGCTATTCATGGCTTTAATGTGTTCGGACATCTTACTGCCTATGATTAAAAACCTGACCTCAGGCAACTTGGCATGGACTTGAGGCCAAATTTCTTTGACGAAATATTCCACAGAATCAATATTCGGTGGATGTTCAAACCCACCAATAAATACGATGTCTTTTCGATTGGAAAATGCATTTTTACACCCCGGCATTTCCCGCATGAAAGGCATCACGGTCAACTGAAGATTGGCATCTTGCTGATGCAATAATTGAGCTTCGGTTTCACTAATGATGATCGTCCTGTCACAATTCCGCATCAATTCGAATTCAATCTCCTTCATCCGTTTGGCTTGGTTGGCCATGTCCGACGAAGCTGTTACCTTGGCTTCTCGCTCCAAACGAAGGTAATGAAGATCGACCGTGTTGAAGATAATCTTGGCTTGCGGACAATATTGCTTGATCATTTTAAAATGATTGAACGCTGCATTGGCGCGGGTTAGAAAAACATAGTCGAATGATTTCCCATTCGCCTTCAGATATTGCTTTAAAGTTGACACATAAGGTGAATAAAGACATTCAACCCCAATCTGTTGAAATTGTTTGGTGTACTTTTCAAAATATACCAAATCTTCGGGGGCAAAGGTGACTTTATAACCCAGTTCACCCAACGTCCTTTGCACATAAAACGCATCCAAGGAGCCGGAATCCTGATCCGGGGTAGGCGTCGTTTCGTCGATAATCAGTATGCGCCCTTTGACCGACCGATCCCGTTGCAACAAAAGCGATTCCCCCGGTAAGCCATGCTTAGCCAATTCATCAGACCACTTTTCCAAGAACTTCAACCGATTGATTGCTTGATAGGATTTGATACCAGACTCCAAATCCGTACCCGATGTGACACCCTCAAAATGCACCAACTGGGAGGCTGGTTGATAAAGCACCGAATAACCCGCTTTCCTCACGGCAAACGCCAAGTCGGTGTCCTCGTAATACGCGGGAATATAACGCTGGTCAAAACCACCAATCTGGTCAAACAATTCACGGGAAATCGCTATGGATGCACCGGAGCAATAATCAACGCTGCGGACATAATTAAACTCGGGACGGTTTGGGTCATTTAAGCGACCATAGTTCATGCCTGAAGCATCATTCCATATTATCCCCCCTGCCTCTTGCAAACGTCCATCACGATAAAGCAATTTCGACCCGACCAAACCGGCATTGGGAAAATGGGTGAATGTTTCAATAAGTGCATCCAACCAACCCTCTAAGACGACAGTATCATTATTCAGAAAGACTAAATACTTTCCCTTAGCCTGACTCGCACCCGTATTGCATGAACGGAGAAACCCAAGATTGGTTTCATTGCGGATAACGCGAATGCCTGTTATGGCTTTCAATTTTTCTTGAGTATCGTCAGGGGAACTATCATCGACGATAATGGCCTCAAAACTGACAGTCGAATCTAAATTGGCAAGTGATCGAAGGCAACTTAATGTATAGTCGAATTGACCATACACCGGGATAATGATGGATGCCAATGGCTTTTCACTGGTATTGACATGAAAACTTTGCAAAGAAATGTCATCCAAGCCCGTTTTAGCCAAGGACTGTTTAAAATATTGACCAAATCCTTGGGAATTTAATGCGATCTGCCTTGACTTCCATATTTGATAGGATTGTGTACTGGAAAAGAGAAATCCAAAATTCCGATAGAATAGGCTCTGGATTGCCAATCGGTGATTACGCGCTAAGGGCAAGGAGTGATAGGTTTTTCGGGCAATATTCAAAAAACTGGAGACCAATCTATTTTTCATAACATTCACGGTTGTTTTCATTGAGTCTGTCACTAATGCCATGGGTCATCCCTATGGGTTAGCCAATTGATGGATGGGTCAATAGGGATTATTGTTCTGACCCATAATCAGCTAACTTTAGCATTTTATCATGTCGATACGAATCAAGACTCACCTTGCCTGAACCTGAATATGACCTCGCAAGGCAAGCCTTGCACTCCGGCATCACTCTTAAACCACCCAATCTAAAACACAGACTAGGCCGCATGTCAGGGGACTGGCCCCATAATGCATCATTAGGTAAACAGACCTTTTCGTGGAAATGCTTGAGGTACGAGTCAACTAGGGGTATAAGATGATGCAAATTCCGATGTAGCCAAATCTAAGGTCAGCGCATGTTGACCGACTTGCTTGGCTGAACCTTATATAATGATGACTTGCCCAATGAACGAGCGTCCGCTTTCCCCGCATTTGCAGGTGTATCGCCTGCCCCTGACGGCTTGGCTGTCCATAACTCACCGTGCCACAGGTGTTTGTCTAAGCCTAGGCATGATCGTGTTGGTTATTTTCTTATTGGCGGTAGCCCAAGGGTCCGAATCCTTCGCCCTAGTGCATGGCTTCCTCGCATCAATTATCGGCCGATTGTTTTTATGGGCATGGATTTACGCTCTAGTGTTCCATTTATGCCACGGCTTTAGGCATTTAGTTTGGGACACGGGTCATGGCTTTGATCGCGAAACGCTCAACCGTTTGGCCACCTACGAACTGGCCGCTTCCTTAGTCCTGTTTGTTTTAATATTTTTCTTAAGTTTTGTATAAACCTTGGGCGTAACCCTGATGAATTTTCAAACCCCTTTGGCGAGGGCTCGCGGCTTAGGCTCGGCGCGGCAAGGCTCGCATGATTGGTGGCAACAGCGAGTGACCGCTGTCGCGCTTGTCCCACTATCGCTTTGGTTGGCGATTCACTTGTCCAAATTGCCGGCTATGACCTATGTAGAGGTCTTACAGTGGGTGAGTTTGCCATGGAACACTATCCTGCTGCTTTCCTTTATCTTTTTATCCCTTTACCATGCCATGCTCGGCTTGCAAGTCGTCATTGAAGATTATGTGCACAATGACTGGATGAAAATCATTGGGATGTTGGGGGTCCGGCTAGTGACCGCTTTCTTGGCTCTTAGCACCGCATTCTCTGTGCTACGCATCGTCTTCGTGGAAAGTCATGGCTAAATCATACGAGATTATCAACCATTCCTACGATGCTGTCGTCGTCGGTGCGGGTGGGGCCGGATTAAGGGCCACCTTGGGTTTGGCACAGCGGGGGCTGAAAACGGCTTGCGTGACTAAGGTTTTCCCCACCAGAAGCCATACCGTGGCGGCACAAGGCGGCATCAGCGCGGCCTTGGGCAATATGGGCGAGGATGACTGGCGCTGGCACATGTACGACACCGTAAAAGGTTCGGACTGGTTGGGCGACCAAGATGCCATCGAATACATGTGCCGGGAAGCGATTCCTTCGGTGATTGAGTTGGAGCATTATGGTGTGCCGTTCTCCCGCACCCCCAATGGCAAAATCTATCAGCGACCGTTTGGCGGTATGACCACCCATTTTGGCGAAGGCACGGCTCAACGCACTTGTGCGGCGGCAGACCAAACTGGCCATGCCATCCTGCATACCTTATACCAACAATCGCTCAAACACAGCGCCGAATTCTTCATTGAATACATCGCCCTAGACCTGATTATGGAAAACGGCGAATGCAAAGGGGTATTGGCTTGGCGTTTGGATGATGGAACTATTCACCTGTTCCGCGCCCATGCGACTTTGTTGGCGACCGGCGGTTACGGACGCACCTATTTTTCTTGCACTTCCGCGCATACGTGTACGGGCGACGGCAACGCAATGGTATTGCGCGCCGGACTTCCCTTGCAAGACATGGAGTTTGTCCAGTTCCACCCGACTGGCATTTATGGCGCAGGTTGTTTAATCACCGAAGGTGTACGTGGAGAAGGCGGTTATCTGACTAACTCCGAAGGCGAACGCTTCATGGAACGTTATGCCCCTCATGCCAAAGACCTAGCCTCGCGTGATGTGGTCAGTCGCGCAATCACTATGGAAATCCGTGCCGGTCGTGGAGTCGGGCCGAATAAGGATCAAGCCTTTTTACACATCGAACACTTGCCAGCCGAAGTCATTCAAGAACGGCTTCCCGGCATCGCAGAATTGGCTAGGATTTTCGCCGGCGTGGATGTGACCAAGGAACCCTTGCCCATCTTGCCGACCGTTCATTACAACATGGGCGGCATTCCCACCAATTACCGGGCTGAAGTGGTGACGTTGAAAGACGGCAACCCGGAAACCGTCGTACCCGGCTTGATGGCCTGTGGCGAAGCGGCTTGCGTGTCCGTGCATGGGGCCAACCGGCTAGGCTCAAACTCCCTATTGGATTTGGTGGTGTTTGGACGTGCCGCTGCCATCCGCGCCGCCGAATTAATCAAACCCCGGCAGTCTCATAGACCCTTGGCTAAGGATGCTTGCGAAGAATCATTGGCTAGGTTTGACAAGCTGCGCAATGCCAACGGTTCGCATAATACTGCCGATGTTAGGCTGGCTATGCAAAAAACCATGCAAAGCCATGCCAGCGTATTCCGCACTGGCGAGGTATTGCAGGAGGGAGTCAGCCAACTGAAGGATGTGTTTAACCAGTTTGATGATGTCAAAGTGTCCGACCATTCATTGGTTTGGAATACTGACTTGGCCGAAACCATCGAGTTGCAAAACTTATTAGGCCAAGCCATGGTGACCATTTCTTCAGCATTGAACCGTCAGGAAAGCCGTGGTGGACATGCCCGTGAAGACTTCCCCAACCGCGATGATGAGAATTGGCTAAAGCATACCTTGGCGTGGCTGGATCATAATCACAATTTAACTATCGACTATCGCCCGGTGCATCTATACACCTTGACCGATGAAGTCGAAGTCATTGCCCCCAAGCCCCGGGTTTATTGAGGGCGACTGGAAAACGACATGGCAGATTTCAATCTCCCCGAAAATTCAAAAGTTAAACCCGGCAAAGTATGGGCCGCACCCGTGGGTGCCAAACGCGTCAAGCGCATCGAAGTCTATCGATACGACCCTGAAAGCGGCGAAAACCCGAGGCTGGATGTGTTTCACATCGACTTGGATCGTTGCGCACCGATGGTGTTGGATGCGTTGCTACTCATCAAAAATGAGATTGACCCTACGCTGGCCTTTCGCCGTTCCTGTCGTGAAGGCGTGTGTGGATCGTGTTCCATGAATATTGACGGGCATAACACCCTAGCCTGCACCAAGGCAATGGAGGATTGCAGCGAAGTCATCCGCATCTATCCACTGCCGCATCTGCCAGTCGTCAAAGACTTGGTGCCAGACATGACTCATTTTTACGCCCAGTACGCTTCCATCAAGCCATGGATCGTCACCCAAACCCCACCTCCTGCCGACCGCGAGAGGCTGCAAAGCAAAGAAGAAAGGAGCAAGTTGGATGGTTTGGTTGAATGCATCTTGTGCGCCAGTTGCTCAACCTCCTGCCCCAGTTATTGGTGGAATGGGGATCGTTATTTGGGTCCGGCGGTCTTGTTGCAGTCTTACCGCTGGATCGCCGACAGCCGCGACGAAACCACGGGCGAGCGTTTGGACGAATTGGAAGACCCGTTCAAACTCTACCGCTGCCACACCATCATGAATTGCACCGACACCTGCCCGAAAGGACTGAACCCGGCAAAGGCGATTGCTGAGATTAAAAAGCTGTTGGTGGAAAGACAGAAATAACCCACTTGTCCCTCTCCCTACCAAGGGAGAGGGATTATTAATAAAGCATGTCTAAGCTCTCACAATTGGAATGGCGTTGCCGACGCGGCACCAAGGAACTGGATATATTGTTGCAAACTTGGCTGCGGCAAGAATATGAATGTTCTACCGAAGTGGAACAGCAAGCTTTCTTGACGCTATTGGAGTGGCCCGACGACCAACTAATCCATTACCTGATTGGATCTGAAGAGCCTAACCAACCTTATATCAAAGCCCTTGTCGGAAAAATCCGTTCTCTGTCCCTAAATAGCCCCTAAAACTTCGAGGGTGCTTAGAACTTCCTTGAGAGAAAAATGACATGACGCAATTGACACTGGAAATGCCAGAAGAGGTTTTTGCCACCCTGCACCAAACACCCAATGAGTTTTCGCTGGAAATGCGTATCGCCGCAGCGGTGAAGTGGTATGAACTAGGGAAGTTATCCCAAGGCCGGGCGGCAGAAATCGCGGGTTTGACCCGTGCAGCTTTCATTGATGCTTTATCCCGCTATCAAGTTTGCCCTTTTCAATACACGAAGGAAGAATTGATAGAAGAACTGCGCGATGTCGAATGATACTATTGTAATCAATGCATCACCGTTGATTACACTTTTCCGTAGTGGTCAGGCTGACCTGTTGCCACGCTTGTTCAAACGGATTATTGTGCCTGAGGCCGTTTGGCTGGAGGTGGTGAATGAGCGAAAAGATGCCGCCGCATGTGGATTGCTGAGTCAAACTTGGCCGATTCGCGAGAAAGTAATGATTTCACCGCGTATACAAGCCTGGAATCTCGGAAGCGGAGAAACCGCGGTATTGAGCTACGCCTTGCTAAATCCAACCACACGGGCTGTGATCGACGATATGGATGCTCGACGTTGCGCTCAAACCTTAGGGATTGCCCTGTTTGGTACTGGTGGAATTTTGCTGCTCGCCAAACGCCGTGGTTTGCTCAAATCTGTCAATGACGGCTTGGTTAAATTGCGGAATGCCGGCCTTTGGTTGTCCGATGACATCATCCAATTGCTCAAGGATCAAGCGGACGAATAATCTATCCACTAGAAACGACGTTGTCGGAAAAATCCGTTCTCTGTCCCTATATCGCCCCTAAACCCTCACGGGCGCTAAAAACCCTTCTGATCGTTTTTCATATCCTCGCATTCCTTTCTGCTTGGCTAAATCCTTTGCCCATCCTCTTGCGTTTGCTTTTGTCTGCTGGTGTTTTGTTGAGTGCTTGGTGGTATTGCTGGAAACCCATGCCAACCACTTTCATACAAGGGCTGGCACTGAAACCAGACAGTTCGTGGGTATTGACTGACTACTCGGGCGAAACCTACGAAGCACAATTGCTTGGCAGTTCCATCGTTTCCCCTTGGTTTGTGTTGCTACATTTACGCACGGATAACAAAACGCGCCATGTATTAATCTGCCGGGATAGTTTAGAGCCTGATACTTTCCGACAACTCAGAGTTGCTTTGCGTGTCATCAAAATGGATGATGGAACTGAAGGAAACTAATGCTTAAAGCTTGCCCAACCTGAATTGCAAACAACAAGGCCGACTCGGTTTTTAAAACCGAGTCGGCCTATCTACTAAAAGCTTATTACCACGGCCTAGGATTGCCGCATTTATAACCGGGTCCATTGATAAAACGCTGCACTGAGCGAGTATCCGCGTCGGTTCGTGCCGCTAGGCGTACACTATTAGGAACCCATCCTTTGGGGTAATCCGCCACATCACAGAGAAACTCCACTTGGACTTGATTGGGTGAGTGGAATGTTGCCGCCGTGCCGTCCGTTTTATAAAGCGACCCAAAGGCAAATTTGCCCACACCGTGGAAGTAAAAGTAATCGCAGGCATTATTAGCCGTGCAATTTCCCGGGGTACCACAACGGTGTCCGCCACACGACCCATTATCCCAGTCATATTTATCCAACCAACCATGCCAGCCTTCATGCATGAAGTCCCCTGCCCTGCTGGCTGGATTGGCGTTGGCAACTGTCTTGTTATACAAAGGACAGAAGGTTGTGACTTCATTCGAGTCAAAGGGATGCCAAGTCCAAGCCCCAAAATTAGCCGTTCCGTCCTTAGCATCGTGATAAATGCTGGAATGAAACGAACTGTCGGCGGCTTCCGCCAAGGGGCGGTAATCAGCCGTGCCATGCCATGAACAACAATTGGCATCCTGCAAGCCATAAGTCACCAGATAGGTGGCATTCCAATGCTTGGGGAATTCCAGCTTGACATTACAGGCATCTTTCCAACCCCGGCCAGTCCAATCCGACTCTCTTTGGTCATAAGCTTTATAGGACCACAAATAATAGTTTTTATTGCATCCGTGGGTATTCCACAGATCTTTATCGGCTGTGCTGGCACCGGACTGGTCGCAAACCGCATGGGCTAGGTTAGGCAGAGCCAACATCAGCAAACAAAAGGAAAGGGCAAGTAATCGAATGAGTTTCATAGCAAGCCTCGCTTAGTATTGGGTGGGCTTTTCAGCATTAGGGTCGGTGGACGGCTTTGCCACAGTGGGCTCTGGCGGTATAACCTCAGGATGTTCCTTCAAATAAGCAGCCAGTTTCCGGTTGAACGTCTCTCCCGTTTCGCCTTGAGCCTTCACCAAACGATCAATGAAGATCACTTCGTCTGGGCGCACGTAATTCTTCAACTGCTCTTTTGCGGTAGGGTCTTGGGCGTGGTTCCAAAGATAAGCGGTCATCCCCTCGGCCCGAACAATTCGGGAGGGATGCCTGGCAATGGCTTCCAACACCCGCTGATCTGCCAATTTATCCCTTAAATAAGCCAGTCCATCAATGGCCTTGGCTTGCAAACTTGCCAAGGCCGTTTTTTCAAGCACTTCACCCTCGACCACAGTGCCTTTTTCCGGCAATGGCTGATTGATGAATTTAACAAAGCAATCTAAACTGTAAGGACTACGCATTTCGCCCAACAAAGCCAGGGTGACCAGAGCGCGGTCATAATCAGTCAATTGTTTGTCGAAAGCTTCACGGCAAAACGCTTCGGCAATCGCCCGATTGCCGCTGGCGCGAGCCAGAAGCCTACGCACTAAATCATCCTGATCTTTGGAACTGGCACTCGCCCAAGTAATGAATGCTAGTGCATTCTTCTGCGCCAAATCACCTGTGACCATTAGGTTAGGTGCGGGGCGTTGGGCCAGTTCTTTCACTAGCACACCGGGAGCAGGACTGGCCGGACTTGGGCTAGTCGGTGGTCTTGAATTCTCAGTGGCGGCACTGTGTGAAGCAAAAGGGATTCCTAACAACAGAGCGGTTAGGAATATCCTCAATAGCGTGGAGTTTAAAGATTGCATGATACCTCCGGTTATTTTATGGATGATTGTCAGTTTTGTTCTTTGCTGAACCCAAAACACTGCTGGTTTAGTCACCACTGTTGTCTTGCAGAGGCGGATGCTTTCCGGTCATCGACAACAAGAGCATTAGCGGCTTAATTCAACAGTAGCACTAATCAGCCATGACAAAAAAGTAAATATTACCCAAAACAGTAACATGGAATATCAGATATACTTGTCAACAAATTTGGCCTTTAACAATCTTGCTTTTGACTGTAACGAATCTAAACAATGCAATCCCTCGAAGTTGAACGCTTATTCTCCGGCCTGATCGGCGCGGAATACGATATGCTCAAATTGATTTGCCCTGCTGTGGTCGAAGTCAGCCAGAAGGTGGGCGATACCTTGGCGGCTTGGCAAGCGGGCAAACCGCTGACCGTCTTCGAGCTAGGCTGCGGCACTGGCATTACCAGCTTGTCCCTGCTTCATGCCCGCGATGACATTAAGCTGACCTCCATCGACAATGAGCCAACCATGCTGGAACAAGCCAAACAGCATCTAGCCCATTGGATTGACACCGGGCAGTTGCGCTTGATTGAAACGGATGCTTTGTCCGGCCTAAAAGCCTTGCCTGACGAAAGCGTGGATGTGGTCGCCTCGGGTTATGTGACGCATAATTTCTTGCAAGGCTATCGAACTCAAGTATTGCAGGAAGTTTTCCGAGTATTGAAACCCGGCGGCGCATTCATCAACGGAGACCTTTATGCCTTGGACGATACGCTGGAACATACCCGGCTGATACAGGAAGAAGTGAAGTTTTGGTTCAAGTCGTTTGGCGAAATCAAACGTTATGATTTGCTGGAACAATGGATTGTGCATTTGTTTAGCGACGAATCGCCAGACCATATCATGCGCTTGGAATCTTCGCTGGTTCGCATGAAGGAAATTGGATTTAGCCCGGTCAATGTATTATATCGCGAGGGGATTAATACTTTGCTGGTGGCTGAAAAACCCAAGCAATAATGGCATCATCAAAAGACAAAAAAATCCTCTACCGTTGCACCGAATGCGGACATGCCCAAAGCAAATGGGCTGGACAATGCGGGGGTTGCGGCTTATGGAACACCTTGGTGGAAAGTGTCGAAGACCGCAACCCGGTTGCCTCGCGCTATTCCGGTTATGCCGGTGACGGGTCCGGTCAATCCCAACCGATAGACTTATCCACGGTCGATGCGGAGGAAATCACCCGTTCCAGCAGCGGACTGGAAGAATTGGACCGGGTATTGGGCGGCGGCTTGGTCACCGGGTCCGCCATTCTGATTGGCGGCGACCCCGGCATCGGCAAATCCACCTTATTGCTGCAAACCTTGGCGGCAGTGGGCGGGCAAGTCAATGCCTTGTATATCACTGGTGAGGAATCCATCCAGCAAGTCAGCCTACGCGCCAAACGACTGCATTTGAATTGCACCGGGGTCAAGATACTGGCGGAAACCTCCTTGGAGCGTATGCTTTCCATCGTGCGCGATCAGCCCCCTCCCCTATTGGTCGTCGATTCCATCCAAACCGTCTACAGTGAAATATTGCAATCCGCCCCCGGTTCCGTCGCCCAAGTCCGCGAATGTGCCGCCCAATGGGTGCGTTTCGCCAAACAAAGCGGGACGATTGTGTTCCTCGTCGGCCATGTCACCAAAGAAGGTGCGCTGGCCGGTCCGCGTGTGCTGGAGCACATGGTGGACACGGTGCTGTATTTCGAGGGCGACCCCGGCAACCGCTTCCGGGTCATTCGCGCTTTTAAAAACCGCTTCGGTGCAGTCAATGAATTGGGCGTGTTTGCCATGACCGAAACCGGATTGAAGGAAGTCAAGAATCCTTCCGCCATTTTCCTATCCCGCTATGAAGAAGACATGCCGGGAACAGTGGTCATGGTCATGCGCGAGGGTAGCCGCCCCTTGCTGGTCGAGGTGCAAGCCTTGGTGGACGAAACCCATTTGCCCGCCCCGCGTCGCGTCGCGGTGGGCATGGAAGGCAACCGCTTGGCGATGTTGCTGGCGGTGTTGCACCGGCATGGGGGCGTGTCCATGGTCAACCAAGACGTATTCGTCAACATGGTTGGCGGCTTGCGCCTGACCGAAACTGCCGGGGATTTGGCAGTGGTCATGGCGGTGGTGTCCAGTTATCGTGAACGGCCCATCCCTAGGGATTGGATTGCCTTCGGCGAATTGGGCTTGAGCGGTGAAGTCAGGCCGGTTCAAAATGGCGAAGAACGCTTGCGTGAAGCCGCCAAGCATGGCTTCAAACATGCCGTCGTACCCGGCAAGAACGTCCCCAAAGGCGGTGTCGAAGGCTTGGAGATCATACCCGTGAAAACCTTGAGGGAAGCTTTGGAGGTGATGTGAGGTTCAGCTTTTTCGTTCGTAGTCCCGGCTTCAGCCAGTTCTTTTCGGTCTCTTTGCCGCCTAAAGGCGGAACTACGAACGCTAACTGGAACGTTCAAGTTAATTTGCCAATAGTCGAAGCTGCGAACAGAAGGCTTTAGGTTTTTTTCGTGAATGATTAAGTTCAACACTTCATGCTTGTTGAAATTATTGGGAACACTGATGCCAAACACTGGAAGTGTTCGACTTTATTCATGATTGTTTTGGTTAAAAACATCAAGCATGGAGTTTTTTTCATCATGGTTTTAGCTTTGAACTGAACGAATAAAGTTATTTTCTGCGTCATTCCAGCTAAGAACCCAAAGGGCGCACTAATTAGGTGCGTCACTTTAGATCAGAACTGAACTGTCCGAGAAATTTTCTGCATCATTCCAGCTAAGAACTCAATCATTGGAGTTATTTGGTGCGTCGTCGAGGCTTTTTTCTCCAATGACCGAGCTATTTTCTGCAATGTTCTTGTTCTGACCTCAATCATCCGAGCTTTTTTCCTCTTTGTTCCTGTTCAGAACGCCATTTTCGTATCTCTTTGGTGCAACCATGAAATCCGATTCTGAATATTTGAGCTTTGTTACCATGAAGACCACGCTCAAAACTCAATAGCTGAAACTTGCAGCCAGATAGCTTAAAATAGCGGCTAGGCCAAAACCGGGAAGACACTGTTGATCTATGGGAACAAGCTGCCCCGCTACGGCAAGCAGCCACACAATCGCGATACTTGCTGGAATTGTTGCTTTTTATTAGCCCTCCTCCTATCGCTCGTCGCACATTATCTGTTTTATGCGCTAGTCGCCATCCGCGACGACAAATCGGCGGCGATTCAAGCAAACAAAAATCAGAAAGGCATAGAAGTCACGCTATCGGCTGCTCCCAAGTCGAAGCCTACGGCTGTCCGCACACCAGCAAAATCGGAGCCGTCAAAACCCGCACCAGCACCCAAGCCGGTTGAACCGCCCAAGCCTGTGGTCAAGCCCCAGCCCGCCCAAAAACCCATAGAAAGCACCCTGCAAAAGCAGCCTAAGCCTATCGTCAAACCAGTCAAACCCGAACCCAAACGGCCCAAGCCGCCCACTCCGGTCATTCAGCCACCACAGCCAAAGCCGCGCAAACCGGAAAAGCCAAGCCCGGCTGAACCCAACGAAAACGCCGTGCCGGAATTCAAGGATGATTTTGCCGAGCTTTCCAAGGATTATTCCCATGATGCGCCTAGCACTCAAGGCAAAATATCCTTGGATAGCAGCCCGGCCACGTCCAATACGGGCGTTAATCTAGGCTCTATAATCAATCCCAATCCACGGATCACCTATCCACTCCAAGCCATGCGTCAAAACATGAGAGGCATGGTGCATGTGTTGATCCATATCGCCCCGGATGGCACGGTCAGTGGGGTTGATTTGAAACATAGCAGTGGTTATGAGGCGCTCGACAATGAGGTGTTGGGTGCTGTGCAGCATTGGCGATTCAAACCACCGATGCGTGGCGGTGTCCCGGTGGAAAGCACCTATAATCATAGGGTGCTATTCGGTGTCGATGAGGTGATAGCGGATGATTTCGATCAACACTGGCGAGAAATTGAATTGAAACCCGCCGATTGACATGACCGAACGGGCGGTTTTTCGCTACAATGCCGCTTTTAAATTTGTAACTGATGTTACGCAGCAGCCTAGTATTGGAGCGTCAAAGCTTGCTTTGACAGGCGAAGTTTTGGAGCGTCAAAGCTTGCTTTGACAGGCGAAGTTTTGGAGCGTCAAAGCTTGCTTTGACAGGCAAAGTTTTGGAGCGTCAAAGCTTGCTTGGACAGGCGAAGCCTTTGACAGGCAAAGCAAGCTTCGCATTTAACTTGTCAAAGCAGGCTTGTCAAAGCAGGCTTTGTCAAAGCAAGCTTTGACGCTCCCGTCGGACTAGAAATTGAATAAACTTGCATCCGAGAGTAACAGAAACGCCATGCCACTCGAAGAATTTATCAGACTCGCCAAAACCGGGGAGAAGTTGTCTTTCCAAGACTCCATCGCCATCATCGCCGAACATTACCATTACACCCCGACGCGCTTTGTCAATGGCGATGTCATCAATGAGGCTGGCAGCAATGAAGGCTCCTGTAAATTATTCTATTTCGCCAAACTCCATGGCTTGACGGAAGCGCAAACCTTGGGGCTTTTCGGCGATTATTATTGGCAAGACGTATTGTCGCAACCTGAAGGCAGCAATCACGCTAACATCCGCTCGTTCATGCGACAGGGTTGGTCTGGGATTGCCTATGACGGCGAGGCGTTGCGGCGGTTGTAGGTTTGGCGTGTCAATGACAAAGCAAGCTTTGTCGCTCCATTACAGCAATTCTCATTTTAGCGTGGAAGCCGTCATTCCGGCATGGACTGCCGGAATCCAGTGCCATGGACGGTAACGGGTCGGTTGCGTAAGTGTTTGATTAAGCGCAGTGATTGAACCCAAGTTTCACGTCCATGTGACTGGATGCATTCGGAACATCCCTGTCCCGAACCCTACGGGCGGCGGAGCCGTGCAAATCGGCTGTACTGCCGATTTGTCCTGCTTCCCGGCAGGAATGACGGGCTATACATCAACGCTTTGCCTCATAATGAGAATTGCTGCTCCATTAAGCGTATACCCCCACGCTCGCTTAACATCAGTTACAATACCGCTTTACTATCCACCGACTGGAATTTAACATGCGTTGGGTCATTCTCGACCGCGATGGAGTCATCAATTACGATTCCGATGCTTATATCAAATCCCCCGAGGAATGGAAACCGATTCCCGGAAGCCTAGAAGCCATTGCCCAATTGAACCGAAGCGGTTATAAAGTGGTCGTGGTGACCAACCAAGCCGGGGTTGGGCGTGGCTTGTTCGATTTGGCAACGCTAGAACGCATTCATGCCAAAATGCGCAAACTGCTCGAAGAGGCCGGCGGTCATATCGAGGAGATTTATTTTTGCCCACACCCGCCCGAGGACGGATGCCATTGCCGCAAACCGCAAACTGGCCTGTATGAGCAATTCGCCAAGCAATTCAATGTGGACTTGGATGGCATCCCCGCCATAGGGGATTCCTTAAAGGATATTCAGGCTGCGCAAAGCATCGGCGCGGAGGCCATCTTGGTGGAAACTGGCAACGGAAAAAAGACCCTGCAACGCAACCCAGAACTCGATGTACCAACCTTCGTCAATCTCCATGAAGCCGTCCAATATATACTCTTCACGCAAGGCTAGTCTTAGCATCATAATCCGTTCCGGCATTTTCTATTTCTGCCAGACTATTTCGGTTTTGACCTTCGCGCCGATTGTTTTCTCTTTGTACCGAAGTCCTTTCGAATCACGTTATCGTTGGGCTTTGAAATGGGTCAGACTGAACATGTGGTTCCTTGAGCATATCTGCGGACTCACTTATGAATTGCAGGGGGTTGAAAACATTCCGCCGACCAATGGAATCATCATTTCCAAGCATCAATCGGCTTGGGAAACTTTATCGATACAAGCCATATTCCCTCCTTTGGTGTTTCTGTTAAAAAAGGAATTGCTAAGCGTACCCGTCTGGGGGTGGGCCTTGAGTTTGATGGAACCGATTGCCATAGACCGAGGCGCAAAGACGGCGGCATTGAAGAAACTATTGCGGGATGGCGAGGATCGTTTGAAGAAAGGGCTTTGGGTGGTGATTTTCCCGGAAGGAACCCGCGTCCCCCCCGGTCAAAAAGGCCAATACAATGCCAGCGGCGCAATACTGGCCCACCGAGTCGGTTGCCCGGTGGTTCCCATTGCCCACAATGCCGGGGAATTTTGGGCTAGGCAAGCGTTTTTGAAGTACCCCGGTGTCATCCAGATGCGCATAGGTCCGGTCATTGACAGCCATCAAAGCGTGGCTGACATCATGCAACAGGCTGAGGATTGGATAGAAGGGCAAATGGCAGAAATCACGACTATTTCTAACGTATAGTGACTTTGCCATCGTTTCCACGTTCTGCGCTCATTGTTATACACAAGTGTCGGAGACACGTCATTTCGGCATGGATGCCGAAATCCAGCGTCCATGGATGGCAAGCTATAATCAGCCTGTTACTCTTAATCAAGCGCCTATGCCATCTGATAGTTACCGTCCATGGCCTGGATACCGGCATCCATGCCGGTATGACGGCTTAACTTATGGCGGTAACGATCAAATACCGACAGGCAGGGGCTTCGGCAGACTGGATAACCCCGGCCATGCCTCTTACCTTCTGGCCTGACTCACGACTGAACTCGGGCGCAACGAAAGCCAAAGTCGTAGTACTGGCCGCCGGAATGGCCGTTGCTGCGGGACGCAGAACGGCAGCTCCTCGCGAAGCTGTTCCAAGACCCGCTACGCAGCACACGGCCCGCGCCAGCATCCATAGTGCCTATCGGGTCAATCTGCGTTTCTTTGCTGTACGTCCTCATGCCGTCCGCGCACCATTCCCAGACATTGCCGAGCATGTCGTACAGGCCCCACGGGTTGGGTTGTTTTTGGCCGACTTCACGGGTGCCGGATTTCGGGTTGGGGTGTTGCAACTCCGTCCAGCTTGATGAATCCCAACCATCATCCAATTCGTAGCCTTCGCCGCTGTTGCCGCCATACCAAGCTATAGGGTTCAAGGCCGGTGCGTTGCGTTCTCCCAGAATTTCAATCGGCCCGCTGTACATTGCGGTGTCGGTCCTCGCGCGGCAGGCATGTTCCCATTGCGCATCGGTGGGCAGGCACAAGTCCAATCCGGGTAGTTTGGCGTTGATGGTGTGCAAGAAGGTTCGCACTTGATCCCAACTGACTTGTTCGACCGGTCGGCGAGGGCTTTTGAAATGGCTGGGGTTGCCACCCATCACCGTTTCCCACAGGGCTTGGGTGCAGGGGGTGTCGAACAGCCAGAAGCCACGGGTGATGAATACCGGGTGTTGCGGGCCTTCGTGATCCAAACGCCCCGGCTCGCCGTCCAACGAACCCATCATAAACCGCCCCGGCGGAATCCAGCGCAGGCGTTGGGTGACCTTTTCCAGGGTGAATGCGACAAACACGCCGTATTCGTCCTGCCCCCACTCGCTGGCCCACGCGGGCGGGTTGCCGGAAGCTAAAGGATGCCAAGCGGTGTTGATAATGGGCGGGGTTTGCATGGTGATCATAAAAATTAGGGAAAAACCGTCATTCCGTGCAGGGACGCCGGACAAATCGGCAGGACAGCCGATTTGCACGGCTTCGCCGCCCGAAGGGTGAGGGACAAGGATGTCCCAAATGCATCCAGTCACAAGGATGTGAATGCCCGGCTTCGCACCAAGCTTGTCATGTATTCCTGTTTGCCATCCATGGACGATGGATTCCGGCATCCCTGCCGGAATGACGGGCTTGGCCGGGTCTTCGGCTTTTGTCGGGTTACGGCGCACGGCGGACCGGCTTGGAAGGCAAGGTTTGTCCACTGTGCGCCTACCCGACCTACAAACTCCGCTCGCGTCTGCCTGAACCCGGCCTGTCTTTTGCTTGCTGGCCTGACTCACGACTGAACTCGGGCGCAACGGAAACCGAAGTCGCTGCCTTGGCTGCCGGGCTGGTAGTAGTAGCGGAACGCAGAACGGCAGTGCCCCGCGTATCCGCTCCAAGACCCGCCACGCAGCACTTTGGCCCCGCCAGCATCGGCAGACTCCCAGACAACACCATCAATCGGCGCATCGTCATAGTTGGAATGCCACGAGTCTTCGACCCATTCCAAGACACTGCCGAGCATATCATACAGCCCCCACGGGTTGGGTTGTTTTTGGCCGACTTCACGGGTGCCAGATTTTGGGTTGGGGTGTTGCATTTCTGTCCAGCTTGATGAATCCCAACCATCATCCAAATCGTAGTCAATACCGCTGTTACCGCCATACCAAGCGATGTCGTCCAAGGCAGGGGCGTTATTTTCCCCAATGATTTCAATCGGCCCGGCGTACAGTGCCGTGTCAGTCCCCGCACGGCAAGCATACTCCCATTGCGCCTCGTTGGGTAAGGCCAAGGCCAGCCCTTGGCATTTTTCATTGATGCGTTGCAGGAAGGTCTTGGCATCGTTCCAACTGACTTTTTCAACCGGACGACGCGGGCTTTTGAACTCGCTAGGGTTTTCATGCATCACCGCCTCCCACAAGGCTTGGGTACAGGGGGTGTCAAACAACCAATAGCCTTGAGCGATGGTGACAAGGTGCTGTGGGCCTTCGGCTTCCCAACGACCCGGCTCGTCATCTGGCGAACCCATCATGAACCGCCCCGGCGGAATCCATCTTAGACGCTGAATGACCGGCTGGCCTTGCTTAGACTCAACGGCAATATCGGCCCACAGCCCGAAGCGGTCGCGGCCCATGGATTTAGCCCATTCGGGTTTTCGGATTTGCCGTAGCGTCAATTTCTCGCGGTCGGTGAGGATGGCGAAGGCTTTGGCCTGTGGTAGTGGCACGGTTGCTTTGGGGATGGTGGCTAGGCGGAGGAGTTGCGTCGGAAACTCTTCGCCCCTCTCCCCAACCCCTCTCCCCTCCGGGGAGAGGGGCTTTCCACTCCCCTCTCCCGCTTGCGGGAGAGGGGCCGGGGGAGAGGGTTTTTCGGGCACGGCGGCAGTATGTAGGCCGGAATAAGGTCGTGCAACGACCGTTTCCGGCATTTGGCCCACCTTTTTGCCGGAAACGCCCGCCGGGGCGGGCTTATTCCGGCCTACATTGCTTGGCCGGCCCGCCGCTTGCTGGCCTGACTCACGACCCTGAACTCGGGCGCAACGGAAACCAGTGCTGCCGTCCTGGAAGTCAGGCTGGCTGCTGAAACGGCACGCAGAACGGCAGTGCCCCGCGAGGCTGCCCCAAGACCCACCGCGAACCACACGGGCCGCGCCAGCACCGGCAGATTCCCAAACGCTGCCATCGGTCGGCGCACCTTGGTAGTTGCCATGCCACGCATCCTGCACCCATTCCCGAACATTGCCGTGCATCTCGTACAAACCCCATGGATTCGCAGGTAGGGATTTAACCGGAACCGTCTGTTTTCGATACTGGCCTTTCATACCTCCGGCATAGGGGTTGTTGCCGTTATAGTTGACTTGCTCCGGGGTGATATTGCCGACGAAGCTAAACGGCGTGGCAGTCCCGGCGCGACAGGCGTATTCCCATTGCGCCTCGGATGGCAAGCTTAAATCCAGCCCCGGTAATAATCGGTTCAAGGCTTGGATAAATTGCTGTGCGTCATTCCAACTGACCTGTTCGACGGGCTTGTTGTCATCTTTGAAACGGCTAGGGTTATTGCGCATCACCGTCTGCCACAAGGCTTGAGTACAAGCGGTGTCAAACAGCCAGTAGCCTTCTTTGATGTTGACTTCATGCTGTGGCCCTTCGTCGTCATATCGCTCCGCCTCCGTTTCCGGCGAACCCATCAGAAAACTCCCCGGTTCGATCCAGCGCATCCGTTGGGTGACGCTTATGGCTTTTTTACCCGAATATTTAATACTTCCGTCATGTTTCCAAGAACCATCATGACGAGCTTTCACTTCTCCCTCCACCGAAAACTCCACCCAAGCGCCATATTCATCCCATCCCCAATCACTCGCCCATGAAGGCGGTTCGCCGGTTTCCCAAAAATCGTCAGAGACCGACTCGGTTTTTGAAACCGAGTCGGTCTGTGGTTCTTGCCCCCACCCTAACCCTCCCCCGTGAGGGGAGGGGACTTGTTGTGGCTCAAATTCAATCAACCCGTTGCGTGTGCTAACCTCAGCCAGCAAGCTTCCTGCTTGGAAAGCTTCGGACAAGTCTTGGACAAAACTCAAAGCGTTGCCAGTTTGGATGAGGTGAACCCGACGCTCGGGTTGGTCACGGGCTGGGATGTCGCCGGGGTGGATGCCCAGAGGGATTTCAGAGGTGATTTCCATGGCGAGTTCGGCCAGCCTAGCGCCTACCATTTCGTCTTTCCAAATATACCCGGTCGAACGGGCTTGCAAGCGGGCAAGCCAAGCGCGGTCGCCGGCTGGCATGGTGTCAGCGGAAAGGCTAAGATTCTCTTCGCAAAACTTGGCGAAGTAGCGGCGAGCATCTTCTAGGTCCATTGCCAAATCGGCATCGGCTAGGATGGCATCCGGGTCGAAATTCAGCAATTCGTCATACCAGATTTCTTCCGGCAAGCCGCCGCGCAAGGTCTTGAGCAAGCGGATCAGCCTTAGTCGGATATCCGGGTGTTCTTGGCTTGAGAAGGCTAGGCGCAACTTCTGGGCTTCGGCGGGTGACAGTGTGGCCCCTGCCGCAGAATCGCTGATGAGTGAGGGATGTTGCCAGACATCGGCTTCGGTGCTGGCGTCGGCTTGATCGGCTGGCAACAGCAAGCGGGCGGCGCGTAACAGTGCCGGTTCTATCCTTGAGGCCGGGGCGACGAGGCGCAACAATCGCTCGGCCCGTTCCGCCAAGCTTTCGCCATCATCGGTCAAACGCGGTCGCTCCCAAGGGATGACACGCCAGACTTTTGCCAATTCAGGCGGGCAACGGGCGGTGGGTGCGGGAAACAAGGCCAGCGGATGGCAACCGGCTTCCAATAATTCCAAGCCGATGTCCTGCCAGCGTTGCCGCAAGCCGGACCCTTGCACCGCCAAACAACCCAAGTCGCCAAGGGCCAGCACCAAGGTTCCGGGCGGGGGAGGCCAGTCGTCCGGTTCGCCGCCCACTAGAAACGGGCGGTCCAAGCTGTCGTCGATGACTGCCCGACTCAGGGCGTGGGTAGGCAGCAAGCAACGCACGGCTTCCCGGACTAAGCGCTTGTCGGCGCGGTAGGGGATTAACCGGCGGCTGTCGTCTTCAATCAACAGCAGGCTAGGACCCCAACGGCGACGGCGCTCATGCGGGAAATACTCCAACACATCGCCCCGGCTGATATGCCAAATGGTTTTACCCATATCAATGGCTCGGCCTTCGCGGTAATCGCTGAGGACTTGCCTCAGGCGCGGGGCCAGTTCCGGCCAGGTTGCCAGCGGTTGGAAGCGGGGCGGCTGTGACGGTCTGCCACGCCAGCCCTCATATTTTCCAAGCTTAGGCTTAGTTCGCGTTTGGACTTCTTCACTATTATCAGCAGAATAATCATAGGCTTCCACGCGCCAGAATGGGACATCCAGCAGCGGGGTTTCCACCATGTCGGGCAGTTTGCTGGTTTCAGCGTTGATGAATGATGGTTCTGGAAGCGGCTGGTCCGGCTTAGTTTCTTGTGGCGTTGGCGGTTGCCAAGATAAGTGTAATTGCCCGGCCAAGTAGCGTATCTCGGTGGGCAGGGTCTCACCATCGGGAAAGCCGCAAGCGATGGCATCCACCAAGTCGGCGCGGCCAAGGGCGCTACGGCGTGGGGTGCAATTCATAAGACGATTCCGAAACCAGAAATTCGGGCAAGGAAATGGCGACGACGAGGGCGGAAATGATTACCACGATGCCAGATATTGCGATCACCGTGCCGGATATCGCGACCTCCGTGTCGGATATAACGACCACCGTGAAGGATATAACGACCACCGTGAAGGATATAACGACCACCGTGAAGGATATAACGACCACCGTGAAGGATATAACGACCACCGTGAAGGATATAACGACCACCGTGAAGGATATAACGACCACCGTGAAGGATAT
>CAIOOA010000119.1 GCA_903859815.1 uncultured Methylococcaceae bacterium | reverse complement strand
AGGTCAAAGCAAGCTTTGACGCTCCAACTATTAGGTCAAAGCAAGCTTTGACGCTCCAACTATCAGTCAAAGCAAGCTTTGACGCTCCAACTATCAGTCAAAGCAAGCTTTGACGCTCCAAGACTAGGCCGCTGCGTAACTTCAGTTTGGGGCAACAAAACTTTGCAACTCCAAGTTGATCTAGCTCATCCGATTGTGCAATGGGCTTTTGCGCGGAAAGTGAGCCTTCAGAAATTCCATTTGGTCGCTCAATACCCTACGCCCTTGCAGATAGACATACTCGGCGTGGGTAGGCACAAAAGGAATCGCCAAAAGCTGAATACCTGCTTGCTCCGGGGTGCGGCCGGCCTTGTGATTATTGCAGCGCTTGCAAGCAGTCACGACATTGTTCCAAGCATCCTTTCCCCGTTGGCTCAAAGGGGTGATATGATCTCGCGATAAAACACCCGCATGGAAACGTTGACCGCAATACAAGCAATGATGATCGTCACGACGGAACAAAGCCTGATTGCTCAAAGGGGGATGATAATTTTCATAACTTTTGCGGATGCCATCATGGCTAACCGTGGCTATGATAGAGTTGATCTCCAGCAAACTACGCCGACCATTCTTGGCGTTGAATCCACCGTGCAAGGTAAACAAACTTGAACCACAGGAATAGGCAACCTGCCCAAGATAATAAAGCTTGGCAGCTTCTTGATAACCGATCCACTCCAACGGCATGCCGGAAGCATCGGTGCGAAGCACCTGCAAACGATCAATCTCCATCACTCCTCCTCAGGGAAAGTGCGCTTAGTTGTCGGACATTAAGGCTTAAACAGTTGATTCATTAAAGATTTTCAAACCGACTTATGCACAATGCTTTAAATTTGTTTGTCAAGTGGAAATTCTACCACCCCTAACAGCCCAAATCATTAACAAAAAAACATAAGTGCATGTTTAAAAGACAGTTATTTTATCGAATGAAAAATAGTCACAGTCCAACAAAATCCCGGCTTCCATGCTATTTTGGACGCATAATCGATCCTTGTCCACACACTTATCCACAGCTTTTGTGGATAAGCTAAACAACCCAGACAAAACAGAACATTCAGGAAATAATGAAGGAACCTGATGACAGTTTGTTGACAGACAAAAGGCTTGATTCCCAGAACAATCTTGTCCTAAAGATTGCAGTGCCTTATCCGTTACGCCAGTGCTACGACTATTTGCCACCCGATGGGATTGATGCACTGCAATTGCGACCGGGTATGCGGCTTAAGGTTCCTTTTGCCAACCGTACTTCAATTGGCTATTTGTTGGAGGTTGGTGAAATCCAACCCGGAGAAAATTTTAAGCTCAAACGGGCTATTTCCATACTCGACAACGAGCCTTTAATAGAAGACGATGATCTCACCATTCTGATATGGACCAGCCAATATTACCATCACCCTATTGGTGAAGTGTTTGCCACCGCCTTTCCCACCTTATTACGGCAAGGTCAGTCAACCGAAACAGAAAAGGAACTTTTACTCTGCCTGTCGCCAGACACCGAAAGGGAGAAGACGGCACAGGTGCGTGGAACTCGACAAATGGAATTGATGGAAATGCTCATGGGCCGCGAAGCCGGTTTTGCGATCAGTGAATTAAATGGTTTGGCTTGGAATTGGAGGCCCGCTGCCAAAGCACTGATTGATAGGGGCTTAGCCTGTTACCAAGAAGCCATGCCGACTACACCCGATGCACCGCAATCTTCCATCACCCACCCTCACCGACTGAACCCACCCCAGCAGTACGCGGTTGACACTGTGTTGGGAAAGCTAGGCCAATACCAAACTTTCCTATTGGAAGGCGTCACCGGCAGCGGTAAAACTGAAGTCTATCTAAGGCTATTGGAACAGGTGCTGGAAAGAGGTCAGCAAGCCATGATCTTAGTGCCTGAAATCAACCTCACCCCCCAACTGGAAGCCCGCTTCCGCGCCCGCTTTAATGCACCTTTGGTGGTGTTTCATTCTGGCCTGACCGATGCCGAACGCTGTCGGTCTTGGCTTGCCATGCAACGGGGCGAAGCGTCCATTCTGCTGGGGACTCGCTCTGCTGTTTTCACACCCATGGCAAAACCCGGCCTGATTATCCTAGACGAGGAACACGACTCATCATTCAAACAACAGGAAGGTTTTCGCTTTCACGCCCGTGACTTGGCGATTATGCGCGCCCGGAAAAAGAACATTCCCATCTTGATGGGTTCGGCCACGCCTTCGTTGGAAAGCCTAGCCAACACTGTGCGGGGTCGCTATACGCTGCTGTCATTGCCAGAGCGCACCGGTAAGGCAGTTCATCCCACTTACCGACTGATTGACATCCGCAAGCAACGCTTAAACGAGGGGCTTTCTGCTGAACTCATCACACAGGTCGGTGAAACCTTGGGGCGGGGCGAGCAAGCTCTCTTGTTCCTCAACCGTCGCGGATTTGCACCAACCTTGATCTGCCATGCTTGCGGATGGGTGGCTGGCTGCAAACGATGCGATGCCCGATTGGTCATGCATTCAGCCGAGCGCAGACTCCGCTGCCATCACTGTGGACACGAACAAGCCCTGCTAAGAGATTGCCCGGAATGTCAAACTGCCGACTTGCGACCCTTGGGACTCGGCACGGAACGAGTTGAACTGGCTCTGGCAAAATTATTCCCCAAGGCTAGAACCTTGCGCATAGACCGTGACAGCACTCGCCGCAAAGGCAGCTTGGAGGGTATGCTGGACAAAATCCAAGCAGGCGAAGTGGACATTTTGCTAGGCACACAAATGCTCGCCAAGGGTCATCATTTCCCCAATGTGACACTGGTGGGAATTCTGGATGTGGATGGAGGATTATTCAGCCATGACTTTCGCGCAGGCGAACGCACCGCGCAAATGATCGTGCAAGTGGCTGGACGTGCTGGCCGTGAAGAGCGCCCCGGACAAGTCCTGTTGCAAACTCGGCAACCCGACCACCCGTTATTGCGCAAATTGATTCGAGAAGGCTATCCGGTGTTCGCCGCCGCCGCCTTGTTTGAACGGTATGAAGCGGGCTTGCCGCCCTATTCCTACCAAGCGTTGTGGCGGGCCGATGCCAGTGACGAAGAATCACCGACCCAGTTGTTGACCCGCCTAGTCGAATTGGCAAGCACTCAAGCTGAGGTATTGGCACTAGGCCCGGTCCCCGCGCCAATGTACAAACAAGCCGGTCGCTTTCGACAGCAATTGCTGCTGCAAAGCGACAAGCGCAAACCCCTGCATGAGTTGGTTGATTTTCTTATCCGCCAAATACCGAATCTACCCGAAGCGAAAAAAATACGATGGTCAGTGGATATTGATCCGTTGGATTTGTATTAATTGGAGTGTCAAAGCTTGCTTTGACAACAGTCGGAGCGTCAAAGCTTGCTTTTGACAACAATCGGAGCGTCAAAGCTTGCTTTGACAACAATCGGAGCGTCAACGCTTGCTTTGACAACAATCGGAGCGTCAACGCTTGCTTTGACAACAATCGGAGCGTCAACGCTTGCTTTGACAACAATCGGAGCGTCAAAGCTTGCTTTGACAAAAAATGGCGCGCCCGGAGGGATTCGAACCCCCGACCAATGGCTTCGGAAGCCACTACTCTATCCAACTGAGCTACGGGCGCTTGGGTAGAACGCATATTCTACACGTTTTCCTTACTGCTTAATAGATTCTTCAAATGGCTTAGGGCTGCTTTGCCGCGTTCGTGCTTGACTTCCTCAGAAACGGGATTGCGCTCATTCCACTCCAACTCCTCCAACGGCAACTCGTCCAAGAATCGGCTAGGCTTGCAATCGGTCATTTCCCCGTATTTTTTGCGATGCGTGCAATAACTGAACGTTAACTGCTTTTGGGCGCGAGTTATGCCGACATAAGCCAAACGGCGTTCTTCCTCAATGGCATTTTCCTCGATGCTGGTCTGATGAGGCAGTAGATTCTCCTCCATGCCTACCAAATAGACATACGGAAACTCCAAACCCTTGGCAGCATGAAGCGTCATCAGGCTCACCCGGTCTCCGCTGTTTTCCTCTTCTTGCCGGTCGAGGATGTCTAACAGCATGATCTTGGCGACTACTTCTGCCAAGCTCTTGTCTTCCATGCCTTCCTCCTTGGAAAGTCGTCGCAACCAATCCAATAATTCGCGTACATTACTCATACGCCGGTCGGCTTGAGCATCACTGGTGCTGTTCTCTTGCAGCCAGTCCTCGTAATTCAAGGCTTCGATGAACTCGTCAACCACGGCAAATGTATCACCACGTTGGGCGCGGTCAGCCACATCCACGAGCCAGTTGGAAAAATGGCGCAGTTTCTTGACGGCAGCTTCAGGCAAACTCTGTTCCAAACCCAATTCAAAGCAAGCCGTAAACAGGCTGACATGCCGCTGAGTGGCATATTGACCCAGTTTTTCCAAAGTGGTCGGACCAATTTCCCGGCGTGGCGTATTGACCACTCGCAGAAATGCTTGATCGTCATCAGTGTTCACCATCAACCGCAAATAGGCGAGTATGTCTTTGATTTCGGTATTGGCGAAAAACGAAGCCCCGCCACTAAGAAAATAAGGGATGCTATGTTCACGCAAAGCCCGTTCAAACAAGCGTGACTGATGGTTACCCCGGTATAGGATGGCATAATCCGAAAACTGAGTGCTGTGCCGAAATTTATGATGGATAATATCCGAGGCGATTTGACGCGACTCGGCAATTTCCTCCTTGGACTTTATCACTCTCGGCTGGTCGCCGGGTCCGAATGCACTCCATAAGCGCTTTTCGAATACATGGGGATTATTGGCAATCAATTGGTTGGCGATTTTCAAAATACGCCCGGTTGAACGGTAATTTTGTTCCAACTTAATGACTTGCAGCCGGGGATAATCCTGCTGCAATTGGGTCAGGTTTTCCGGCTTGGCTCCACGCCAGGAATAAATTGACTGGTCGTCATCCCCCACCACGGTGAAGCGCCCTAAATTGCCGGTCAGCAATTTGACCAATTGATATTGGGTGATATTGGTGTCTTGATATTCATCCACCAACAGATACCGAATCTGGTTGCGCCATTTCTCCAATACCTCGGCCTGCTCCTTAAACAATAATACTGGCTGCAAAATCAAATCATCAAAATCCACCGCATTATAGGCTTTGATCTGACGGGTATATTCCTCATACACCTTGGCGGCAATGATTTCATCGGGCATACCGCCCTCCCCTATTGCCTGTTGCGGCAACACAAACTGGTTTTTCCAACGGCTGATTTGCCAGCCATATTGATCCACTTTTTCGAGGTCATACACCTGCGGTCCGTGCTTGATGAGTTCCTTCAATAACAGTTTCCGATCATGCTCGTCAAAAATCGAAATAGCCGATTTAAACCCTAGTGCTTTATGTTCACGGCGGACGATGTCCAGCCCTAATGCATGAAACGTGGACACGCGCAAACCGCGAATATCCTTGCCTTGAACCAGTTTGCCAACACGGGATTTCATTTCCCTTGCCGCTTTATTGGTAAACGTCACCGCCGCAATATGCCGGGCTGGTATGCCTTGTTTGATTAGATAGGCGATTTTCTCGGTAATCACCCGTGTCTTGCCGCTCCCCGCCCCAGCCAGCACCAGCAAGGGATGGTCTAGCAGTTTAACGGCGGCAAGTTGTTGGGGGTTTAGCGTGGAGGGGTTGGACATTAGATGTTTTTCTCGTTCCCACACTCCAGCGTGGGAATGCAGTTATTGCGTTCTAAAGCCATGACCGCTGGAGCGGACAGTTTAGGTTCCCACGCTGGAGCGCTCGTCGTTATACACAAGTCTCGCCAAGCCGTAGTGCCGTCATTCCAGCAGGGATGCAGGAATCCAGTGCCATGGACGGTAACTCGTCGTTATGTAAGTGTTTGATTCAAGGTACACACCAACCCGCAGATTCACCTCCCTGTGACTGGATTCCGGCAGTCCATGCCGGAATGACGGGCTTCGACCACTTGTGTATAACGATGAGCGCTGGAGCGTGGGAACCAGAATTACTAAGTCACTCATTTCATACACTGAGTTTCAAAAGAATCAATCACAGCTTGCCAAGCACCTAATAATTGCGGAAGCAACTGAAGAGTATGACGGTCATTATCAATAATCACTTGATGACCTTCCAACCTCAGAAAAAGCCATTCATAACCATTGGTCACTACTCCATAAATGAAGGGCGTATCTTCGCCATTTCTTTCATTAAACAGTCGTGCGGCGTACATTTCAGCAATACATTGTGAAGAAGCATCTATCAAGTCTTGGTTGTGTTTAGCCTCAACGACAGCAATTAATGGGCTTTCGATAAAAGCGGCATCATATTTTTTCGAGATGATAAAATCACAAAATCCAGTTAACCCCCGCTTGGCATCCACGTTGAATTGATACCCAGAGAAATATGTTAATTTTTTAGGGTTCCTCAATCGGATTTCAGTTAGGATAGGTGTTATCAATAACTCAGATTTTGCCTTCTCTGATTCGATGGGTACTTCCTTGTTAATGGAAAGCGTTTTTAGCAAAAACTCAGAAGGTTCGATCAGTTTAACCGATTGGAATAATGATCTGCGGATAGTGGAAATTCCCAACTTTTTAATGTCTTCAATAGTAAAGTTGGAATAGGATTTTTTCATCAGAATATTTCTCAGAGTAATATAACTATCAAAATTCAGTGTCATTCCGTAGCCCGGATGTAGCCGCTTTGCGGCGTAACCCTGGTGGGTTCATGAATCGGAAACTCGTGTCTTGCCGCTCCCCGCCCCGGCCAGCACCAGCAGGGGATGGTCTAGCAATTTGACGGCAGCGAGTTGTTGGGGGTTTAACGTGGAGGGGTTAGACATTAGGTTAGACTGATAGAAATATTCAAGATCATCAATTGTGATAAACTTCACGTCTATTGCCGATGCGAACTACTTGCACTATCAATCGTTTATCTTGTATGTCGCAGATTACTCGCCAATCGCCCACCCGATATTTCCAATAGTCCCCCAATCTTGGCCCTTTGAGAGATTCTCCTAACACACGCGGGTCATCAAGTCGTGCTACCCTATGTTCCATGAATTCAACGATACGCCTAGCTACAGGTTTATCGAGTTTCACCAATTGCCGCAACGAAGCTTCCGAAAACTCAATCTTCCAGTCCAAGTTCCTGCCTCGTTTCTTCGATGGTATAGGTTCGCATCTCTCCTGTCCGAATTTTTTCAGACACAGCCGATGCAAGATAGGCGTCTTCTATATCATCAAGCTGTTCACGTATTGCTTCGATCACAAAAAATGATTTATCGTGGCCCACATCGTGAACCAATCGATCCAATCGATTTTCCATATCTTCGGGTAATTGAATTGAAATAGTCATAATTTTCTCCAGCTTCAGCAAATCATATTTTATGCCGCCAACTCAAGCAAAACATCTGGATGCTTGATGATTATTTGCAACAAGCAAAGCACCGCACCGGGTGGCGGAAACCGCCCTTGCTCCCAGTCTCGCAATGTTGCCACGGGAGTTTTTATCAAATCGGCAAAAGCCTGCTGTGACAACTCCAACTGACTTTGTGCCGAACGAACCAATAGTTGCTCCGGTGTATAGACCCGTCCTTGGATACCAGCCTGCATTTCAGCCAAACTTTCACGCAGTCCGGGTAATTCCACCGCCGCGTCGTCTTCTATCGCTTTTGCTATTTTTTCGATGTCCACGTTTTTTAATTATTTTATATTATATGAAAAGTTAGCATCCCAACCTTTTTCTCATGAACTTATGACATGGGATTCCATTTTAAAAACTAGCATTTACTTGAATTGGCTTAAGTAAAGTTAGTAAGAATCTTCTTTATTCCTTTTACTACATCTAACCAAGCTTCATTTGGATTTGTCCAATCCTTAGAAGTGACAGGCATGCCTTTATTGGGTAATGCATTAAATTTTGCAAATTCCAAATCATTCCATAAGCAAAAATCTACAATGACAGGAATGAGCATGCATTCTCTATTATTACAGCGATTATGTATAAAGGGTAATTCTATCTTTTGTATATAATCTGTTGACATACTATTATGCGTAACCAAATATATTACAATATCAGCTTTTCCTAGTTCCTCTTTTATTTTAACATCCCACTCATCACCTGGGAGCATATTCTGATCGTCCCAAGTAACGATACTATCGCGAAGACCAGAAAGGTGATCAACTAGAGTTTCTTTATGGTCTATATCTTTTTTAGAGTAAGAGATAAAAACACGAAAAGGATCTGGCTTCCCCTTTTTTAACGTATTATAAACATCTGGATAATACAACGTAGAATCAGAGCATTGATGTTTCAGAAAAGAATCTGAAAACTGATCAAAATTACTAGTCGCTAGCCTCGTTAGAAAAATTTCTAGGTGATATGGTGTATAATCGCTTGGATGCACATTACTTAAAGCATTTGTAATTGATAAATTCTCACGTATCTCAAGATTGATAGAAAACTTTTTATTAAATTTACTAACAATGGACTTCGCATAATGTATCCAGAAATTTTCTAAATCATTTTTGAGATAATGAATTACAGCTTTTTTTATTAAATCATCCTTCAAATCTCCAATACAAAGCACAAATCGATTGCAATAATTTAATATTGTATTTTCTTTACCCGTATAAAGAAAAAGAACTGGTTTTGATTTTCTAACCAAAATACCATCCCCAAGCCCTAAACTATAATAATACTTACTAGTTTGTTGAATTCCCATCACAAATACAATTGCATCAGAATCTATTGCCTGCTGCTTTATTAAAGAAATAATTTCGTCGTCCGCATCACCATAGCAGGACATGATAAAAGGATCTGAGCCAAGTTTATTTTTTAATAATCTCTTGAAATCATCTATATCAAAAAAATTTTGACCATTTAATTGGGTTAAACAAAATATAGAAATTGCTTTCATAGCTCTGAATTGATCAAAATCCAAGTGGCAAGTGAATCTATAAACTTATCATCCGAATCACATGAATATCTTAAGATAAAATTATTTGTAGAGTTAGAAGGTAAATCTGGATCAATATCATTACAACAATAGTACAATATCTTCTTATCAACTATTTCTAGTCTAATTATCTGATTATCTGAATTGTCCTCTATTAATTCAACAAGATACAACGTACAATCATCACAAGAATTAACACAGACGATATTGTAAGATTGCAATAGTAATCTTATTTGCTCAGCAATTTTATCATTTATAGAATATAGAAAAGCTCGATTTTTTGAATATCTCTGGTTTTTTACTTGAATATGATCGATTGCCCAGTTAGGCAACTTTATTTCACGTACACCCTCCAATAACTCTAATACGTTAACCTTTTCGTAACTTCTGGGGCATTCAACTTCCAGCCTACCATCTCTTTTGCGATTCAATAGTCGAGTTTGCTCAAAATATTCAGGGTTGAACAGTGAACAACATTCAGTGCAGATACAAGGAACCAATTTATCCACTTTTAATCCAAAAAAACTGCTATTCAATGCATCCAAATCATCGGAAATGACGGTTAGTAACTCCTTACGCTCAGAACCACGCGCACGCATGGCGATTTCCCCGCCTTTGGGCGGTATCTCGACCAAGACTTGACTGCCATCCCGCTCAAACAACACTCCTGTCACCCAACCTAAATCGGGTTGTGGCACAAAGCGATGCTTACGAACCATCAAACGGCTAATCAGTCCTTTAGGCATGAATTCATAGCGGTAGCGTAACACTAAATCGCCGGGTTGTTCCCATTTAGCCAACTCTATAGGTTTGGAAGGCGGCAACAGTTGCGTTGCCAACCAAGTCTTAGTCTTGGCATCTTGCAGAGGGTAACAGAGTTCAAATTTCTGCATCAACGCCAATAATTCAGGGTGCATGTCGGCATAGACCGAATCCTGCCACACCCGCTGACAATCTTGTAGCGTGAAACGGCCCAAGGCTTTTTTGACAGTTTCATCATCCAACATCTTGAACACTGCTTCCGTGGCCCAAGTGTTTTGCAATATGACTGTTTTTGCCAGTAGCCAATCATCTTGGAAATGCAGAAAAACGCCCAAATCATGAAAGTAACGGCTCAGATGCAGAGCTTTGGTGCGGTCAAACGGCAAATGTTGGCTGTATAATTCGAAGTATTCTTGTTGAGAAATATAGGGTTTATGTTTGGCTAAAGTTTCTATATCGGCACGAATGGCAACCCACAGCTTGGGCAGTTCTTCGCCGATATGAGGAAGTTGGTTGGCATAATATTCCAATGCTTGCCTTAATTTGTCTGCGGAATTATTGAGTTCGAGGTTGCCCTTAAACACATCCTTGACATTGCTAAAATGACCTTTAATACCCGCTTCATCGATTGTCTTGCTACGTCCGCCTTTCTCGTTTTGAAAAATCAATACTGGGCTATGTTCTGACAGTTGATCTACCACTTCCAACCAATATTTGAATTCCTTATCTTGAACGGTTTTATGATCCTTTCGCGTGTCATCCAACAACACATATAAAGAACGCTTAGTCAGAAAAAACTGGTGAGTGGCATGATAAATTTCTTGTCCGCCGAAATCCCATACATTTAGGCGAAAATTCCTGCCTTCTGTAGCTATAAATTCATGGCGATAAATATCAATTCCCTTGGTAGTTTCGGCTACTTTTGGCATTGGTTTTTCAGGTTGATAAAGACGCCTTAGTAAACTTGTCTTTCCAGCCCCGCCCTCGCCTACAATTAACAATTTGGCTTCATACAAATGATCGATTCCTTGAACATCCTTTTCCTTGAAAAAATTCAGGATGGCGTCATTGCCCTGCTTGATAACTTCGGCAGGTGGGTTGATAAGAGGACAATTCGCCACACATATACACTCCTTAGCTTTTGCCTCATCACCCCATTCAACAATAATTCCACCTTTAATTAGTTTAATTAAAGGATAAATATCTGATACTTTCGATCTAGTTGCATTAATTTGTTTAATGGCACTTAATTTTGATAAAGGATACAAATTTGATACCATAGTATATGAAATATCAAGTATTCTCAAACCTTGGATTTCAATTAGTGGTGAAAGATCACAAACTTTAGTTCTACTAATATAAAGTTCTTGTAAATTTACCAATCCAGCAATCGGACTGAGGTCATCTAATTCAAAAGTATTTTCCAAACTAGCACTAAGCCAAAGCTTTTTTAGAGATTTAAGACTAGCAAAAGGATTATTTGTCGTCGATCTATCACAGGAAGAACTACTAAATGAACTCGGCAGCACTAACCATTTAATGTTATTTTCAAATTCGCTATTTTGGGTTTGTTTATCTTTATCTTCTTCCAAATACTCGGTTGAGAACGACAACCCCTCCAACCAGACCAACTCCCCGATCTCCACGGGCACTTCGGTCAACCCGCAATTCCCCAAATCCAAAAACTTGGCGCGGGTTTTCTTGTTTTCTTCAATCAGGCGTAAGGCGAGTTCCGACACTTGTGTAGGCTCCTTGATGGTTAAGGCTTGGAAGTTGTTGGCTAGGCTATGAGATTATTCAAAAAAGCGGTCTATTTCCATTGACCCATGGAATACACCAAGAATTTCGATAACTTGGCTATCGTGACGGCATCAATAAGCGATACGATAAAGTCCATATAATAATACTTTACCTCCCCCATGATTTGATTCTCCTCAGCGCATCTTCCTCGCTGACGACACGACCCGCCCGCGAATCGGCCAATACCTTTTCCACCATGCGATTGAATGCCAGTTCTCGTAGGATTTCGTCAAAACTAGCATCGTCAGGTTGCGCATCCACTATGCTGTGAATGATCGACTTGGGTGTTTGTTGTTCAATGGATTCAATTTTCATAGGCTTGGCTCCACAATAAAACAATCGGACATAGGATTTGTGTCTTACCATCTGGCTATTTTACCCCAAGCCAGTACACTTCAATGGACGACAGGACAAATTATGGAACTCAATGCTTGCCTTTATCTGTACCTTGCCATCCGAAACGTTAGGCTATACATTCACTTTTGAAGGCGAAGATGCCGTACTTGTTGACTATCAAGATTACCATTAGAGGCAAACACCATGACAATGCACAATCCACCCCACCCCGGCGAAACCTTACGCGAAGACATTTTGCCCGCCTTGGGCTTGAACGTCACCGCAGCCGCCGCGCAACTGAATGTCACTCGGGCTGCATTGTCTAGAGTATTGAACGGGCGTGCCGCCATATCACCGGGTTGGCTTTACGTTTGGAAGGCTGGCTAGGCGTGGAGAATGGCGGTCGGGCGGATGTATGGCTTGCCCAACAAGCCGCTTATGATCTTTGGAAAGCACGACAAGCAGGAACACCGATTGTACAACGGGCAAATGTTTTGGTCCCTTCCTATCCGCATAGAAACACACCTTGAAATAGTATCCGTCATTCCAATTTGATTCTTCTCAGCGAATCTTCCTCTCAATAAATTTTTCTAAAGAAATTTTATAATTTTCGTTTTGAGTTTATCTAATAATTGCTTCTCGGCACCAGTAGGTTTACCGGATAAAAGCCAGAGGGATAATAAAATAGTAATATAGATTATTACTCCTATCAAAACAGAAACTAACAGTATGATTATTTTGGGGGGCTGCAAACAAATTTGATCTAATTTATCTATAATATTACGAATTAGAAAAAACATTATAGCTGAAGATAATATTGGACGCCAAACAGCGATGATATAACTAATTATAGATAAATCTATGCTATAGGCGGTTATTATAATAGTGATAGGCATGTTAATGATTGCCGTAATTAGAAAACCCCATGCGGCTCCGGTTACACCGTATAATTTAATACCCATGTACAACAATGGCAATAAGAACGAGACATAAATTGCAGCAGCGAAAGTGAGAAGCTTTGGCTTTCCCATGGCAATAAATACTGAGCCTATGTTGGTTTGCAAAGCACCAATGACTCCATAAAAAGCGAGAATTTCAATGAGCGGAACGGTTTCAGTCCATTTATCACCTAACATGACTGCAACAAGAGGGCTTGCAACTGCCGCAAGCCCAATACCAGCAGGTACGGCTAAAATGGCAATCATGGCGGTAACATCCAAAAAGCTTTTCCTTAGCGCAACTAAATCCCCACCTATTTTTGAATAACCAGGAAAGACAGCTCGATTAATGGGTGCCACCAATTCCGTCGTTGGTAAATTCGAAATTTCATAGGAAATATTATATATTCCTAAGCCACTAGGACCTGCAAGTTTTCCAATAATGAAATCTGCTGAACGATGCATAAGAAAAAACAGAACATTATTGAATATTAGCCATCGTGAAAATCGAAATAATTCATTTTTAGCTGATAAGCATATTTGGGGCCGATAAGGTTGAGAAATATAACTTATCACTACCCCGGCCACACGACCTGTCAGCATTCCTGCAATCAAGGCCCAGTAGCTTCTAACAAACCATGCACAGGTAAGAGTCACTGTGAATGAGATCAGTTTTTTTGATATGAGGAATTTGAATTCCTGATCAAAACGCATGTTCTTCCTAAATGCAACGACTCCAATGTTTTCAAACCCAGCTACCATACTGGCTAAAGCCAAGCAACTAATGATGGGCTGTAGACGGAAATCGTTGTAGAAGTCGGCAGCACTCCAAGAAATGGCCACCAAAATAGCGGCACTAAAAATGCCATAAAAAACATTAAACGTCCAAGCAGTATCATAGTGAGAACGATTTGACTGGGTATTTTGAATGAGTGCAACATCAAAGTTGAAAGCACCTAACAACTCAATGATGGCAATGAGGGAGGTGGCTATGGCAACGAGTCCAAAATCCGCAGGATGAAGTAGCCTAGCTAAAATAACAGTGCTGATAAGTCCAATGAATCTCTCCAACAATTTGAACAAAACCATCCAAATCGCGCCTTTTGCCATCTGCCTATTGATATCTGTCATTTTATTTATTGCTATGTATTTTTAAATAGTCTATGGCAAGTTTAATCTACTCGCTGTCTATGGTTAGCTAATAAGAAATTGTTTACAGCACACTAGGCTAAAAGTAATATCAAGGTTTGGCGATAACAAGAAACTGAGTATATCGCATGTCGTAGGTATACTTTGGAAATAAGCGAAAAATTATTCTTCTAAACAATTTTTCAGAGTTCCACCATGACTCGTTTATTCCAATGGTTTGAATAACTGTAAAACCTGTTTCATGGAACAGGCGAACAATACTCTTCTCAGTAAAAAAACGAAGATGTGTCCGGTCACGGATTCCTTGGTCTTCATAGCACCAATCTTTGTCAATAATCAAGTGTTCAAGATTATCGATTTGCCGCATGTTTGGTACACAGCAATGAATACGTCCATCTGGCTTAAGTTTTGTCTTTGCAAGATTAAGTGCTTGCACTGGGTCCGGCATGTGTTCAAGGGAATCATTAAAAGTGATTAAATCAAAATATCTATCGGGAATTGGATTCTCGGCACAAAAATAGTCGATTATCACATGGTCAAGGCGCTTAATCGCTACTTCTGCGGCATCCCTGTCTGGTTCAACCCCCCAAATCTCTGCGGGGCGCATGGCTTTTATTGACATTCCAAAACCACCACGATGACAGCCCACGTCAAGAATTTTTTCAGCCGTTGACGGGACAAACTTTAGCAGGGGTTTACGTTCAGCGTCTTCGTATTCAGGTCTGTCAGAATAAATCATTGTAAAATAGCCCGAGAAATATTATTTCGTATCAGAAGTTAGAAGAGTCGAAGCCAGCTTATTCACTTAAGTCTTTTCCCCTCGACTTCGCTCGGGGAACAGGCTGCAATTGCCATAATTCAACAGTATTGCCCTAAATCCCTCCCCCGCAAAGGCATAAGGAATTGTTAGGATACCTTTGCCCTTTGGGGGAGGAAAATAAAAAAAGACACCTGTAAAATTCGTAGATAAGTTTGCCGACAAACCAGAGAGCTACGAAGAAAGTCATCTCGCTCCGCGTATCAAAACCCCGCAGGAGCTTGTTTATGCCACCCAGTCACTTGTTGATATTGGTGAGCTATGTTCAACAAATGGCTTTCGGAGAAGTAATTGCCAATGATCTGCATCCCGACTGGGAGGTTATTAGAAAACCCAACCGGCAAGGACATGCCGGGAAGTCCGGCCAAGTTGACGGCGATGGTATAAATGTCGGACAAATACATCGCGATAGGGTCTGCACTTTTTTCGCCGAAGCGGAAAGCGACGGAGGGCGAGGTTGGCCCCATGATGACATCGACTTCTTCAAATGCGCGCTTGAAATCATCGCTGATCAGCCGGCGGATTTTCTGCGCTTTCAGATAATAGGCATCGTAATAACCGGCGGATAGCACATAAGTGCCTATCAATATGCGGCGTTTGACTTCATCGCCAAAGCCTTCACCCCGCGAGCGGGTGTAAAGATCGTGCAAATCCTTGGGGTTTTCGCACCGATGCCCGTAACGCACCCCATCAAAACGCGCCAGATTCGACGAACATTCCGCCGGGGCGACGACATAATAAGCCGGGCCGGACAGATTCATATTGGGCAAAGAGACTTCCTTGACGATAGCGCCCAATTTTTCATATTCGGCAACCGCTGCTTGGATGAGTTTGGCTATTTCCGGGTCAAGACCTTCGCCAAAGAATTCCTTGGGCAAGCCTATGCGCAAACCTTTCAAACTGTCATTCAAGGTCGCGGTAAAATCGGGAACCGGGCGATTGACACTGGTGGAGTCTTTTTCATCAAACCCGGCCATGGTTTGCAGCATCAAGGCGCAATCTTCGGCAGTGCGGGCCATCGGCCCACCTTGGTCCAGGCTGGATGCAAAAGCAATCATGCCCCAGCGTGACACCAGCCCGTAAGTGGGTTTCAAGCCGGTAATGCCGCAAAAGGCGGCAGGTTGGCGAATCGAACCCCCGGTGTCAGTGCCAGTTGCACCGGGGGCCAAACGGGATGCGACAGCCGCAGCCGAGCCACCGGACGAGCCACCGGGAACAGTACCCACATCCCAAGGATTTTTGACTGGGCCGTAATAGCTTGTTTCATTGGAAGAGCCCATGGCAAACTCATCCATGTTAAGCTTACCCAACATGACCGCGCCGGCTTGGTTGTAGCGTTCGACGACGGTGGCGTTGTAAGGGGCGATGAATTTATCCAGCATTTTCGAGCCGCAACTGGTGCGGACACCGAGTGTGCAGAATATATCCTTCTGGCCTATGGGTACGCCGGTGAGCGGTTGACAGTCACCCGCTGCAATCCGCGCATCGGCCAGCTTGGCTTGTGCCAATGCCAATTCGTCCGTCACCGTGACGAAAGCATTTAACTGTTTATTATGTTCTTGTATTCTATTTAAAAAATGAGTGGTCAACTCAAGGCTGCTAAACTGCTTCTGTTGCAGTCCTTGGGCCAGTTCGGCTATGGTATTATTGTGCATCTTTTCGGTCTCAAACTTAAGTTTTTCAGATATTTATTCAATGACTTTTGGCACAAGATACAAACCTGCTTCGACCAAGGGTGCGTTGGCTTGGAATAATTCGCGCTGATCTACCTCGGTCACTTGGTCAGGGCGCAAGCGTTGGGCTTGGTCCATAGGATGGGCCATGGGGGTGACGGCGCTGGTGTCCAGTGCGCTCATTTGCTCGACAAAATCGAGGATTCCTGACAAATCACGGGCATAAGCCTCGATTTTGTCTTCGTCAATGGCAATGCGACCAAGCCAGGCAATTTTATTGACCTCTGCGGTGGATAAGGACATTTCTCTTCCTCTAGTGTTCATTTCATAATAGAAATATCATAACCCATCTTGCCCTAACACCCACCCACTTGTTACATTAAAACAATTTTCACGGGATTCTACACACATGTTAAAGCGCCTTCGCGGGTTTCTTTCCGATGATATGTCCATAGACTTGGGCACGGCTAATACGCTGATCTATATTCGCGGTCAAGGCATCGTTTTAAACGAGCCTTCCGTGGTTGCCATCCGCGAGGACAGGGCAAGGGGTTCAAGGGTTGTCGCAGCCGTCGGAGCGGCAGCAAAGTCGATGCTAGGCAGGACTCCGGGCAATATCACCGCAGTCCGCCCTTTGAAAGACGGCGTCATCGCCGATTTCACCGTCACCGAGAAAATGCTCAAGTACTTTATCGAAAAAGTGCATAAGGGCGAGTCCCGATTGTTCAAGCCCAGTCCCCGTGTGTTGATCTGCGTCCCTTGCGGGTCTACGCAGGTTGAGCGTCGCGCCATCAAGGAATCAGCCGCCAGCGCAGGTGCCCGCGAGGTTTATTTGATCGAAGAACCCATGGCGGCCGGTATCGGTGCTGGACTGCCAGTGGACGAACCTCGTGGCTCCATGGTGATCGACATCGGCGGTGGGACCTCGGAAGTGGCGGTGATTTCATTGAACGGCATCGTGTATTCCGCCTCGGTCCGTATCGGCGGTGACCGCTTGGACGAGGCCATCATGAATTATGTCCGCCGCAATTTTGGCACCTTGATTGGCGAGGCAACGGCAGAACGCATCAAACACACCATCGGCACGGCTTATCCCGGCAGTGAAGTCATGGAAATCGAAGTCCGTGGCCGTAATCTGTCGGAAGGGGTTCCTCGCAGTTTTGTGCTGAATAGCAACGAGATTCTTGAAGCCTTGCAGGAACCTTTGGCCGGCATCGTGCAAGCGGTCAAACTGGCATTGGAGCAAACTCCGCCCGACTTGGGCGCGGATGTAGCCGAGGGTGGCATCATCCTCACCGGAGGCGGCGCCTTGCTGAAGGACATCGACCGTTTGATCGCCGAGGAGACGGGCTTGCCAGTGTTGATCGCTGAAGACCCGCTCACGTGTGTGGCGAGGGGCGGCGGGAAAGTATTGGAATTGCTTGACGAAAAAGGCTCTGCCCCCTTCTCTCT
>CAIOOA010000118.1 GCA_903859815.1 uncultured Methylococcaceae bacterium | reverse complement strand
CCCGTTAAGGTCAAAACACCCACGCCGCTCTTAACTAATACGCCAGTCCCCGACAAGATGCCTGCATAGGTTCCGTCGGTGGCTTGACTGAATAAGACGGTGGCGTTGTTGGTGATATTGCCCTGCAAGCTGGTGGTGTCGACCCACAGCGTTCCTGCCGAAACGGTCGTGCCGCCAATGTAGGTGTTAGCCCCAGTCAGGGTCAGCATACCCACGCCTTGCTTGGTCAAGCTGCCGGTTCCCGAAAGAATTCCGGCATAGGTTCCGTCGGTGGCTTGATTGAATAAGACGGTGGCGTTGTTGTTGGTGATATTGCCCTGCAAACTGGTGGTGTCGCCTTGCAATGCCCCTGCTGAAACGGTCGTTCCTCCGCTGTAAGTATTTGCACCAGTTAAAATGAATGTGCCAGTGCCTTGCTTGACCAGTCCGCCCGTGCCGCTAATCACTCCCGCAAAAGTGGTGTCACTGGCATCGCCCGTGGTCAAGATATTGGCATTCAAGGTAACTTGGCTTCCCGCTGCCCCGCTCAACGAGCCGATGGTTTCGCTAGCTAGGATTTCCAGAGTAGCCCCCCCTGCCACATTAACCGCACCCGAATCAGCTATGGCTGCACCGCCGTCCAACGCAAGCCTGCCAGCATTGACCGCCGTTTGCCCGGTGTAAGTGTTTATACCAGACAGCGTCAACGTATTAACGGCTTGCTTGTCGAATGTACCGACCCCGGAAATACCCCCTGCAAAGCTCATGTCATCCGAACGATTGAAGATCAATTTGCCATCATTTTTGATATCTCCCGTATCCAACGCACCATTACCGCCCTTGAATTCAAGTTGCCCCGTGGATTCTATGTTAATTCCATTACCTGAACTATGATAATTATTAAACACCGTTACTCCATCCAGTGTTGAATTACCCTTGGCAACATTGATGCCACCACCTGTTTCTGTTATCAACCAACCGCCCGTGACCGTTGAACCATTCAAATTGATGCCTAAACCTCCAGAAACCCGAATTTCCCCACCCTGACTTTGATCTAAATTACTATTAAGATTGAGTGTTGCTGTTGGATTTACACTCATATAACCTGAGTTTACAGAATTTGAATTTAGATTTAAAACAGCGTTAGAATTCAATACCATAGTCGCATCGTTGGTAAGTGTACCGATGATGGCAATTGTGTCGATGCTAAGGGCTGCACCCTCCGTAACACTGAGACTATCGAGTGTGACAGAACCAACAGCAGAATCCATAGTCAGTGGCCCGTAATTTGACTGGATAACGTTATAAGTATTGAATTGAGTATTGTTAGGAAAACTATCCCCTGATGCAAGCGATGACCAAGTAGTATTAGACCAATTACTAGTACCTTCACCAATCCATTCGGACGTAAACAATTCAGCCTCGGCATTTCCAGCCATGGCAAGCAAAATCATTGAAGATAAAAGAGTTCGGGACGGTTTAAAACCAATTGATTTATTTTTCATGATAGCGATTCAACGAAGACAAAGGGGTCTGAGGAAATGACCAGAAAAAGAGGTCCATTCTTGCCTATTGCCTTCGAAGTTTTTTGGCTGATGAGGGCTTAGCCAATGAAGCGTCATAAATTCCTTCGACAAACAATAATACACGATGAAGAGTTTTTCCTTCCCGCCATTATCAGGCACTAGGTTGGAGCGGTCAAACGCTAAACCTATCGTCTGATGCCTAGTAATTGGTAGATTGAGAGTTTCTGAAAAATTGCCACGTTCCGTAGGTCGGGCAACAGCTTCACCGTTGCCCGACAAATCCGAATGTCGGGCGCAAAGATCCGCGCCCGACGAATCCCTTATGTCTACCCAGCTTCGTTTCAATAATCCATACTTTCAGATAGGTCCAAATCGCCATCTTCCATTGGTTCCCAATCGTCGAAATTTTTGAGTGCGAAGTTGAGAGCATGATGCCGATAAACTGCTTTAATTCTAGAACTAGTCTGTACACCACTAAAGTCGAGAGGATCGCGCCATTGAGGGCTTTGGTTACCTGCTGGACCATGGGCAGCACCGCAAATATCAAGTGCCTTCGAGCAATCAACACAGGTCGCCTGGCTGGACCCAAATTTCAATGACCACTGTTTAATGCGCTTTATGAACTTCTTCTCCATCGACTGGATCAATTCAACTCTTGCGTTTTTTGCGTCTGTAGTTGAGTCGCCTCGGCTTTTAACTACTCTAGTTCGTACTTTATCTGATAAGTTCTCGGAGTTTGTAAAAATGAAATGTCTTGCCCATTCGATGAAAAGATAACGAAGAATGCGCGATTCACCATGAAATCCTGTTAATTCAGGTGCAATATCAAATATATCTTTATTGAGAACGACCACTGTTTCCATTATAGTGTCACGCAACTTTTTGATAGAAGGGGCTGTTAAAAGTTCATCTTCACTAAATAATCTTTCCATCATGGGTATGTATATATTCGCTTTAAGCAGATTGATTTTTTGATTAGCTTGACTTATCGTTTTTTTGGTTCTTTGCTGACCTGTAGCAGTATATTTGTTACCGATTGTTGTGGATATAACGCAATGATTTACCCACCAGTCTTCAATCTTTTTATTCTGATCAAGACGGGATAACGTCAGCCATTGTAATTCATCAAGTTTTGTTTTGAGTGTATTTTGGTCTATGCCGTTGAATTCTAGATTAGCCTGAGAGGTAATTAAGACCGTAGAATTAAATAAGCACATAGAACTTACATTTTCCGATGTTCCAGGATGAATTGAAAACGCTAATATCTCAAGAAGCGAAGTCCAATCATGCGCAATCCTAACTACAGAGGCCCCTTTATTGGCAGTTTCTAAACTCATAACTAACCTCAATAAATGATTTTAATCTACAAAAAGGAAAGAACGGAGTCAAGACCGTAGGCGCAATAGTTCCGTAGATCGGGCAACAGCTTCACCGTTGCCCGACCTACCCATTATTCGCCGTAATCTTCATCGGCAAAGCCTTCTGGATTACCAGCCCAGTCGGGCGGATAAATGCCCAAGCGCACAAAACGGTGAAAGCTTGAGTAAGGTCAATCTTTAACACAGGATACAAGCCCATGCTTGACCGGATTCCAATTCATTAAACGGAACGCCGTGCGCAATCCCGGATGCGGTAAGTTTGTTCGCGGCCTTTGATCTTTTCGGCTCCGGGAGTTCCGTAGGTCGGGCAACAGCTTCACCGTTGCCCGACAAATCCAAATGTCGGGCAACAAAAAGACGTTGCCCGACCTACCCGGCTTAGCAGGGGGGTTACAAACCCCGCCGCGATTCGGAAGTTATCCATCGTTCCGCTTTACGGCCTTTATAATCTAATTCTATCAGGGTAAAGCCTGTATGCACCGGAAATAGTCCTAAACAAATCGTTGCTTGTTTGGGCGTAGATTTTCCAAACCCCGCCACTCCTAACGCCTATAACGCTCGCATTTTGATTATTATAATCATTTTTACCATAGGTATTCAGTGCCGTAAGATCATTATTAAAACGTCCAGTCGCATTTAGCTGGGCTTGTAAACTCTCGGATGATATTCCTGCAATTGGTCGTACATGGACACACCATAACTCATGCCCATGTAGCAGCCAGCAAAAACAACAGCCCGATAGCTCTCCAGTGACCATTAAACCATCGCCCGTATTATCAAGGGTATAGTGATCCATGGCAGCGATATTAGCGTTCAAATTGGGGCAACCGAAATCGGTTGAATTATAATTAACCATCGGAACGACGTGAGCTGCAATGATTGCGCTACCCGCGCTTGTACGAGGATTCAGTATGAAACTCGATATTTCGTGTTTGTAACCCGATATGCTGCCTGGCCTAGTGGCACCTTTGTGGCCCAGTTTTTCGTTAGGAAAGCGGGCTTCGCCGACGCCTTGCTTGTTGATGTAATATTGAAGTAAATTGACACCATTAGGATTGGGGACCGCCGAACCCTCGCATTTGACAGGATAATATTTAAGAAAATAATCCGGGTCGGTTAAAAGTTTCATTTTGGCTGCGTTACTGTCCACAATTGAGCCTCAAAGTATAAAGAAAAAGGGGTAGGTCGGGCGCGGCTTTATCGCGCCCGACAAACCCCGTATGTCGGGCAACGAAAAGATGTTGCCCGACCTACCCATTATTCGCCGTAATCTTCATCGGCAAAGCCTTCTGGATTACCAGCCCAGTTGAGCGGATAAATGCCCAAGCGCACAAAACGGTGAAAGCTTGAGTAAGGCCAATCTTGAACGCACGAAACAAGCTCATGCTTGACCGGATTCCAATGAATGTAAACGCAATGGTTTTGGTAATCCCGTTCGTCGCGGATTTGATGCTCCCAAAAGCGCGGTTGCCAGAATGTTTGCGCCCGTTTGCGTTGTTGCGATGCCGAAGCCGGGATTTTGTAATGATCCCCACAATAGCGGGAAACATGCCCTTTTATCCCATTCCAACGCAGTGAATAATCCTTGTCACCCGGTGGCAAAGTCCATAGGCAATGCAAATGATCAGGCAACAGCACAAACGCATCAATAGCGAATGGATGCCACGATTTCATTAAACGGAAAGCCCTGCGCAATAATGCCCGATTGTCCGGTTCGCAGAGGATTTTGCGTCGCCGGAAAGTCACCACCGTGAAAAAATAAGTGGCGCCCGGCGTTTTGGCGCGGCGGTATTGCATATCAAATATACCCCAATGTAGGTCGGGCGCGTTATTATCGCGTCCGACGAATGCCGAATGTCAGAATCCCGTATGTCTACCCGGCTACGGGGCAACGGGCAATGCCATTCACCGTAGGTCGGGCGCAGCTTCATCGCGCCCGACGAATCCCGAATGCCAGGGCCGAATGTCGGGCAACAAAAAGACGTTGCCCGACCTACCCGGCTAGATCGTCCCATCATTCGGCGGAATCCCGTCCATTATTCCGCCTACGGCCTCGCATCAATCGAGGGACGCGAATGGTGCGGTTCGTTATTCGCCGCACCCTATCGCCCTCGTTATGTAAATACGCCATATCACAATTCATCTTTCGCATGCATGTTACCAAGCGATTGGGTCGATTTTAATTTCGGCAGTTTCATCGCCATAAATAGATTCATAATATGGTACAACAAATCTTGCCTTCGCTTGGAAGGGTACAGTATTTGGTGTTGTTGACCGAAGATATGTAATTTGACCACCATTTCTAATTAAAAATTTATCTTCAGTAACTAGCTCTTGCCATTGCTCAACAGGGACTTTTATAGTTGAAATATTGCTACCCAATATAAGCGCAACCGCCATTTCATTCTTAAGACTATATGAGGTATTGTAACAAGCGTCCCAATATATTCCATTAATCTCCACTACTTTGTGATCTGACCAACTATATAAATTGGTAAGCCGACCAAGGGTGTGATCCCATACATTCGGCATAAGATTATGTATACCTTCTAATGGATGCCGTGAGACGAAACCCTTTGTAACATTTTTTATCTCTCGTTTCGAATCGCTGTTAGTTGGTCTGCCCTTATCAGTTCCGATCAAAGTATCTATACCACTGTAAGTTACTTTTTTTGCCTGCGCCCCAAATCCATAAGGCTCAGGCAGGGTGAGCAGCATCACAAAAGCATTTGCAACCACCTGACATTCAGCATTAACCATTTCACCGTCGAGTAACTTAGCTGCGGATTCCAAACTTCCACAAGATTTGCCTGGCGTCCATTGCCAACCGTGGTAAACAAGCGCATCGTAAAATGTATCAGTAATTTCACGCATGTTTTCCAGAGTGGTCCATTTGCATAAAGTGGCGGCTTTGCGCACTTTACCACCGAGTGACTTACTAAAATGTGAGACATCATCTTTACTGGGCTGCAATTTCGCATGTAAGTTTCTATATATATTCATATCATTGCCCTTTCTAGTATAAACTGAGTAGAACGTGGTAAGGCCGTAAGGCGGATACAGGGATGTGATCCGCCGAATGGGATAAGACGAGTCGGCAACTTTCTACATTATCTAGCCAAGTAGTGAAGAACGGGGTCAGGTCTTGCTTTTTGCTTATATGCAGTCAACAATTAACGATCAGTTAATATTCCAGCATTCTCAAAACCAAGCAATTCATCTAACAACACATCACAAATCTTAACACTCTGATGATAGCCTTCACAATCAATCAGAAAGTTGTATCGGTATTCTTCCGCGCACACGGTGATGACTTGCAATGCCATTAAATATTGGTTCTTGTTCGTCCTAAACTCCGTGTTGGCAATGACTTCCTCTAACAGTTTTTGCAGTTTATGCGTCTTGCTGTAGGCACCGAATTTACTTTTGGTTTCCAGTAGATGCTTAAAGAATAGCTCTAACATCTGTTGATAATGGAAACAATGAATTGAGCAATCTTTTATGCTGGTATTACTCAATACATCAATGGCGACGGCATGTTCCCATGCTTTGCCGGCCAAATTCTCCACATTCTCAAATTGCTGTAGTTTTTCTTGATACATACCGCATTCTGTCCATTTGAGGATTACCTAAAGTACTAAGATGCGCATCACGCACCGATCAGTTCAAACCTTCCTCCCATCCCCCCCACAAGCAATATCAATCCCTAGCGTCAATAGTAGGCGGTATTTTTCCGGTGCCTTTTCCGGTTCGGCCAGCACCGTGGAGAGCATCACCGCGCCCGCGACCGCCTTGCTGGTCAGGTTTTCCGCCGGCGGCACTGGCGGTATTTCGGGCGGGGCAAGGCTGCCCGCACTCCAAAACCCTCCCATGGCCGCCCAACTGGCGGGATGATGGTAACCGGCGGCCGCCGCCGCAGTCTGGCAATGCTGTCGGTTTTCTTCCGAGGGCTTGTAAACCCATGCCTCGGCGGTTTCCAATGCTTTGATTATCTCTGCTTTGGGGTCCTGTTGTAAAAACCGGCGCACGGCCAGGCAGGCCCACCAGGTTGCTTCCCGCTTGGGTAGCGCACGAGCTAGAAAACGCACCGCGTCAATGAAATACTGGCCGGTAATCAACAATTCCAGATATTGGCAGGAAGGCAAATTCGGCTTGAGCAAAGCTTTGGCCTCGTCGCTCATGTCAATATCCATGCAAACGGTTTCGGCCGGCACGGGCGGGAGTTTTTTATAAACTTTTTCAGTCATTGGCTTGATCTTCCCGCGATTAGTTGATCATCGTCATGCCGCCTTTCAAGGTCAGCATGGCATCCCCATTGATTGTTGTCATCACGCCCTTGACATCGACCTTGACTTGGCCTTCGATGCTAATCATCATGCCTTTGATGGTGATGCCCATCTGGTCAATCTTAATGCTGTTTTGACCGACCTTCATTTCGATGCTTTGCATGGCTTCTTCGGAAACTTTGCCCAAATCAAGCTTGGTGGTCAAATTGCCCATGCCAAGTTTCAAGCTGTCATTGCCCATTTTGATTTCAATGTTGCGGTTCCCCTGTTTGACGGTCAGGGTGTCATTGCCCATATCGACTGAGCTAACCCGGTTGCCCTGCTTGACGGTCAGGGTGTCGTCGCCTTGGATCGTGTTCGTCCGTTTGCCGGTTTTTACGGTCAGCGTGGCGTTGCCTTGGTCGATTGAAACCTCGCGGTTGCCTTTTTTGACCGTCAGGGTATCGTTGCCTTGGTCTAGGCTCACGGTGCGATCATTATAAATTTTAACGGTCTGGTTACCGTCTTTTTTGGTGTCGAAACCGATGGTTTGGGTGTCATTGTTTTCGACCACAAGCTCGTAGTCTTTTTCGGCATGGATGCTTAGCTTTTCTTCGCCTTTCTTATCCTCAAAGCAGATTTCGTTGGCATTTTCGCCGCCGCCTTCCTTGCTGCTGCGCGATTTTATGCCGCTTTGGGTTTTGTTGTCGGGCAACGTATAAGGGGGCATTTGATTGGCGTTGTACACCCGTCCGGTAATGATGGGGCGGTCCGGGTTGCCCTCCAAAAAGTCAACAATGACTTCCTGCCCGATCCGTGGGATGTGGATGCTCCCCCATTTATTCCCCGCCCAAGCTTGGGAGACCCGAACCCAGCAGGAACTTTTCTCATCATTCTGGCCTTTAATATCCCAGTGGAACTGGACTTTTACGCGACCATATTTATCGGTGAAAATTTCCTCGCCAGACTTGCCGACGACGATAGCGGTTTGCGGCCCTTGAACAATGGGTTTAGAGGTGGTATTAGGCGGACGATAATCAATTTGCCTATCCATGACGACATAAGTGCATTCAAATTCCTCCATGGTCCCTGCTGCCAACCCGCTCAGGTATTCGTTATTTTGTATTTTTAAATTCGATGAGATGACCAAATATTCACGATTTTGATCCTCTCGTGGATAATCGGTGAGTTTAAACAAATTGCCGACGGCGACACCCCGGGCATTGCCTTTCGCTTGGATGCGCTCGTATTCGGCGCGCCTTTCTTCCATCCGTGTCGTTACATAATGGGTGCCATCATCATGGAGGATATAACCTCCGGGATAGTCGTACATTTCCTTACTAGCCTCGGCATGAGTGCCGGGTATGGAGGATTTGGAAAGCAAGCTGGATTTGGGTTTCTCAAAATCAAAGTCGGTCAATTTATACGAGCCGGTTTGAATTTCCTGCGTCAAATCCCATTGATAGATATGCTGCTTCTCTCGATTCGCATTATTATCCGGGATGAAGTAAGGAACGCCGCTTTCATGGCCGGTTGCCGTTTCATGCCCGGTGATTGAGTCGCATAGCACCATCGTGTGCTTAGCCTCAGAATGCTTAAAATAATAATGAATGCCCTCTTCCTCTAGTAACCGGCTGATGAAATTAAAGTCGGTTTCCCGATACTGTACGCAATATTCCCGGGTAGGATAGGTGTAGGAACTGCCCAGATGCATTTCAATATCGCTGTATCCATGATCTGCCAGTATTTTTTTGACGATGTCTGGAACCGATTTGTCAGTTTCCATGATTCGGCAGTTGGAGGCCCGAGTGAGCAACCAAGGCTTAGGGTGTAAGATGGCCCGGTAAAAAATCAAATCGCCTAAACTGCCATATTGGGAAAAGCGAGTCACGAGGCCATTAAAAAAGCGAAATGTGCCGTCGCCCAAATCAAACTTGACGGTCAAATCCTTGCCAAGTATCTTGGTCATGTCGATGTCAACTTTTTCGCTGAGCATGTCGATTTGATACTCAAACAAGCCGCTGAGTTGTTCCGTCCCTGTCATTTGATAAAATAAAAATACATCTTCACCGAGTGCCGTTTTGACTTTGGCAATACGATTGGTTTGGGTTTTAGGCATGGCTATAAATCCCAAGCTTATTGGTCGGAGTTTTTAAATGCATTACACGTTAAATAACAACAAAACTCAATGAAGATTATCTTTGACCTATTATCAATGGCACGCTTGTCGTTTGTCTATGAACTTAAGCCAGATAATGGTTGATTGTAAGTTTCTTAAGGGGAAATCCTAAGCTTTATTGGTCTGCGCCTCCGTGCAGCAGCAATTCTCATTTTAGCGTGGAAGCCGTCATTCCGGCATGGACTGCCGGAATCCAGTGCCATGGACGGTAACGGGTCGGCTGCGTAAGTGTTTGATTAAGCGCTGTGAGTGAACCCAAGTTTCACGTCCATGTGACTGGATTCCTGCTTCCCGGCAGGAATGACGGGACGCTTTGCCTCATAATGAGAATTGCTGCCCTTGCAGGCGATTCAAAGCCATTGACTTAACGATTTTTCCGTTCGCCCAGAGCCTGCCGAAGGGTGGACGAAAAAACCCAAATCATTGACGTTTAAGCCGCTCATGGTTCGACAGGCTCACCACGAACGGCTTAAGTTAATGGCTTTGGAGCAGGCGCTTGGGGGCGAGAATGAAAAATGAGAATTGCTGGTTTTACGAGGCACTTTATGCAATCATTTCGGTAAATTGACCGGGTACGATGATTGAAATGACACCTGCATAAGCGCACATTAATTTACTGGTGTTGTTCAATGCGGGCATATTGCCTAGCATGACCGTAGGCGAACCCGGTATCCAAGGCCCAGGTGTCACCGGTACGCAAGGCATAGGGGTGAGAACGCCCAACGCTGCGGATGTCGCAGAAGCGACCGTAGGGTTTGCCAATGACATGCACATACCAAATGGAAGTATATTCATCAACGGGATATTATCCATGATATTCGCCGCAGGCACAGCACTGGTCAGGGTGCGATTTTTAGGAAGGACCATTAGCACACTAGGTGCTACGCCAAAACTGCACATCAGCGTCGCGCCCATACAAACATGAATAGACATATAATTCCTCTTGATTTATGGCTTGATTTATTGCTTGTCCGCAGCAACTAATTCTTCATAGGGAGGCAAGTTGCTACTTTTGTTAAATGCTATTAAGTAAGCTTCTCGTAGATCATTTGCGGCCTTGGTGTAGGATAACAGAATATCCTCAATATCGGTGACTTCATCCTCGCTGGCATTTTCAAGTTCTTGTAGCAAACTTTGGATTTTTGCATCGACGGCCTCCACGGCAATCGCCAAGCTTGTTCCGTTGACTTCAGGCATGTTTATTCTCCTTTTGGATGGGGACGATAATCAATGGGCAAGCTGGACTAATCGGGCGATGGCGCTTCTTGCCAAATTATCAAGCGCACCTTTATATGCAGTAACCGTCATCGGGTTAATGCATTCAATTTGGCAAAGTGCGTTTGTAGATATCGGGAAATGGCACACCAGGTGCTGGTTGGTCATTGATTATCACGCCATTTGCAAAATCTTCCTCGCGAACTGATCGCCACAAGTCTGTTATAGTTTCTGCCATAGCTTATACTTCCGAAGTTGTTAAAAAAAACAGTGGGATTGGCCTGCCTATATTTCTAAAGAACCGCCCACCTAGGCTTTTGTCTTCGCCCACCAAGGCCGGACGGGATTTGTATTCTCGTCCGCAACATTTTGTGCCATGCCGGAAGTCGTGCAGCAATTCTCATTATGAGGCAAAGCGTTGATGTATAACCCGTCATTCCTGCCGGGAAGCAGGAATCCAGTCACAGGGACGTGAAACTAGGATTTGCCAGTCATGTTTAATCAGACACTTATGAACCGACAAGTTACCGT
>CAIOOA010000117.1 GCA_903859815.1 uncultured Methylococcaceae bacterium | reverse complement strand
TGACAAACACAAATCTGCTTCAATCTGTTCATTCTTGCGGCTGATTTCCTTGCTCTGCTTCTCCAGCAGACGAATGTTATCCAAGTGAAAGCGGTTTTGCAGTTTGATTAGGGTTTGGGTGAAAATGAGGCCAAGAAATCTGCCAGACGAGTCCAACAGCAAGACATCATCATAAAATGCTTCTTCTCCACGGGTGAAAACGGTCGTGAAAACTTCATGGATAGGGGTATCAATCCTGACGAAAACCGGGTTGGGACGCAAATGGTCGCGGATGGGGCGGTTTGCAAAAAGGGAAAAGCCATATTTGGAACCCAGCAAAATGCCCAGATCCCTTTTTGAACACAGCCCTAACACGGTTGTGCCATCCAATACGGCCATGAAATCGAAGTCATGATGCGCGAATAGCTGCACTACTTCGCCTATCGATTGTTCCGCCCGCATACAGAACCTATGGCCGACTATTTCACGATAATCAATGACCATAATTTCATAAGCCTTTCAATCCAATTCAATGATTGTCTGAAGAACTAAATTTTCGGTATCCATATCATCCTTGAGCGTCACTCCAGATTTGCCACGCCGCAGGGCTTCCCCGGTCAGGTACAGCAGTTTGGCGGTGGCTTCCGCGTAGCCGAAGCCTTCCGGCGGGCGGATGTTGGAAATGCAATTCCGCTCCGCGTCGGTGTTTCCCGGACGTGGCGCAAAGGTCAGGTAAAGCCCCAAGCTGTCGGCGGCGCTGAGGCCGGGGCGCTCGCCGACGACGATAATCGCCAGCTTTGCGGCAAGGACGCTGCCGATCTCGTCCGCCAAAGCGACTCGTCCATTGGCGACGAGGGCAACCGGGGCGATGCTGATCTGCCGCGACCTGAAGCCTTTCACTATTGCTTGCAACAATGGGATTCCATGCCGCTCGACCGCGGTTGACGACAGGCCATTGGTGACGATCAGCGCCACATCCACAGCGCTGGCCTGTAAATTATTGAGGCGGGTTCGTGATGCTTCAGTCAGGGCTCGCCCAAGGTCGGGCCGACGAAGATATTCGCTACGGCTGGAAACTGACGTACTCAGGATAACCGCTTCTTCACCAAGATCATGCACTTGCCCGGCAAAGGCATCGATGTCCCAAGGGAAATGCACAGCGTCCCTAGCTTCTGCATGGGCCAATTGAAAATCCAACAGCGCTTGGGTGGGAACGGCATGACCAGCCCGGCCCAAGGCGATGCGCGCTTGGGTGAATTGGCGTAATTCCATCCACGGGTCGCCCATGTTCAGTTCCCCATCAATTGCCGGATGGCACCGGACAGCTTTGGCGGTTCAATGCTCTGGCTCAAGGCGTTGTTTCCGTCGAATATCCCCATCCGATCCAGCCAATCCTCGAATTCCGGGGCAGGCCGCAAGCCCAAAACACGTCGCAGATAAAGCGCATCATGGAAAGAAGTGGTCTGATAAGCCAGCATAATGTCATCGCCTCCAGGGATGCCCATGATGAAAGTACAGCCAGCCACTGCCAGCAAGGTCATCAGATTGTCCATGTCGTTCTGGTCAGCCTCGGCATGATTGGTGTAGCACACGTCGCAGCCCATCGGCAGTCCCAGCAGCTTCCCACAAAAATGATCCTCCAAACCGGCTCGAATGATTTGTTTGCCGTCGAACAGATATTCCGGTCCGATGAAGCCCACCACGGTGTTGACCAGCAGTGGCGAGAAGGCACGGGCGACGGCGTAGGCCCGTGCCTCGCAAGTTTGCGCATCGATGCCATGATGGGCATTGGCTGACAGCGCGCTGCCTTGGCCGGTTTCAAAATACATCAGGTTGTTGCCCACCGTCCCGCGCCCTAAGGCCAGTGCTGTTTCTTTAGCCTCGGCCAGTAAGGCCAAATTGATGCCAAAACTTTTATTGGCGGCTTCGGTTCCGGCTATGGATTGAAACACCAAATCCACCGGGGCACCACTGCGCATCAGTTCCAGCGTAGTGGTGACGTGGGCCAGCACACAGGACTGGGTAGGAATTTGATGTTGACCGATGATGTCGTCCAACAGACGGAGCAGGTTCGCCACGTTTTTCGGACTGTCTGTTGCCGGGTTGATGCCAATGACCGCATCACCATTGCCATAAAGCAGACCGTCCAACACGCTGGCGGCGATGCCTTTGGGGTCGTCGGTAGGGTGGTTGGGTTGCAGCCGCGTACTGATTCGGCCTGGCAATCCGATGGTATTACGGAACCGGGTGGTCACCGCGCAACGTTTCGCCACCGCGATCAAATCCTGATTGCGCATGATTTTGGATACCGCAGCGGTCATTTCCGGAGTAAGCCCCCAGCGAACTCCGGCAATATCGGCATCGGAAGTGGCATCGTTCAGCAGCCATTCACGGAAGCCACCCACGGTGAGTGACGAAATCTGGGCGAATGCGGTCTGGTCATGGGATTCTAAAATGAGTCGGCTGACTTCATCATCCTCTGGCGGAATCAAGAGTTCTTCAAGAAACTCGGTCAATGGCAGATCGGCCAGCACCCATTGGGCGACGGCCCGCTCTATTTCCGAGACGGAAGCAATCCCGGCCAGTTCGTCCGCCGACCGCAACGGCGATGCCTTAGCCAGCAAAGTTTTGATATCCTTGAAATTATAGTTATTGGTTTTGAAAGTCCTAGTGTATTTCATGCCGATCAACCTGATGTTAATTCTAGGGCAGTTCTGCTGCGTTTACCCTACACCCAACCAATCATGGCTAGAATCTTTGAACTTCTCCCTCAGGAAATTGCCGTGGATTATCAATGCCTCGGTGTCGTTTTTGAGTATGTCCACCGCCAGTTTTTTCATTTCCTTATCCAATAGTTCCAATTGCCCAATGAATATCTGCGTAGCAGTCTTGCCATCTTTGACAGGATGCAAACGGGCAAATGCAGGGGGGAGGGCTAGGTAGTTTTCCAGCATATCAGGCAAGTATTCCAATGCGGTTTGCCGAATCACATGGGTATCGTAAAGAGCGCCTTGTTGTTTGGTGAGTGATGGCAGTATTTCCACGATGGATTCTTTAATGCTGTCCACTAACAAAACAACTTCATTGGCCGCTTTCTTTTTGCGCACCGTTTTAGCCAGCGACTCCAGAGCCTCCAGAATGTCCGCCATCTCCAATTGCGCATCAATTTTCAGATCAAGCCGACGATTGGCGGGAGCCAACAGATAACCAAGGGCATACAAGCCGCCCACGATGGCGAACCAGTAGATTTTAATCAAGCCGGCGAAGAACAACACCAAGCCGATAAGCCCGAGAAAACAGCCGAAGATGTTGGCTGGACTATATAGGAAAAGATAAAAGCGCCGATTGAAGCCCATCTATTGGTATCCTCGAATCGCCTTGAAGGCTTGGCCTAAAGACTTTCTGCCGTCGAAAGTGGAGCCGCCGGTGATGTCCGCCAATTGTTTCATGGCATCTTGATTGGCCTCGCCAAACACGATAGTGAAAGTTTTAATGCCTTGGTCTTGGGCGGGTAGTGAGGCGATGTACTGGGCGAAACCTTCTGCGGAAATCCCCGCGTTGTTTTCCCCGTCGGTCATCAGCACTATCGAGTAAAAACGGTCGGGTTCTTTGTGTCTCGCCTCTAGGGCCATATGATAGGCGGTTTGTAGAGCCTGGTAAATGCCAGTGGTGCCCGAAGGTTGCAAGGAGTCGGCAAATTGGCGGACGGCTTGCATGTCCGCGCTTTGGCTACCGGGATCGGTAATGGTGAAGTTTTTTGCAGGATAAACTTGGTCATCGAAGGGAATGAAGGTCAAGGTTTCCCTGTTTCGGAAACGGTTGAAGCGCCCACTGAGCGTTTGGTCTTGGCCGGTGAGGTTTTTTAGTGCCGTTTGCAGGGATTTCATGCGCCCTCCCGCCATGGACCCGCTCACATCCAGCACGAAGAAGGCATGGGAGGATCGCCGATGTTTGTCTTCAAATGAAAACAGCAGCTTGTCAATGGCGGCGAGATCATTGGGGAATGCCAGTTCCACCAGCAGCGGGGAGGCGAACTCCGCGCTCAGCTTCACTTGTGGGATGACGGGGCGGCGCAAGGTCTGCTCCATCATTTTTTGCTGGAACTCGGGCGAGGTCAGATAGGCCACCAGCTTGTTGTAAACCTCGCGCTTTTCGCCGTTGATGAGCATCAATGGGTAATCGGCGGTGATGATGCCTTCTTTTGGGTAGATCAACACTAGACTATCCTCGACCCGCTTATCCCTGTTTAGTGCCATCAACACAGATTCGTAATTGATAATCCCGTTGAGCCGGTTTTGTTCTTTCACAAAAGCGTCCACCAGCCAGCCTGAACTGCCGGCACTCAGTTGCTGGCCCTTGAAGAAGCCGCCGAGTTGGGCCTGGTCTATGTCTTTGACGCTCAACGCATCGCTGCTACCCGACAAGGCCGTGGCAACGCCCACCAACGCGGTGAAGCCTGAGTTGGACGAGGCGGGGTCGGCCATCGCATAGCGTAATTCGCCATTGGCTGCTTTCGTTGCGATGTCCCGCCATGTCACGTTAGGGTTGTCCACCCAGCCCCATTCCTTGGCTACGCTTGTCTTGACCCCTAGCACAACCGGCGACAGCATGATCTTTTCTTGGGCCAGTATCCGGTTGTTGTCGCCTTGCACAAGGCTAATGTATTTGCCGTGGGAAAACCAAGCCAAGTCTGTTGGTTCTCCCGCGATGAGCTTTTCCGCGCCATCCAATGTGCCGGAAAAGCTCATTTGCAGCTTAATGCCAGTTTTGCTCTCAATGTCGCCAAGCAATGGCTCCATGTCTTTCAATTCTGAACCGGCTAAGACCGTGAGACTTTCATTTGCGTTTTTTTGCCCATCGCAGCCCGATATAGTAAGCACCATGAAGACAAACAATATGAATCTTAATAGGGTTTTCATCGCTCAGTTCCCCTTGTAGCGTTGTTCGATCATCGTAATCATTTGTTCCAACATCTCGAAAGTGGGCGGTTCGACGACATTCACCAAAGTGTCTGGCACTGTCAGATTGTGACTTTTCAGAAAGTTGCGGAAGCCTGCGGCATCACGGTTGCGAAACCCATGTTCGATGGCTAGTTTTTGCAGTTCAGGATCATCGGCCAGTGCCGCACCCAACCGGTCGCCCTTGTCGTTGAACGGAATCAGGATATGCTTGGTGAAAATCGTCGGTTCAGGGTATAGCAAAGCCATCGCGTCGCTAAGCCCACTGTTGGCGCGAGACGCTTCTTCCAAGTACTGGGACTCGTAGATCATCACCAGTGGCGCTTTGCCAAGGCCCATGACCAAGTAATCTTTGAATGGGCCAGCACTGGAATTTTCCATGAAACCTTGGCGCAGGAAAAGCGACTCCAAAGGCTGGATGATCTGCCCGATTTGCGCTGCCGAATCGACGATATTGTTGTTGTTCAGGATATAGCTGGCCAAGGACAGATACATCGCCGCACTATTGGACTGTCGCACGTCGGTAGTGCCCATCAACAGGCTTTTCTTGACGTTGTAAGCTTCGTTTTTCGACAAGTCACTCCAACGTTTCTCAGCAGCGATCAATTGTAATAACCGCGTCATGTCGATAATGTAATAGATGCCCTCGCGTTGCTTCACGATGCCATTGGCTTCCAAGATGCCGGCGATCACTTTCCATGAGGCGACCGCCATGGGGGTGAAAAAGACCTCATAGGCTTTGTTGACACCTGCTTCCCGCTTGATCTTCTCCGCAGCCGGCGAACCCGATGGAAAGGCGAAGTCGTAGTCTTTCAGCTTATATTGAGTGGCAATCTGCCGGGAACCGGCTTTTTCCACTTCCACCGCCAAGCCTTGCTTTGCCAAGGCAGCTACGACCAGAGGGTCTCGGAAGAAATCCTCCTTTTCCGAGCCGATCAACCCGCGCACAGTCACGATGCTTTGTTTTGAGAGTTGCTCGTTGACCGACACATAAATGCCGAAGCCCAAGCCCAGCACAAGCAAGAGGGTTAGGATGGGTGCGATAAGTTTTCTCATATTGCCTCATGACGGTTTTTGTTTTGTGAAAAATCAAAAACCAGAAAAAAGTTACATTTTGATGACAGATTGAATGGCGTTAATCGATAGCCGCTAAACTTATGCATCAAAGCTCGGCTTAGGGTGAGGCGAAGTTTGTAATGGCCTGCATCGACGAGCATTTATTCCTTCATGTCTCCGCCGGGGGCTGCACTTACATGTATGGATAATAATAAAAAGATTGGATAACCTTGATACATTTTAGAAATCGCTCACAAATCCTGTTGAGAAAAAACAGAAATAATATGATGCATTTATATTGCTGCTTGTTGGGTGATTTATCAATCCAAAATGAATAATTTTCAAATTGTATTCTACAAATGTGACCATATTATGACAAAGACATCATATACTTTGCCTAAAATTTATCGCATTCAAATGATTGGCCAGTGAGAGTGTTCAAAATTGTTAGGCTGTACTATAATTTATCTGCGTAAATTCAATTTACTTGTTGCTGTCATGGATTGACGCAGATGTACAAAATAATAAATGTTTCTCTTATCTCATGATATCAATTCACGCCAAAGCTCAGTTCCACTCCAAGTCTCGGAAATGGGAGAACTTGTGTTGAACCAGTTATGCCTCGCCTTGGAATCAGTCAAAAACAAAGATTTGGCGCTTGCCCGTAGCGTTATCAACCGTGAACGGGTGGTCGACGACATGGATACCTCCGCTGACACTGTAATATGTGCCATCCTAGCCAGACGCTGCCCGAAGGGACGCGATCTGCGCACTTTGTTGTCTACCTTAAAAATAGTACACAACTTGGAGAAGATCGGCGATGGGGCCGTGAAACTAGCGAATTTCGTGGATTTCATGCACTCCCATGAGGACAGTGTTGCCTGCAACTTCCCGCTGGACGACATTCTCCGGCTAGGAGGTGTTTCCATCGAAATTGCGCAGTCGGCTTTGGAGGTTTTTGAGCGATTAGATGGCGAACAGGCAAGGCAGTTCGGCAAAATCCACCTGAATTTGGATCAGCAGTTCCAGCATGGGCTGCATCATTTGATGGCTTTCCTGCAAACGGAAAAAACCAATGTAAGCAACGCGGTCAGCCAAGTGCTAATGATGAAGGCGCTTGAACGGATCGGCGAAAACGCTCGGAGCATCGCGGAATTGGTGGTTTTCCAGCTAGAAGGCGAGGAACCCCGGCATCACACTCCTGATATGGCCCAGGATTTTCCGCTTGAGGAATAGTCATTATCGGAAACTGTTTTTCATACTCAATAGCTGACAACATGACAGTCCGTCAATAACTGTGGTTTCGGCAGTGGCTCCTGTAATTGTGCAGCCCACAGGCCAGTTCCATGGCGACATCGTCGTATCCTGCCTTGGTGTTCCTTAACACATCCTTGACGACGCGACACCGTTTTATCCCCGATATAATGTGTTAAATTACCACACGGATGCTCGATATGTGGCGGTTGCCTTCCCTGTCCTGGTCCGACAGCTTGCCGTTACGCGGTTTCTTCTTCGGTTGGTGGACGGTGACATTCGGCAGTTCATGCCCTTGGTAGGCCGTGTCCCGATAGATGTCAGTACCGTCTGAGAATGTCGTCCCCTCTTCGTCGCAGATATTCTTGTCGTGCTTCTTGCCTTCGTGGGTCGCGCCCAAATACTTGACCAGCCGGTCTTCCAAGCCGCCGACCACGCTGTTTTTCAACGTGTGGCATTTTTTTACCGCTGTAGTGCTGGCGTTGCCCGAGGTCGTCGGCGGGGCGGTTGATGCGCCTTTCCGTCCCGTCAATCCCCAAGTCCTGCGGAAGCTCTTTCCCCAGCCGTTCCAGCATCTCCCCGGTGAGGTGGGCGGGCTTTGTGGCCCTTGGCGCCAAGCACCGCGCTCAATTGGTGGATCGTGAAGTTGGCCTAGGGCTGGCTCAAGCCGAACAAGTGCGCGATGACCTCTTGCAGGGGGTAGGTCTTCAAGTAAAACAGGATGAACAGCGGGTGAGTTTAAACAAACGACAGATTTGTTTCATAGGATTTTGATCGATGACAAGGCGCAAACTTCCAGTGAATTGCCGTGCGCTACTGCCGTTGGCGTATTATTCGATGAATACCGGAAATTCCAGCTTATTTGATAAGAAAAAGCATAGAAATATCAGACATTTTCATCTAATTTTCTTTATCGTTTAAATGATCGTTTTTTCTATGCCTTCAGGCTGCAATTGCTTCTGATAGACACTGATGGTTGAAACCTCCCAAAAATCTGTTGGTTTGATTTGGCTAGAATTGGGAGACGCTAAAGTAAACGTAAGCCACGCCAGCAGTGGCTTTTCAAGAAAGCCTATGAAACATTTCTGTCGTTTGTTTAAACGCACCCATACTTGAAAAACGTTGCCGCCCCTGGCCAGCCGATCTTCAATATGATTAGCCGCTACTTCTCATTTTTTGGCTTTTCTTCGTTCGTCTTTTCTCAAAATGTTTCAGAAGGATGTAAGTGACCCAGCCCAGCGTGCAGAGGGCGACTATGAACGAGCCATAGGCAATTGGCCAGGGAATTCCCTCAGTCATCATTGAAAACTCCGACATCCCGCCAATACCGGCCAGAATGTTGATCGGCATGAAAACTACACCGAATACCGTCAGTTGATTAATCCGCCTGTTCTGATTGATATTGATGAAACCAATGGTCGCTTCCATTAGGAAGTTGATCTTATCGAACAAAAAGGCAGTGTGGCTGTTCAAAGAATCGATGTTGTGCAAAATCTGTTTGGCATCGCCAAATTGATCGGGTATGAGGACTTTACTGCGAATCAAAAAGGTCAAGGCACGTTGAGTGTCGAGAATATTGCCGCGAATTCGCCCATTAAGATCCTCCTCTTCCGCTATTTCAGCAAGGACGGTCGCTAATTCCTCGTCGGTTATCTTCTCGCTAAGCACCCGTTGGCTGACATTTCCAAGAGTGGCGTAGACATCCTCAAGCGAATCGGCAGAATATTCGACGTCAGCCCCATATAGGTTGAGCAATAAATCGTTACAGTCAGCCACATAGCCTGGTCGAGTTCTTGCCCGACGCCTTTCCAAGCGAAATACCGGCAACTCCTCGTTCCGAATGGAAAACAATATGCCGTCATGGAGAAGAAAAACGACGGGGATACTGCGTGAATTGCCTTCGCGATCAAGCAGAAAATTGGAGTGCAGATTGATTTCGCCGCTTTCTGACACGTTGAATCGTGAACTGACTTCAAGGTCGGTGGTGTCTTCAGGATCGGATAATTGCAGATTGAAATGCTCACTGATATAACCTCGTTCCGATTTCGTGGCATTGAGTATGTCAATCCAGATTGGGCGTAAGTCATCCAAGTCTTTTCGGCAGGTAATCGTAGTTTGGTGAAGCCGTCCATCGATAAGTTCAAAAGCCCGAATCTGGCTGTCGAAAAAGAGCGGTTCTCGATCCCCAATCAACTGTGTACGAATGGCATTTGAAACTTCCCAAAGCACATCATTCTGCCGTTCAGCAGGAATTTGTCCCCAAAGCAGCTTGGCATCCTCAATCGGTAAAACTTCGAGCATGACGCCAAGTTCCCCAGTGGGCAGGCTGGTCAAGAAATGCTGGAGTTCGGCCAAATGTTGTCTATGCACTACGGTTTCGACAATATCTTGGCGGGCCATCCGCTGACTATGGACCATGCCTTCAACTAGCTTGTGCTTTTTGAGAAGTTCTGAGACTTTTTCGATGGACATGAACCGTTTCTAAGCTTGAGGTGATAATGGGCAAGTCACAGTGTGAAGTTCTGTGTGATTGGAAACTAAGTCTACCATAATGGGTGGACGGTCACTGACAGAAACCGGCTGTTTTCCGTGTGCAATGCGGCAAGGGGGATGGCATCCTGTGAGCGTTTTTGTCCGTTTGCGCAAAATCACCTTTACCAAATGAAGTCAAAACTCAAAGTGTCCCCTAATAGCATAGATATTCACAGGACCTCGATCGGCGTTATAAGCTGGATTTTCAATGTGCTGGTAATCGGCAGTGAACCAAAGCGAATCATATACGCCAAGACTATAGAAAAGGTCTACAACCGACTCGATGCCTTGATTTAATCTGCCATCACCAATAAAACCATCAATGCCCCCCATATTGAGATATTTGGCATGTTCCTTAGATATCCATCCCATGCCATAACCAATTCCAACCGAGTCATCCTCCCTACCCCAGCGGGAACCTTTCATTATCCCCCCAAATGAGATAGACCGATCATTTGATGTAAAGGAATAAACTTCCGTTTTTCCATCCGAATACATGCCTCTAAAAAACAAGCCAATATCATCGGTAATTTGTTGTTCAAAATTAACGCCTATGCCCATCTTGATATTAGGTTTTCTTGCCCAGCACAGGTCAGGTGCCGTGGAATTATCCGATCCGTAATTAAATCCGACGCATGTCGTGGCATTTAGATTATGGTCTAATTGGTAGGCATTGATGGCATCGTCCCATCGGCCCATGTTCTCACGGTTTCTATAGCCTAAAACCCGCACAGCACCGGGTTGACCAAATAATTCATGCTTATGCTCCAACTCAATTTGGTCGCCATAATAAGTGAATGGCTTGAATACCAGAGGCAATTGGTTTGGATCGGCTGGCGGGAGTATATGGCCTATCCTGAAAGCCCAATCATCATGATAATATTCAGCGATAAGGCCAATCGTATAGCCTCTCGCGTCTGCGGCGAAATCATAGGCTGCATACGTCAAAAAAGCCATATTATTGAATTGTCTGCGCAAATCGCCCGAAAATGAGTTCTTGTCGAAAAAATCGAGAATACTGAAGTTTCCAGCCGTGATGACTAGTCGCCGACTATCCACCATGCCGCCCAATTGCATAGGGTCGGATTCCAATTGCACTCGGTTACCGCCAAACTCGAAGATTTGTTTAATATAGGCCCGCGACAAATAGACGCGGGGGTCTTTCGAGCCATTCTTTTGCAATTCGAAATTCTGGATAACTCCGCCCAAACCCAATAATCCAGAGAGGGGTTCAGCCGCAATCAGTTCAGGCACCACATAAATTTCTGTGCCATGCCATGGCTTGACAGCTAAGAAAAGTGTCGCAGTGCCGGTATAGCTTCTTTCCGCTGCGGGTAATAGCGAATTGGTGCTGCCATTCAAATTGGTGTACAACGCGGGAAATGCCTGCTTCCAACTTGAAATATAAGTAAATTGTCCATAGGCATTCCATGTTTCTTCCTTTAAATCATGCAACCCCTGATGAGATAGCCAATTCATCACATCAGACTCCTCCTCCGCTCGCGGATCGGGTTCTGCTACATTCGCGAGTGCATCAATGGTAAAAATCGAGGTAACAAATAGAATAATCAGCAGAAGGAGAAAACGCATACTTTTCCTAAATAAAAAGGCTTAATTAACATATCTTTCAACGTTGAAAGACTGCAATAACAATGAAAGTCTTCGTCAGGCAATGTTTATGGGCCTGATGACATGTCTTATCCAAAAGCTCCTAGTATTTATTTTATTGATTGCCAGTCGTTCTATGCGAATGGCAACTAATTCTGCCTATTGCTAAAAAAAATGAAAAAATTTAAGGATTATATTACTGTTTTATTACAATCCAATGAAAATCGGGAATCTGCCAACTCGTGTCAACTATGATCTGACTGGAGGGACATCCGTCATGGCTTCCCTTACTTGGGGATGGTAAGGCTTGACACACCGGTCTTAGGCACATCGGCTATGGTCTCCGGAATATTTGGGCCAGTAACTGGAATGCCTTTTTGTTCCAAGGGTAGCCTTGGTCTGGGCGAATGCTGTAATAGCGACACTTATACTCAATGCCATCGCCGCCATTGAAGAAAGTGTTTTTACTTTCTTGTATTTGCAAAGTGGAAGCTGGATTTTCCGTAACATCGGGTGTGCGGGGGTCTTTCTCAATCGGATACTCGGGTTCGTCGGCAATTGCTTTCCCTATGAAAGATAAAATATTGCCAAAACTGCGAAGTCGGAAAATTCCTCGCAATGGATACTCACAGCCCGGAAAATCTGGGCGGATGTCGATAAGAATGTCGTTGGGAGCATACACTTCGTTCTCTTCATTGAGTTTCATGCGTTCTTCGTCATTGAGCAAGGCAGGGTTGTAATTGGTGATGATAATACCTCCCGTAACCGGTTTGGAAAGGTGATAAACATGTTTTACTGGATCAAGGGAATGGAATACTCCTTTTCCAAGGCTTGAAAACCTTCTGCCGTAAACTCACCGACCGGAATTGTCCAATGGCGTTGAAAAATCAGCGGTTCAGCATGCAAGTGGTTGTGGTCTTGAATTGATAACAAGTGCGTCACCACACGCCGAAACATCTCGTAATTTGAGCCAGCACGGGAGCGGTTATGATAGATCAACTCCCTTCCGTTTTCCTGAGTGCGAAAATCTTGTGCCACTAGGCGAAATAGCAAATCGACATCATAATTCCGCCACAATAGAAGGGTCTTTTATTTTCTTGGATCGGGGTCAGCAGCCGTTTGGTGAACTCCTCACCTTCCATGGGGACAATGCTGATGGTCGGATTATCCGAGGCCGCCGCGCCAAATAGGGGCAGGATTGTAGAGCCTACGTCACCGGTCAGGGCGGGAGTGGCTCCTGCGTTCGCCTGGAAATTGAAAGTCGCCGCGATATTGGAAATGCCGGTAAAGTGCAGCGGGTCGTTATTCAGGGCGCGGGCGATGTTGAGCAGCAGTTGCTGGGATATTATATTGGCTGTCGCTTGGTTGTAGGCATTGGATGCATGGTTCAAGGCGATAGGGGACAAGCAGCCCGCTAGACTCAGAAACGTAGCCAACAGAGCTAGGCGCAGGGCAAGTGAAATAGTACGGTACTGCTGCATTTATTGATTTTGTGCGTAGGAATTTATGCCCACATGATAAACCCATCTGTCGATGGGCATTTAAACCGACATTCCGCACCACCTTTCGCAATTGTTTGATTTTTATATACTAATTTTTCCATGACCACTTGTTGCGAAAAATTTAATCCTGTATTATCAAAATGTTATGCTGGAGGTGCGGAATGTCGGTTAAACGTACCCATTTTTTTGCCGTTTTAAGGCTTGTCCATTTTCCTGATCGCTGTCCGGGCGATTCCTCACGATTTTTAAGAACTGCCAGCACACCCAAAAGCGAATTCAGTCTTGAAAAATCCTAAAAAACGCATATACTCTTAAGAATTAAAACGCATTAGAGTTTTATAATTAAAACTCTAACAGATAAAATTAATATGTGATTCAGGTAATTATGCCTCTTGTTATCACGTTGGCGCATCAAAAAGGCGGAGTGGGGAAAAGCACTTTGGCAACGAATCTTCGCGGCTATTTTGCCGGGGGAGGCTACAAAACCGCCCTAGTGGACATTGACCCGCAGGGGAGCCTATCAAAGCTTGTTCGTACCTTTGCTGAGCAGCAGGGGAGGGAACCGGAGCATGTTATTGAACGGGGTGGGTTCCAAAGCTACGAAGACCTTGATCGAATGCTTGAGGCTTACGATATTGCCGTGATCGACACACCGCCCTACCTCTCGAAGGAGCTTGAAGCGGTATTTCGGTTTAGCAATATCGTTTTAGTCCCTTGCAAGGCTTCCCCTCTTGATTTTCTCGCCATTGGAGATACTCTCGACCTCATACGACAAGCCCAACAATCCAGACCGGCACTTATGGCGGCAATTGTCATTACCATGACCATTACCGGAACAGACTTTACAACGAGTATTCGGCGGGAACTCGAAAAAAGCGAATTCCCCGTTCTAAAAACCGAAATCGGAAATCGTGTGGCTTATATGCGGTCTTTGCTTCGATCCAATACGGTACTAGGGGATGACAACCGGAAGGCATGGGAAGAGATCGAAAACCTCGGAAACGAAATTATTTATTTATTACAAAACGGCTATGACAACCAATAAAAGAAAAATGAATGTACCGGACATTGGAGGGCTTCTTGGGAAAATCTCTGAAAAAAGGGATGAAATGCCAAAAACCCCGGTTCAATCCGTGCAACCTTTGCAGGAGTTTATCGATCAAAATACTGACACTGATAAAGCCCTAAAAGATCAAAAAGAGGAGCAATCAAAAGCAGTAAAAGACACTGACACTGATAAAGCCCTAAAAGCTCAAAAAAAGGAGCAATCAAAAGCAGTAAAGGATACTGACGCTGATAAAGCCCTAAAAGCTCAAAAAAAGGAGCAATCAAAAGCAGTAAAAGATACTGACGCTGATAAAGCCCTAAAAGCTCAAAAAAAAGAGCAATCAAAAGCAGTAAAAGATACTGACGCTGATAAAGCCCTAAAAGCTCAAAAAAAGGAACAATCAAAAGCAGTAAAAGATACTGACGCTGATAAAGCCCTAAAAGCTCAAAAAAAAGAGCGATCAAAAGCAGTAAAAAAATATGTAAAAATTAGTCCTAGAATACCAAAGTTTTTAAAAAAACAGGTAGAAATTGCCTTGATTAATGAGCAGTTTAAAGACTCGGAAGGAAACCTTATAAAAACACTTGATGAAATCGTTTCTCTTGCACTTGAAAGGCTTTTATTTGAAAAGTAAAAATTACCTTGTAACCCATAAACCTCAGTTAACTTTAGTAGCCGCCCCGGCACAGAAGGAGTCCTTGTAGTGGCATAAAAGGGTAAGCAATGCGGTCAGCCAGATACTCATGATGAAGGCGCTAGAACGGATCGGCGAAAACTCCCGATGTATCGGTGAATTGGTGGTATTCCAGCTTGAAGGCGAGGAACCCCGGCATCACACCCCGGATTTGATCCAAGATTTTCCTCTTGAGGAATGAACCCAAATATATCGCCAAATTGTCTACCAGAAAATATGAAGTGGGCGATCACTATGCGAGCCTTGAGTCGATAATTCAAGTTTGAGGTTTGAATATGGAATATCTATGCCTCGGTTCATGATGCTGTCCTAAGTAGTGGAAATTGTCCCATTCAGAAAATCATACATTTTTTCCTTTGCTGAAGTGGACTCCCGACATTGTCTGAGAAAAAGCCACTCTCGAAAATCGTCGGCGGTTAAAGGTTTGGAAAAGTAGTAACCCTGAGCTTCAAGGCAGGAACATGCTTTGATGAAGTCCATCTCCTGTTGCGATTCAACGCCTTCTGCGATGGTTTCCAAACCCATATTGTTGGCCAACGCGATAATGGTTCGCACGATGGCGGCATTGGTTGAGTCGATGTGGATGCCCCTGACGAACGACTGGTCGATCTTGATCCGGTCAAGCGGGAACTTGCGCAGGTAACTCAGGCTTGAGAATCCCGTCCCAAAATCGTCGATGGCAATCCTGATGCCCAGGTTCCTGAGGCTGAATAGGGTGTTTACATTCCTTTCCGCACCGCTCATGAGCGATGACTCGGTGAGTTCCAGTTCAAGCATTTGCGGATCGATACCCGTGCCTGTAATTATCGACTTGACGGCATCGACAAACCCCTCCTGCCGGAACTGGATTGACGAGATATTGACGGCTATCCGTAACGGCGGCAAGCCCAGCCTAACCCATTCGCATTGCTGTCGGCAGGCTTCCCGCAATATCCACTCGCCCAGAGGTACGATCAACCCTATCTCTTCAGCGACGGGAATGAACCGTCCCGGCCTAATCCAGCCTAGGTTTGGATGATGCCAGCGCACCAGTGCCTCGACCCCCACAATCCCGTTACTGGACAGGTCTATCTGAGGTTGGTAGAAGAGAGACAACTCTCTCTTTACCATCGCGGTTTTGAGCTTGGTTTCGATGGACATCCGTTCCAGCATTTTATGACTCAACGCAGGCGAATAAGCCCGATAAGCATTCCGACCCTGCTGCTTGGCCGCGTACATTGCGGTGTCGGCTTTGCTAATCAGGCCATCAATCGTCGCATCATGCTGCGGAAATAGGGCGAAACCCAAGCTTGCGGTTGCCAGGATGTCCTTTCCATCAATATTTATTGGCAAGTCCAGTGTCGCAATGATCTTCTTACAGACTTTCTTGGCATCGTTCTCCCCACCGACTTCAGTGATGACAAAAACAAACTCGTCGCCACCCAGTCGAGCCACAGTATCGCAAGCCCTAACGCAACCTTGAAATAGCTTGGCGACAGCCTTCAGCAATTTATCGCCGAAAAGGTGGCCCATCGTATCGTTGATGTATTTGAACTTGTCCAAGTCGGCAAATATCAGTCCGACGCTACGTTTATTCCGCTTGGCGTACTCGCATGCCTGTTCGAGGTGATCACGAAACAGCAATCGGTTGGGGAGTCCGGTCAATTGGTCGTAATGGGCGAGGCGGAAAAGATGCTGCTGCTTTTGGCGGGTGATTTCCTGCAACAAATCACGCCCTGTGCCTATTCCAGCATAAATCTCGTTTTGCACGAGGACGAAGCCATTGACCATATGCCGCATCCCGGCGTCGAGAATAATCTGTGCAAGGTCGTCAAGTCCAGTGTGGATGTCGACGATGACAGGTTGCTTGTCCATGAACTGATTGATGGGCGATTTGTGGTACAAATCTTTGGCGAATGGGCGAACGAAGATTTCGATTAGCCTGCCGCGATCAATCATTCCAACAGGCATTCCCCCTTCATCCACGACTGCAACCGCATTAAGGCTTTCCTCTATCATGAAACGTTGCAGGACTTTCAGGCTATTATCGTGCATAAATACAGGTTCGATGTAGCGACCCAGTAGTCCGGCTGTTGTCTGTGAGAATTCGGCTATGTGCTTTTGTAAATAGTCCAGCGACTCATGCTGACCTTGCGGCGGCGTAATGGAAGGCACTGGCTCGGTCTTCATGAATTTAATAAGTCAAACCTTAACTTAGAACTTGAATATCAACCTTAAAATTTTAGATATAAATTATGACAATTTTGTGACACGGCTGAAAAAAATCCGAGTTACCGCCTATTTTCGCGGTAGAGTAGGACAATAGCACCGCAATACACAAACTATTTTTGGGGCTAATTTTTGTCCTTCGATACCTTCGATTTTTTCACTTATTAAGATTATTGTAACCAAGCTGTATTCAAATGGTAATAAAGGCAAACTACCATGATGGGTTAACAAGATTAATAAAGCACAAATTTCTTTTTAGTCATTCATTGGTGAAACGCCATTAATGTTACTGAAATATCACCATTAGAATTTAAAAAACGAGTTATTTTTGGATAGAATCTGCTTTCCCATCCGACTTATTCAAAATTTTGACATTGAGTCCGATGTTTCAATTGGTCGGCGCGGTTGCGGCATTGTCATTGCTGAAGGTTTTTATCATTTCGATACAAGAATTTCCGGCGAAGCACAGCTTGTCGCTCCGGTCAATTCCGTCCAATACATTTTATCCACTGCGGCGATAGTCCAGTCCGCCTTACGGCGGGCATTAGTTCATTTCAAAAATATTGCTAAAACTAACTTTACCTATGGCGATAGGTTGACATCCGAGTTTCCTGTTTATTTTCTGGAAAACCATGAATATTTACTTGAGTTTAATAGGGACAATCCTAGTTTTTTAGTTTCCAGCGATATTTTCTATTCATTGGGTTTAAGTTCAGCAGGTTTGCAAGCAGGACAATGCACAGTACATTTCGACACCTTACTAGGTTTCGAACTTATATTAGCCTTGGGACACTTTTTTATATTGAGTGTCCTATTGGGTCAAACTACTCGACAAGCTCTTCATGAGACAGTCCGTCTATACAGGTCATTGACCAAAGCAGAACAAGATGGCATCCATGTGGTATTGAAAAGTCCATATGTCGACAATGGCAATCTTTTCTCGCTTTTCCTACAGCGAGCCAGTGACCATGCTTCTTACAATCAGCAAGCTGAATCTGCCAAACATTGGGTGGATTTGCAAATCACCTGGTTGCTCGGGCAAGAAAAAATCGACCTGCCTTATAGCCGCCAAAAAGCACAGGCCATTCTGGCAGACGATATTGACACAGACACGAAGCGAATCAAACTTTATGAGTTGTTGCGGGGTTATGACCGCACGGTGGAAAAGGGCAACATTACTCGGCTTGCCAATGAGGTGCGCAGTGCCGGCCAGCAATTGATATTCGGGCGAATGTCTCGGGCATTCCACAATCAAGCAAGTCTTTTTGCAGACTCGAAGCTAGTGATTCCATTGCCGGAATGGCGGACGCTTGCCGATGAGCTATCGCTATGGTTGGATGCCAGCCCGAGTTTGCAAACCTTTGCGGGTGACTTACAGTTACTTCTAACCAGCACGGTTGAAATTCCGCTGACCCAATTGGAAGGTGTTTGCCAACGCCTCGAAGAGGCAGTGGTGGAAGAGCAAAAACGCTTGCTTTTGGCAGGGTTGAGTGAAGAGAGGGAATGCGGCGGAGGTAACCCCTTGCCTTCGTCAGGTGCAGACAAGGAGGCAATTATGGCTTTAACCCTGCAAAGGCTTCATTTGGTCGGGCATATTCGCAAATCCCTGCCATCTGCCGAAACACGACCAGCCGCATTTGTGGTAATTAGCCAAAGGCCATCGCCTACTGGTTCTCATCTTCTCATTAAAATCAATGAATTGCAGGAGCCTTATCTGGGTAAATCAGATAATCTGCTGAAACTCGCACACTTGTCCGGCGATCGTATGTACAGCAGCCCCGACTATGGATGGTTGGAAGTGGCTGACCATTGGATTGAGGCCATTCCCTTGTTCATCAAGGAGCAGGTGTCGCTGGATAACGGGGTTGAGAGTGCTAAAACCTTCGTTGATCTTGCCGCGATGGAAGAATCCTTCCGTGAGGAAATGGCTGACCAATGGGCAAGGAACATTCGTAATGTACTGGAAAGCGAGTTTCTGTCTTTGGCAAGGGAATGCGTTGGCAAACCCTTATTCGGGGAAAATGATGGAGATGCTCTTTGTCAACTCTTGAGGGAGTCGGTCAATGTCAGTGATCTTGCCGCACTTGGCGTTTTGTTTGGTGAAATTTATCGCCGAAAGGTGGGCGACATCCATCGTCTCGTTGAATATGAAAACCTCCCGCCGTTCGATGCGTTAAAACGGATTTTGCCGGATGCTGAACTCTATCAACAAACCTTGGAGCATGTGCAAAACCAAGATTCTTGGTGTGTCGCATCAAAAAAAGTGCTGTTGGAAGCCGATTGTCTTAGGGATTTCGAACAGGAAGTGGACCGCTACAAAGTCATTGCATTGAAGCCTCGTCGTTCACTCCCCGCTTTGCATGTACTGACGACACAGTCAGCCGGCATGACAGACGGGTACATCAGGACATGGTTGGAAGAATCCATGGCCCTATTCAATATCATCGACGATTTGGGCTTGCACGAAGCAGTCACCCAACGCCAAGCCCTATTCGCCGAGCGCCTACTTTACTTGGGCGAGAAAATCATCCGGGAACTGGGAATTTGGGTGGAAGTGGAGGAGTTGCGCATCAGTGGGCAGTACTCCGAAACAGCAGCACTCCGTCAGGTTATTCGCCAAAACAAGGCAGTCCAAGAAGAGTTGTCGGTTTTAGGCGTTTTGTTCGAATATGTGGATCTGACGACAGGCCAAAGTTCAAGCGACTCATCCGCCGAGCCAATGCCTTTGCAAGTTTCTTGGCAGTCGCTTAACGCGATCCATCAGGAGTGGACATTGGAGCAGGTGTGGCTACGCAATGCCGATGCCTTAAATGATTTGGTCGAGACCGACTCGGTTTTAACATCCGGGTCGCTTTGCCAATTGGAGGCTGTGCGCGAAAGCATTTTGGCAGATCCAGCCTACCATGAAGATGTTGCCACCTATACTCGCTTCGCGGCACGCCGCCAAGCATTATCAAGGCTGGATACCGAATGTCCGCACTTGTTTTTAAAGGAACTGGGGAAAACCTATTTACGACGTTTCCAAAGCCTCGCAAAAACCACGGCGCGCAAACAAATCATAGCAGAGCGTAAGCTGAACCATCTTAGCCTCCATCCCTATTATTATGTTCAAGCCACGGGCGGCAGTAAGCGTTATCACTTGCTGTACACGCCCAGCCGGGTCGATCTGGGGCAGCGTGAACGGGAATCGGTGGAAAGCTGGTCCCAATGGGTTGGCGGGGCGGATGCGGCGGCGGCAACAGTGGGCCGGGAGCTTTTTAGCCTAATTAACAAAGATGTCCGCGTATTTGAGAGCCTGACCGAGCCGGAAATACTAAAAACGGGTGAAAACGCCTCCATGACCGCCCACTTTGGTTTCTCCAATTCTTTGTCACTGATGGTTTCAGCCGCCCAACACGGGGATTTTGAAACCATGAGCGACAATATGAATAGCCGACGGGATCGGCTTGTTCATCCGGCTGGCGAGGGTTATGGTGGTTATTGCGTTCCCAAAGATGGTTTGTTCCTAGAGTTCGTGCTGAGTTTAAGCCGTGGGGAAAAGTTGAGGCAAATTGGCATTCCTGATGCTTGGCATGGGCCATTGTCCGAATATGCCCATAGGCTATTGGATAGCCGTCCTCAATTTGACACTGACGTGGAATGGCAGAAATGGGCGGCCGACCAGTTGGAATTGCAGGAAGGCATCGGTTTGGACGCATCTCAATCCGCAGGATTGCAAGTTTTCCAATCCACCCGTGTTGCCCAAGTGCTGGATAGCTTTGGTCAACCGGAGTTGCGCGACCCTTATCGGCTGATGTGCAGTCTGGCCGCTCGTTGGGGACTACATAAAATGGTGACGGGGGGCGAACAGGTCAACCGCTTCATGCCTTTTTATAAAGTTTGGCTCATACGGCAGGGAATCATCGAATCGGCCTGCAAAAACTCAGATGTATCCATAGCGCTTGAAAATTCGGTCGTCGTGCTGACGGCTGAATACAAGCCAGATACCCAGGATGGCCGGTTTGCCGCTGGTATGCGTAAATTTGAAATTCTAACCGGCACGGGTGACTTCCTGAAGCAATCTTTGGATATGGAGGGGCAGGACTTGGCATGCTTGATGGAAAGTGGTTTTGCCGGGTTGGAAGCCTTAGGGAAGCATGGCAGTCTGTTGGCATGGTTGGGAACCGATGCCAACGAAAAACCTCACCGTGAAAAACTTAGAAATCTGTTTCCCGGCTATCCCGCCCCGGCTGAAATTCGCTTGGTCTCGACAACTGGTCTCGCTGCCCAAGATATTCTAAATTACACCAGTGACACCCAACTCGAACAGATTGCCCATCAAACTCGCAATGAACTGGAATCCTTAGGGATAAACAGCAAGGAAATCGATGCCAATCTGCTTAGCTGGGGTCCAAGGCTGACTGACTGGAGCCTTCGGATAAAGCTAAACCTAACCGAACGGGCCATGCTCAAAAAACGTCTTGCTGGTGGCTTGCACGCTTTGGCCCTGCAAGTGACAGGCCCGGAACGCAGTTACGACAACGCCTTGAGCGGAGCCGACGTATTGGATACAGGCATTCCCCATCGCGAATTGCTCAAGCTGATCGGCAGTCCTGCACGATTATGCCGTCTGATGTTGGAAGGGAATCCGCATAGCGCGCTGGTCATTGTCGATGGTGCGTCGGGAGCCAGGCATAGGGCCATGAATCGCTTGGACGTGATGTTGTGGTTTGCCGCTGGCCTGTTAGCTGGCAGGCAGTCGGTTTACCTCGGAATTGGCTTGGGCGCAGAAACCGTGGAAAGTTGGCGTAAGGCGATGATGGTTCAAAGGGATCGGGCTAACCGACTTTTTCAAGCTTTGTCAGACCAAGATGCCAACCGTGCGAACAGTCTTTATGAAGATATCGTTGAAGAAGTGCGCAATAATCAGGAAGCCCATGTGGCCCTTGCCGAATTTGACAAGCTAAGACGCATAGGCCGTGGTCGGGAACGCGACCAGATCATCAGCCGATGCCTTGCCCGCATAAGCTGCGGGTTACGGCTCAATGAGCTTGCCTTTGAGGATTTTTTAAGCCTAGGTGGCATATTTCATTTCAATGGTGCCAGACCTGAGGAGATTCATGCAGCCGCTGAAACTTATTGGAACGGCATGGAACGCCTAGGTGGAGCTCCCTTGCGTGACGATCATGCCTATGCGAGGCTACTGGAATCGGACGGGGAAATTGTTGCCAAGGAGTTTCGGCAGGGGCAAGGTTTTGAAAGCTCCAACAAAGCCACGGAGGATAGCGCTGTCGTCGCCCTGCAAACACGGCAACGGCTGGCCTACCGGATTGCCCAAGCCCGTTCGCTAAACGAAAGAAAAGCTGCGTTTAGCATGGTCGAACCGGATACCGGCGACTTCGAAGAAAACTATCGTAAGTCAATGGAAACCATCAAATTCGATGACAGGCCAATCAATGAATCTGTGTTCGGCGCATTCCTTGGTCATGCCCGGAATGCCTTACGGCAGCTAGTATTGGAACAGGCACACTATCAAGATCAAGCCGGGGTATTCTTGAACTTGGTCTATCAACTGATTGACGGGCGTAAGACTGACCTGACAGTATGGGACACAATCGCAGGGGGGTATGAGGATATTGGCGAATTTGGGCGGCTCGCACAGCATGTGACCGGTGAGGCCGAACTTGCAAGCCTAGGCCGAGAATACCAATTAGGGCAACTGCGCCGCATCGCACGGGGGGCAGAACTTTTCTATATTATCTTAAGTGTTGAAAGCACACTTCCATTCTCTGCCCTGAATCCCGAGGCTAATGAACCCCTTTCCGTGTGGCGTAGTCTGGCCGATTTCTTCGCGAAAACCATCAACGATCACGCTTACGAATACCGGCCATGGGTTTATTCCCGTGGCACAGGTTTTAGTTCTTTCAAAGGTGAGTCCCTCTATGAACTGGCAGTTGAACATCATCAATGGCTTTATTGCTATCTGCGGTTTGTCGTTACCCATTTCACAGAAGTAAGGGAACTCAGCATAGATGAGCAAAATCTATTGTTGGGTAATTGCTTAGAAGGGTTTTCGGTGGAAGCGATAGGAGGAGAGGCTGAAGACCGGTCGGAAAAGCTTTGGAGATGTTACGGGCAATTGCGCGAACTGGCGTTCATCCGCAACGACGGTTTCCCACTCCCGGAAGTTTTCCCAGATTTTGACCCTGACTGGATTAAGGCCGGGCAACGGGTCAACCACATTATTGCCGCCCCCGTGGGTCGTACCCATTTTTCAAGAGCATTGCGCGAAGGACCGACACTGGCTAAACAATTGGAAGGGGAAGGACGATTAGGTGCCAACCTGATTATCACACGCAAAGTCCGGGTATATGACAACCCGGAATATCCGCACCCAGTCATCCATATTCATAGCGGTCATTTATACCTAGACCAAACCGCTTATCGGTCTGCATTAGTCTTGGGTAAAGGATATGCATCAGAAACCGCTGATCAATTGGCCGCTAACATTCACCCCAAGGGGGTACGAATAGCCGCTTGTTTTAACAGTCCCGTGCTGGCGGCCTTGGTTTATCCCTTCCACGGGGATGCCGTTTATGAGTCTGGCCAATTGGAAGCCTGTGGACTGCCTTATACGGTACAGTCAAGGTTCCATACGTGGACGACTTACGACAAAGCCAAGTATCCAGACATATTCAAGAATACTGGCGTTGACATGCCAGCCGAGATGGATTGGCTGGCAAGCTATACGGCGCAGATCGGAAATGAAACACTCTGCAAACAGTCAATCCGCGACGGTTTTGCTGGCACGGCTTATCAAGGTTTGATGAGTTTTGCAGGTTGCCACCCGCTAGTCATGGTCAAAGATGCAGCCGAATCCGGCGGGCGCGGTGCGCAAGTTTTCCAATTGGTTTCCCAAGAAGGCCGGCCAGATTCAATTCAGCTTGCCCGCGCAACGGATTTTATTTATCAGCTTTCCCTTAGGCACAATGTCGCCATCCAAGAGGTGGTACAGAGTTCGCCAGAACATTGGGCCACAGAGGAGTTCATGTGCAACTTTACGCACCGTCAAATCGTTGAATGGGGCAGTCCGGTCAATCGCCGAAGGGAACCAAAAACGCCGATTTTCGGTTCACACCGCATCATCATGTCTACCGATTCTCCCAATGAACCCGATATTTCGAGGAAATGGCATGTCTCCCATTGGATCACCCTAAACAGCAAACAATTGATCACCAATATCGGTAGGGGTGGGACATTAGATTTGTTGCGGCCGGAGATTATACGCCCCGAACATCGTGATGCCATCTTAACCAAACTCGCCGATGCCGGACGGAAAGTCATGCAAGCCCTAAGCGACTATGAAACCGAGGCCGGTAGTGTGTACGAACAAGAAACGGGTTGTGAAATCGGTACGGATTTGCTAAATGTTTCCTACGGAACCCCCCGCTACATGATGTTGGATTTCCTCATCACCCCGATATTTGCCGAAACCGGTAGCCTTGTCGAAGTGCGAACGGAAATGAACCAAGAGAGTGGAAAACCCCACACAATTTTTATTTTGCAAGATGGTTCTCATCGGTTTCCGGGGCAGGTGATGGATTGGCGTGTGGTGCTCATTGAACCTAATATCGGCGTGGGCCTATGGGACAGGGTTGCCTTGCGGGAAGAATTCGAGGGACTTGGAATGGCCAAAACCGAGGGAAGGATGCCAAGTTGGGATCGCGTAGGCAAGAATGCCCGCATCGTTATCAAAGACCTACACCGTGCTGGTGAAGAATATCTACAAGCGCTTGGAATATGCCATGTCCCCCTTTCCTAACCAAGCACAAGCAATTCGTGCTTGGCATGCGACGCAGGATGCCTTGAATCTCGCACAAGATGCCCCGGCAAGCGGTTATACGATCAGTATTTTTTTTAAAAACTTGCTGCTTCAGGGGCTGAAAATTGACGATATTGTATTAGACAGTAAACCCACGTTAACTTCACTGAGGGATCAATTGCAGTTTAGATTGGCCGCATTGCGTTTTGCACTCCGTTTGGAAAATGATTTCATTGGGAATTTGGGGGTTGACACCCAACAAGTATGGCAGGCTATGCATTCCTCCAAGGTTTACCAACAACGCCTTATTGATCTTGCGCTGGCTACATTGTGTAGCGAAAACCTAGCCCCGGAACTTTGCTTGGAAACCGAAGCCTGGTCCCCCAGAGAATTGAAAGCCACACTTCAGGGCTCCCGCAACCATGCCTTGGTCTTTGCCGATGCGATCATGTTCCACCACGAATTCTATCCCTTGGCGGTGGATGCCTATGTGCGCGATTCACAAGGTTTTGATGCCGCACGAACCAATGTGATGGGTGTCCATGTTGACTGGATTTCCCCGGACGGAATGCTGAAGCGGATAATGTTTTTAGATGTGGAATATAACTGCTTACGAGAAGTAGACCTCACTTCCCCGCTTTTTCCTGATAGCGTTCAGTTTCACAGTCTGGGAAAAAATGAACAGAAATTGCATCAGCATTGGTCTGCGGCGTTTTCCTGCCTTCAAGTCAATCCTTATGCCCAATCATCACTGGCGGATGACAAAGCCGCCACATTGATGGCTTGGGAAAACATGGGGGTGGAGATTCCCGCATTTATGAAGCTTGCCGAAGGCGATTTCGAAGGTGCGTGGCGGTTCGTGGAAGCCTACCGGGAAATCGTGGTCAAACCCAATCAATCCACCGAAGGAGACAGGGTTGCTTACTTCAAAGTCGGGCAGGAGAGTTTCAAGACAGAATTTGCCAATCACCTCGAAGCCTGTTGGATTCATGGCGATGCGATCATTCAAGAGCGGCGCGATGGTTTGATATTCAGGGACACCCAATCCGATAAACAACATAACCTAGTTTTACGATTAAACCTATCTTTTGATGGCAATCGCTATCGGGTTGATAGTGGCTATGCACAGTTAGCAAAGGATACGGAGCATCCTGCCGCAAGCAGCCAAGGTGGGCGTATCGTTTCCCCGTTGGAAATCCTTGATAACTTGGTTTCACGCACTAATCCGGCCTGTCCAATTTTCAGTATGGAGGCCCAAGACTGGATGCGCATTTGCGATCAGGCCGTATGGGCAGTAAGCCTGTTTCGAGGGCTTATGCTAGTCGGTATTGACGTGTTGCTGGATGTGGATTTGGACGGTAAGATCATGCCGGTTTTTTTGGAGGCAAACCCAAGACCGGCTGGGCTATGCCATTCGCGCTTGATGGACGGTTATCCAGACTCATGCCCGGCTCCCAATGGCGTTAGCCTCAAGCTTTGGGACGGTCTGGAACTGTTACAGGATATAACCCCCCGGCAAAATTTAGGCACACATAAACAAACATTATTCAATAAGTCATTATGATTGATAAAGCGGTCATCCCTGTTGCAGGTTTTGGAACTCGTTTTCTACCGGCTTCCAAGGCTATCCCCAAGGAAATGTTTCCGGTATTGGATAAGCCCACTATTCAGTATGTCGTCGAAGAAGCCGTGGCTTCTGGAATTCACGACATACTGATGATCATCAGCCGTGGCAAGCGAAGTGTCGAGGAGCATTTCGACAGAAATCTTGAATTGGAGAGCCTACTGGAACGCAAAGGCCAACAACAGGAATTGGAGCAAATTCGCCGAATATCCGGTTTGGCAAATATTGAGTTTGTCTGGCAAAAAGAAATGAATGGCCTTGGCGGTGCAATCAAGCTTGCTCAAAACCATATCGGAGAAGAACCATTTGCCTTGTTGTTGGGTGACACGATCATTCAATCCAAGATTCCCGCTACACGGCAACTCATGGATATGCAGGCAAAGCACGGCGGATGCGTCATTGGTTTGGAAGCAGTGCCACAAGACAGAGTGTCACGCTATGGCATCATCAAAGGCGACGTGCTTGAGGATGGGGTATATCTGCTTGAAGATTTGGTTGAGAAGCCTACCGTGGAGAGCGCCCCCTCTAACTTGGCGATAGCGGGGCGGTATGTGCTTACGGCGGAAATATTCCAGTGCCTGGACCGGGTTACTCCCGACCAGAGGGGGGAAACCCAGTTGACTCATGCCCTGCGAATCCTCATAGGGCAAATACCGATGCATGGAATGCTACTGGAAGGATACCGTCACGACATAGGCAATAAACTTGATTTTCTGAAAGCGAACTTATTGTTCGGACTAGAACACCCCGAGCTTGGAAGGCCGTTGCGGGAATTCTTGCACGAACTCGCGGCAAGGGCCGATGATGATTGGCTTGGCAGTTAAATCGTGCCTATCATAACCCACGCCTATCCCCGCGCAGCCCTTGTCGGCAACCCGTCTGACGGCTACTTCGGAAAGACGATTGCGCTTGTGTTCAGCAACTTCCGGGCTGAAGTCACCCTTACGGAATCACCCACCCTTGAGATTATTCCCAACAACAGGGATAAGCTCGTATTTGCCTCGATTGGTCAGCTTATCGAGGATGTTCGCAACTACGGCTACTACGGCGGAATCCGTCTACTCAAAGCCTCTGTGAAACGATTCTATGAATACTGCACGCAGGAATCGATACCCATCGATAACCGAAACTTTACCATCCGCTACGATTCGACAATCCCACACCGTCTGGGTCTAGCAGGATCGAGCGCGATCATCACCGCGTGCATGCGTGGGCTCATGCAATTTTTCGAGGTGACGATCCCGAAACCTCAACTGGCTAATCTCATTCTGTCAGTTGAAAAGGATGAGTTGCAGATCGAGGCGGGCCTTCAGGATCGTGTTGCTCAGGTTTACCAAGGCTTAGTTTACATGGATTTTGATCGAACTATTATTGAGAGACAAGGACATGGAACCTATGTGCCAATTGATATAACTCGATGTTCAAGTTTTTTTGTGGGTTCCACCCACTTGAAATCAGACGGAAAGTATAATCGTCATTTTCCGAAGATTGACTATTCTGGTGGACAGCCATTTTTAACCAGCCATTGCCGTTTGTAGACCGGTTTGTCGAG
>CAIOOA010000116.1 GCA_903859815.1 uncultured Methylococcaceae bacterium | reverse complement strand
TTTAATGGCTTGATTGTCAGGGGACGCCATATCCAAGCTTGCCGTGGATTCATCAATCATGGGTCACGTTTACAACAACTATGGCGGGTGGCTTGAATATATTTTCACAACAATTGACAAAGGACATTCCACAATGATTAAGAAGAAATTGATTGATAAAATTCGTGTTGCTCCGGGCAAAAAGGTCAATTTAAAAGATTTTGACACGGGTTGGGCTTCTGTTCCAGAGTTAAAGGAAGCCGGTAAAGATGCGGTCAAGCAAAAAGCCGCTGAAATTCTTGAAGAAAACCGAGAGGAGCTGGCTAAGGCCCAGGAACTGCTTTGGGCCAGCGACATCCACTCAGTTTTGGTGGTGTTGCAAGCCCCTGATGCAGCCGGCAAGGATGGCATCATCAAGCATGTGATGACAGGCTTGAACCCTCAAGGTTGCGAGGTGCACAGCTTTAAACAACCCACTGCTGAAGATTTGGATCATAATTTTTTGTGGCGCTATATGCGCCAAGTACCCGAACGGGGCCGCATTGGCATTTTCAACAGGTCTTATTATGAAGATGTGCTGGTCGTCAAAGTCCACCCTGAATTACTGGACGCTGCAAGATTGCCACCCGGCAAGCGAGGAGACGGATTCTGGGAAAAGCGTTATGAAGACATCAATAATTTTGAGCATCATCTTGTCCGCAACGGTACGTTAGTGCTGAAGTTTTTTCTGCACATTTCCAAAGATGAGCAAAAAAAGCGGTTTCTAGAACGGTTGGAAAATCCTGACAAGCATTGGAAGTTTTCTGCGGCGGATCTTACCGAACGAGGATTTTGGGATGAGTACACCAAGGCATTTGAGGATGCATTAAGCGCGACTAGCACAAAATGGGCGCCTTGGTATGTCATACCCGCCGATCACAAATGGGTTTCCAGAACGCTCATTTCGGATATTCTTGTCAACAGCATCGACTCGCTTGAGTTGGAGTTTCCGAAGGTCAGTGAACAAAAATTAGCCGTGCTGACCGAAGCGAAAAAGCAATTGGAACAAGAGTAAAAACTAACTTCTCAACATCAGCAGACTGAGAGTGGCGAAGCTTGCTTTACCAAATATTGAGGTAATAGTGGTAAAGCTTGCTTTGCTCAAGTTTGAACATCGTTTAGGTGGAGTGGCGAGGCTTGCCTTGCCGGGCAGTGGCATAGTGATTACAACCAAGGTGAGTTATGGCAACAATTAATAAAATAGCATTACTGTTAATGGCAATCGCCGCAATTGCTCTGTTCACAGGCGGCTGTACTAAACGTGACCCCTATACCGGTCAACAGCAAGTTGATGTCGGTGCAACCGCCGGCGTGGCTGGCCTTGCGCTTGGGGCGGCTGCGCTGGGCGTGGCGGCCAGTAATCGCAATGACTACTATAATAACAATGGCTACTACAATCGTCCTGGCGTTGTGGTGGTCAACCGGCCGCCGGTGTATCGCCCTTATCGAGGCGGGTACTATTCAGGTGGGCGTCGGGCCGGCATTTACCGTCGTTAAGCGAGTGATCGAAGTCAGTTGCTCATCCAGTCATTCAATAGGAGATATTATGCGTTCCGATAAACTGTTAATCGGCTTCTTTCTGCTCGCGTTGCTGGTCCCTACTTCCACATATGCGGGTAAAAATCAAGTGAAAGCGCCCGTTTGGGATAAGTTGACTCCCGCTTGGGACGCAGTCAGTGAACGATTGATTGCCTTCGCGGGTGAGAAAAAACAAAAACTCCTTGCCGATCTTGCATTTGCCGTAGCCGCTGCTGAACAATGCGACGGTCTGAATTTGGATAAGGATAAATTCAAAAGCGCGTTTGATTCATTGAACGATGCCGGCTTAAAATCCCTTTCCCCGGCTGACAAGGCGGAATACGGACCCAAGCTGATGAACTATTTTGGCATTTACGTCGGTCTTATCACTGCGGAAGCTTTGCTTGAGCCGAACCTACTTTGCACCTATGCCATCAACCAACAATTGATTGGCAAAGGACAGTATTGGATAGATGCGGGTGAAGATAAAAGCAAATAGCGAATTCAAACGGATTTGAATTCAACGTTTGGCAATTGATTTGAATTCGTAGGGTGTGTCAATGCGTTTGGTGTTCCACCGCATTCGGCACACCCTACTTATGCTGTAATGAAAAGATCGTCATTTCCCAATAACGACTACCACTAGTTTGGCCCAGCTTGCAGTTTTAGGGTCTGCTGGCATCGGCAATTGCACCCATCCGGTTATTTGCCAATCGAGCCGCTAATGTTTCCATGCGTTGAGCCTGCGCCTGTACTATGGAGATTTGCCGCTTGAGTTCGTCGATGGCATGGGTTTGCTTTTGCAGTTGATTTTCCTGCAAGCGGAGTTTGGCTTCTAGCACATTGACTTTAGTCTGACCCGCCTTGATTGCCTCGCCTTGGACTCGGAGCTGGTCTGCCTGTGCCGCAGACTGGTCTTTCTCCGTTTGCCATGCACGACTCAAGCGCTGCACTTCGTTCAACAACATCGGGGTGAGCTTGTGATATTGCACGGTTTCGATTTTTCCGTCCTCTCCACGTAGCACCAAATCGGGATAGATTTTTGCGACCTCTTCAGCAATCAGCCCGTATTCCAGCGGCTTGGCGTTCTCTGCTGCGGATTGTTTGTAACGGAAGGTCACCGGGCGAAGCTGAAGCAAGCCACGGCTGGTGTCCGCCATGTCGCGCACATCATCCTTAAAGCGAAGCGAAGAGGAAAGCGTTCCCAGTTTCCCTGTATTGTCGATGTAGACTGGCAGCGCGTTCAGTCCGTCAATACTGGAACCTTTCACGCCTACTATATATGCGCTGGATTGTGAATTACCCAGACGCAAGACCGAGTTGTCGCCGTTTACCCCGGAGCTTCCCAGATAAATGTTATTGCTACCGCTGACTAGGTTGCTGCCGGCCCCAACACCGAAGGCTAAATTATTGCTGCCTGTGGTATTCGAGTAAAGGGCAGCCATACCAAAAGCGGTGTTGCCGCTGCCTGTAGTGTTCTTGTATAAGGATTGGTAACCGCTGGCAGAATTGTTGGAACCAGTGGTGTTGGCATACAGCGAAAACATACCATTGGCTATATTGCTATAGCCGACTGTGTTTGAAAAAAGCGCACTGTTACCGCTTGCGGTATTGTAACTGCCGGTTGTGTTCGATAGCAGTGCTTGAAAGCCCATTGCGGCATTGAAGTTACCAGTAGTGTTGGTAGAAAGCGCGAGTGCTCCACTGGCTGTGTTGTTGATGCCGGTCGTGTTTAACGTTAATGCGCCGAAGCCGCTAGCGGTATTCCCGCCACCTGTGGTGTTGGCATAAAGAGCGCTAGTGCCGGTGGCAGTATTGTTGCTGCCAGTCGTATTTGCTTGAAGCGCACGGAAACCGTTGCCAGTATTATTGATGCCAGTGGTGTTGGATTGGATTGCCAAGTAACCCGTCGCGGTATTGAAGCTACCGGTGTTGTTCGCAGAAAGCGCATAGGTGCCACTAGCAGTGTTGTAGGAGCCAGTGGTGTTGAGGAACAGAGCGCCAAAGCCACTGGCGGTATTGCCGCCACCAGTGGTGTTGGCATAAAGTGTGCTCGTACCATTCGCCGTATTGTTGCTGCCAGTGGTATTCGCTTGAAGCGCACGATAGCCGCTGGCGGTATTATTGATGCCAGTCGTGTTCATGAGCAATGCTTGGAAGCCATTGGCGGTATTGTTATTGCCTATGGTGTTTGAATACATGGCATTCGCCCCACTGGCGGTGTTGCCGGAACCCGTGGTGTTGGATAGAAGTGCGCTCATACCGATTGCGGTGTTGGAACTGCCTGTGGTATTAAGATAAAGCGACAAATAGCCAGTCGCGGTGTTGGCTGAACCGGTGGTGTTTAACGCGAGTGTTGAATATCCAAAACCGCTGTTATAATATCCAAGGTTATTAAACAATACGCTAGAACCCCCAGCCGTATTGCCATTATTATCGCTATAGGTGGGATTTGGCGGAGACCCTCCCATCCCCGGACTGGCGACTAACGCCAGCAAAATCGAGAAAATCAAAAGAGCGAGTTGTTTGTTTCTGAATAAGGCGTTCATGGCATGTCTCCTGTTGGCTGTCAAAGACAAAGGTGTGGATTTAAAGCAAACACACCCGGTGTTGGCATCAATAAAGTGTGTCGCGAGGACAAAAGGTTTGCCTGTTTCGCTCACTTTAAACAGACAAGCCGAAACCCCGCCTTCTTTTTTCTAATGCCTGATAATAATGAGTATAGCTATGCCATAGCCTGTTTAATGGATATTGCAAAAATTTTATTTTGCTGTCTCGACTAACGTTGCGCATTGCCTCAATTTGCAAAACCTCTGATTTGTACGGCATCCATACCGCAATGACGAGGCTTTCGCGCCAAAATGAAAATTGCTGTTTCATCCCCCGTTTTAGGCAAAATAACGGCACAATGGTAAAATAGAGTCCGATTGACTTTAGTCCCCATGATGACTTGCAGATATGCAGGTGGGCCACGTAGTCTCAGAGTGCAAGTTTTTTCCGCAGTAACAGGCAACACAACCTTAATCACTTAGGATCGTTGGATGGCGCTATGAAGAAGAACCAAGATATGGCGAACAACACTATGAAAAACCTCATGTTTATTCTCCGTTCTATCTTAGTTGGCGCTCTCTTCGCGCTTCTTCTGGTGGGATGCGAGAACAAAGCCAAGGAAGAGCGAAAACTGGCCGCTGCCGCCTCGCCGCCCCCACCGCCCGTAGTCGAGGTTATCCAAGTCGAACAGCGGGATGTTCCCATTTATCAGGAATGGGTGGGTACGCTGGATGGCATGGTCAATGCCCAGATCCTAGCCCAAGTGACGGGTTACCTTATCAAGCAGATTTATAAGGAAGGCGATTTGGTGAAAAAAGGCCAATTGCTTTATGAGATTGACCCAAGGACGTTCCAAGCCAGCTTGAACCAGGCCAAAGGCAATCTCGCCCGCCAAGAGGCTTTGCTGGTGACCGCTCGCCTCGATATGGAGCGTATCCAAAGGCTTTTGCCAGAAAACGCCGTCAGTGTCCGGGAACGGGATAACGCCGTTGGCCGTGAGGCGCAAGCTCAAGCGGAGGTGGTCGCTGCCAAAGCCGCCGTGGAAAGCGCCCAACTCTCGCTAGGCTTCACTAAGATTACTTCCCCTATTGATGGCATCGCAGGGCTTTCCAAAGCGCAATTGGGCAATCTGGTGGGGCCTAGCACCGCCAACCCGGTCTTGACGACTGTGTCCAAGGTCAATCCGATTAAAGCTTTCGTCCCATTAAGCGAACAGCAATACATGTACTTTGCCCGCAACGAGAAAAACCCGCACGATCAACCGCCATTGCAGTTGAATTTGGCTGATGGCACCGTGTACCCCGAAGGCGGCACGTTTTTCTTCGCGGATCGCCAAGTGGATGTGAAGACTGGCACGATCCAAGTCGCCACCCTCTTTCCTAATCCAAGAAACATACTGCGGCCCGGTCAGTTCGCCAGAGTAAGGGCGACAGTTGGGATCAGACGTGGCGCTTTGCTGGTTCCGCAACGGGCCGTCGGGGAAATGCAGGGTCGTCGCATGGTGGCGGTGGTTAATGCTGACAACACGGTGGAAATCCGCCCGGTGAAGCCCGCCGAGACGGTAGGTACGCAGTGGGTGATTGAAGAAGGCTTGAAACCTGGCGAACGGGTGGTGGCCGAAGGCATACTGAAGGTTCGTCCCGGGAGTAAGGTCAATCCCAGACCTTTCGTAGAAGCCCCCGCAGCGGGGAGGTAGCCCCCAATGGCCAAATTTTTTATCAACAGACCCATAGTGGCGATTGTCATCGCCATCTTGATGGTCATGCTCGGCCTCGCTTCCATGATGGAATTGCCGGTTGCCCAATTTCCCAATATTGCGCCGCCGGAAATCCAAGTTCAGACGACCTTCACTGGCGCAGACGCTTCCACCGTTGAACAGTCCGTCGCCACGCCTATCGAGCAGCAGATGTCAGGCGTGGACAACATGAACTACATGTATTCCATCAACGCCAATAATGGGCAGATGACCTTGCGGGTCAACTTCGCGGTGGGTGCCGACCCAAACATCTCGCAAGTGCTGTCGCAAATGCGTATGTCACAGGCGGAGTCGCAATTGCCTCAAGACGTGCGTAATTTTGGTGTCAACGTGTTAAAGTCCACGGCCTCGCCGCTAATCATGTTTGCGCTGTATTCGCCGAAGGGGACTTACGACAACGTTTTCTTGGCCAACTACGCCTTCATCAACATCAACGACCAGATGACACGCGTGAAGGGCATCGCCAGCGTGTCGGTGTTTGGTGCCGGCCAGTATGCGATGCGAATATGGGTCGAGCCAGACCGTCTCGCCAAACTCAACATCACCATCCCTGAAATCATCTCCGCCATCCAAACGCAGAACAATGTCAACCCGGCGGGACGGGTCGGCGGCGAACCAGTTCCGCCCGGACAGGAGTTCACCTACGCCGTCCGCGCCCAAGGCCGCTTGGAGACCGAGGAAGAGTTTGGCGACATCGTGCTACGCGCCAACCCGTCGGGTTCCATTGTGCGGGTCAAGGATGTGGGCCGCATCGAACTTGGCGCACAGACTTACGACATGAAAGGCCGGCTCAACGGCCAGCCGTCGGCCTTAGTCGCGCTATACCAGTTGCCCGACACCAACGCCATTGACGCCGCCGAGGGCGCGAAGAAGTTGATGATCGAGTTGAAGAAGCGCTTCCCCGAAGATTTGGACTATGTGGTTGCTTTGGACACCACCTTGGCGGTTACCGAAGGCATTAACGAGATCAAGCATACCTTGTTCGAGGCGCTGGTACTGGTCATTTTCGTGGTGTTCCTGTTCCTGCAAGGCTGGCGGCCTACGTTGATTCCGCTGCTGGCCGTGCCAGTGTCGCTGATTGGCACGTTCATGCTATTCCCGATGTTGGGCTTCTCCATCAACACCCTGTCGCTGTTTGGCCTAGTGTTGGCAATTGGCTTGGTGGTGGACGACCCCATTGTCGTCGTCGAGGCGGTCGAGCATCACATCGAAAAAGGCTTAAGCCCCAAGGAGGCCACGCTTCAGACGATGAAGGAAGTGACCGGGCCAATCATCGGCACTTCGCTGGTGTTGATTGCTGTGTTCATGCCGACGGTGTTTATTCCCGGTATCACCGGTAGTCTTTACCAACAATTTGCCGTCACCGTCGGCGTGTCGGTGATGATCTCCACCTTCAATTCGCTTTCGTTAAGCCCTGCCTTGGCGGCTTTGTTGCTTAAGCCTAGGGTGCGAGGCAAAGGTCCATTGCAGAAATTCTTCGATTTATTCAATTGGGGCTTTGGCAAAACCAATAATGGTTATGTGAGCTTTTGTTCGGTGTTGATCCGCAAAAGCATCATCAGCATGTTATTTCTGGCCCTGTTGGCGGGCATGGCAGGGTTCTTGGGTAAGAATATTCCGATGGGCTTTTTGCCGGATGAAGACCAAGGCTATCTCTTTGCCGCCATCCAGCTTCCCAACGTGTCCTCATTGCAACGCACTGAGGAGGTGACTCAGCAAGTCGAGGAAATATTAAAGAATACACCCGGTGTGCAGTATTACTCATCGGTCATCGGCTTCAACATGTTGAGTCAGGCCAACACCACCTACAACACTTTCTTCTTCATTGCGCTCAAGAATTGGGCGGAGCGCACCAAGCCGGAAGAGCAATACATCGCCATTCGCAACCACATCAACAGTGAAATGTCGAAGATACCCGGAGCCATCGGCTTCGCGTTTCCTCCGCCCGCCATTCCAGGCGTCGGCACTTCGGGCGGGGTGACCATGGTATTGCAAGACCGGGCCGGCAAGGATGTCGCCTTCCTAGCCGAGAATACCGCGAGATTCCTCGCGGCGGCCAATCAGCGGCCTGAAATCGCCCGTGCCATGACGACCGCACTGCCCTCGGTTCCGCAACTTTTCGTGGATGTGGATCGTGACAAGGTGTTGAAACAAGGCGTTTTGTTGGCTGATGTCTACAGAACCTTGCAGGTCTACATGGGGTCGGGCATGGTCAATTACTTTAATCGCTTTGGGCGGCAATGGCAGGTGTTTGTGCAAGCCGAGGGCGACTTCCGCAAAGACACTAACACGATGGGCCTGTTCAGTGTGCGCAATAGCGTGGGTGACACCGTGCCGCTGAACACGCTGACCACTGTTCGCAAAACAGAAGGGCCGGAATTCGTCATGCGCTACAACCTCTATCGTAGCGAGCAAATCAATGTCACAGCGAGGCCGGGCTTTAGCTCGGCGCAAGCGATGAAGGCTTTGGAAGAAGTGTTCGCCGAAACCATGCCGAACGAAATGGGATACGGCTATCTTGGCATGAGCTACCAAGAAAAGCTGGCCCAACAAGGCATCTCGCCAGCGGCGGTGTTTGCGTTTGCCATCTTCTGCGTATTCCTGATCTTGTCCGCACTGTACGAAAGCTGGAGCCTGCCTTTCAGCGTGTTGCTCGGCACCCCGATTGCCGTGTTCGGCGCATTCGCGGGACTCAAATTAGGCGGCTTTGAAATGAACCTGTATGCCCAGATTGGCCTAGTCATGCTCATCGGCCTAGCCGCTAAAAACGCCATCCTCATCGTTGAGTTTGCCAAGATGGGCGTTGACGAAGGCAAGTCCGTCATTGATGCCTCCCTGGAAGCGGCCCGTCTGCGCTTGCGGCCTATCTTGATGACCGCGTTCTCGTTTATTTTGGGCTGCGTACCGTTGGCGGTTGCCAGTGGAGCCGGCTCCTTGTCGCGGCAGGTCTTGGGTTACACCGTTATTGGCGGCATGATTGCTGCGACCACCCTTGCCATTTTCCTCATCCCCGTATCGTTCTATGTGGTGGAGAAACGGTCAAAGCGTGGAAACGTCCCGCAAGCTGGCAAAATAGAAGACGACAAAATACCGGAGGATGTCATTGATATGGAATATTTGGATAAACCCAGTGTGAAAGAAAAATCTCCGCAAGACGGCAATAAACCGGAGGGGGATGGCCATGCTTAAGCTATTCGCCACCTTTTTGCTGGTACTGTTGGCGGGCTGCTGGAAAGTCGGGCCGGATTATCAGAAGCCCGTGGTCGATACGCCGAAGCAATGGCGATTCACCGAACAGAATGCACGGGATTTCAGCAATACCCAATGGTGGAGTCAATTAGGCGACCCGGTGCTGAACAAGTTGGTGGATCAAGCCATCAAAGGCAGTTATGACCTTCAGATAGCAGTTGCCGATGTTGATAGGTTCATGGGGTACTATGGGACTACCCGTTCGCACCTGTTTCCACAGGTGAGTGGCGGGGCCGAATATCTGCGTAAACAGAACAGCGCGAAGATGTTCAATTTTTCAATTCCCGGCATTGATGTCGGTGGCCCTGATTTCGACTATGCCAGGATGGGTCCGCAGATGAACTGGGAGTTGGATATTTGGGGTCAGTTACGCCGCGCCAATGAAGCGGCTTTTGCCGAAATGCTGGCCTCTGAGGCGTTTCAGCGTGGGGTCATGCTAACCTTGGTTAGCGATGTCGCCACGTCCTATGTTCAGTTGCGTACCTACGACAGAGACCTTGAAATCACCCAAGAGATCGTGGAAACGCTCAAAGAGGCGCTCCACATTGCGAGATTGCGTTTCCAAGAAGGCTACACCTCGGAACTGGAAGTCACCCAGGCGGAATCGGAATTGGAGCGGCGCAGTGCGCAAATTCCTATTTTCGAAAAAAACATCGTCGAAACCGAAAATGCCATTAGCATCCTATTAGGTCGCAATCCCGGCAAGATTCAGCGTGGGTTGACTCTGGATGAACTGAATGTCCCTGCCGCGCCGTCTGGCTTGCCGTCCGATCTGCTGCTGCGCCGTCCTGACATCGCCTTGGCAGAACAGCGCTTGATCGCGGCCAACGCCCGTATAGGTGTGGCACGAGGTAATTACTTCCCCAAAATATCCTTAACCGGGGATATTGGTCAACTGAGTACGCAAATGGGGACGCTGATGACTCCCGGTGCCAATTTCTGGTCCATAGGAGCGAACCTTGCCATGCCGATTTTCACGGCGGGCAGGATTGAAGGTCAAGTCCAAGCGGCAGAGGCCGAGCAACGGTCAACCTTGGCGAATTATCATCGTTCCATCCTATCCGGTTTTAGAGAATTTGAAAATGCGATGATAGGCACAATCAAAACCAAAGAGTCACGGGACAGCCAAGCCTTACGGGTCAAATCGGTGGAGACTTATTTCCGGCTGTCGAAGATTCGTTATGATGAAGGTTACACCGACTACCTGACTTATCTCGACTCGGTGCGGCAGTTGTTTGATGCGCAAATTGATCTAGTGCAAGCGCAAAGTAATAATTTCATCTCCGCCATTGGCCTTTACCGCGCCATGGGCGGTGGTTGGATCGTGAAAGCCGAGGAAACCGCGCCCTTGCCCAAACCGCAGGAACCGGCGTTTTTCCCCTAGGATTGGAGCGTCAAAGCTTGCTTTGACCAAGAACCGGAGCGTCAAAGCTTGCTTTGACCAAGGACCGGAGCGTCAAAGCTTGCTTTGACCAAGAACCGGAGCGTCAAAGCTTGCTTTGACCAAGAACCGGAGCATCAAAGCTTGCTTTGACCAGGGACCGGAGCATCAAAGCTTGCTTTGACCAGAGACCGGAGCGTCAAAGCTTGCTTTGACCAAGGACCGGAGCGTCAAAGCTTGCTTTGGCGCTCCAGCAATACTCATTATGAGGTCAAGAGTTGACATGTAACCCGTCATTCCTGCCGGGAAGCAGGAATCCAGTCACATGGAAGTGAAACTTGGGTTCACTCACAGCGCTTAATCAAACGCTTACGCAGCCGACTCGTTACCGTCCATGGCACTGGATTCCGGCAGTCCATGCCGGAATGACGGCTTGCTCGCCAAAATGAGAATTGCTATTGACGCTCCGCTTTCTATCCCCCATACGCTTGCCATTTCATCATTGCCTCATGAGGAACCCATGGGTTCGGTTTTCATCAGTTACAGCAATAAAGACCCTCAATGTTTGAAGGAGTTGCAAAGCTTCCTCCAGCCTTTGCAATGGTATTCTTCCCTTACCATTTGGACAGACACCCAAATTAAACAGGCTGATGACTGGAAAGCAGAGATCGACTCAGCATTGTCCGAGGCCAATATCGCACTGGTGCTGGTCACCCCAAACTTTCTTGCCTCTGAATTCATCTACAAGCATGAATTGCCATATTTATTGGAAAAATATCAGCGTAAGGAACTGACCCTCATTCCGGTGTTTTTCCATCACAGCCTAATAGAAGAATTTGTCCCTGCTTTAACTCAGCTAAAAGGCTGCGGCACACCGGATAAACCCTTGTTAACGCTTTCAACATCGAAACGACAAGAGGAATTCAAAAAACTAGGCAAGCGGCTGATCGATCTAGTCAAACCCAAAACCCAAAGCAAACCTAGCGACTTGGAAACGGGTGAGTATGCTTTGTCGATCTATGTGGAACAACAGGCGGGTGAATGCGTCACTCAATATCGTATCCCCGGTCGGGAACCCTTTCTGACCACCCGCCGCGATTGGGATGAGGTTTGGCAAGGCTTGCCGGCGCTAATGGATTGGGATGCCGCCAGCCAAACTAATGGGCAAATCTTATTCGATGCCTTGTTCGGCGAAGGCAAAGGCAAAACCCAGCACGAGCACGACAAGATTTTCCGTTCCGCCTTCCAGCAGTTAGACAAAGACCGTGCTTCGCCCACCCCGCTACGCGCGGGTTTGCGCTTACGCATTGCCAGCCCCATGCCTGAAATTTGTCGCTTGCCGTGGCGGCTGACCACTTGGCAAGGCCATGTCTTGGCCCAAAAAGGCTGGGTTTTCCTGAGTGGACAAACACCCGACCCGGTGTTGGACATCCATACCACGGTTCCCAACCATATATTGCTGCTAGACGGGTTGGACAGCGATGGTAGCCATCGTCTACGTTTGCATCAAACCTTACAAGCGGTTTGGAATGACAAGCATGATCCGCTACCCTATGTGCGTCGGCCCGACACGGTGGCAGAGTTGAAAGATGAACTTGCCATCAGCAACCCGCATTGGGTCTATGTGCATGGGCAGATCGAAAAGGGCGTGGAACCATTATTGCGCTTAGGAACTGAGCGTTTGCCCCTGCGCGTATTGGCAAACTTATTGTCGAAACACCCGCCCGCCGTGCTGTTCATTAACACCGAGCAAGACCCGCCTATCGACTTGGCTGGATATTTCCCCAAAGTGCCATTGGTGCTGTTTCGCCAGCGTAAGCTCAAACCGGCTGATCCTTTGGAATTGCCGGTTGCTTGGTTGCAGGCTTGGTTAAGGCAAGGCTTGGACCCGGTGGTGGCGCTGCATCAGTTGCAAACCGACCTGGTTGAAATTCAAAGCTTGGCCTTCCGGGCGGATTATCGTTATTGGCGTACCGATGTTCCGCAAGAAAATTTGCGCAAGGCATTGGCCCATTTGCTGCTGGACCGCATTTCGCAAAAGGGCCGCACAAACGAATATCTCAGCAATCTGGTGGGGAGCAATTCCGCAAGAGTCATGGCCTTGGTTCCGTATGGCGAAGCTGGCAATCACATGGGCAAGGTCCATGAGCAATTGTTGGAAGCCGCCAAAGGGGCTTTGCATGGGCGAGCCGCGATCTACAAGCATGACTTGCAATTTCCCCCCTCCCGGCAGAATCTGCGGGTGGATTTGGAGCACGAACTGGCCGGTCTTTTTGAAGCGGGCAAAGGCGAGAATGTCGAGCTTGTGTTAAAGCGGCTGGCCCCCAACCCACAGCCGGGTCTGCGCCCATTGTTATGGCTGCACTGGGGTTTATTTGGAAAAGCGCCCGAACCCTCAGCGTCTTCCGGCACACAAGGCGATGGCGTACTGGAACATTACCAAGCCCCGCTGAACCCGCAACAACTGACAGACTGGCTGGGTTTTGTCAGTGACTATCTGGCGACCCGTTGCCCGAACACCATCCGGCTCGTGTGCAGCCTGTCCATCGAAGCCCAGGCGGACAAACACGCCGGCATTGCCCGCTTATTGAATGAAACCAAGCCAAAGTTGACGCATGAAAAATTTCAATTGCGCATCCTGCCGCCCTTGGATAAAGTTCCTTCTGATGAGTTGCTGGATTTTCTGACCGACCATGCCAAGACTTGTCCCCAGGACATAAGGGCCGAATTGGCAGAGCGTTTAATCGATGAAACCCAAGGCAGTTTTGAAAAGCTTTCAAGCTGGCTGGAACAGGCGGAAGTTTCCAGAGACTGGAATGGACTGCTAAACCGTTTGCGACTATCCAAAACCGGCACACCCTACCAACCCGATGAGAGCTTTTGACCATTATGGCAGAACCCAACCCGAAATTTGGCTTTGAATTGTTGGATGTTGCGGACTCCAACGACACCGACGAAGGCAAACGCCGACGCGAGCAACGCCGGGATGCCTTGGCTTGCCGGAAGCTTCCCGAAGGCGTGGGCAATCATGCGGAAGCGGCCCGCCATTACCAGCCCGACCCGGAGTTGGTGGACGCGATCAATGTTTCGTTGGCAGTGGGTGCGCCCTTGCTGCTGACCGGCGAACCCGGTGTGGGCAAGACCCAAGTGGGCGAATACTTGGCCTGGTATTTCGGCATTCCATTCTTCCCCTTGCATGTACGTAGCGACACCACTGCCGAGCATCTACTCTATGCCTTCGATGCCATTGCCTATCTGCAAGCCGCCCATGACCCTGCGCGGCAAGGTCGGCCCGACCGGGCCGAGTTCATCGACAAAGGCCCGTTGTGGTTGGCGTATGAAACACCGACGCCCTCGGTGGTGTTGATTGACGAGATCGACAAAGCGGCACGAGATTTTCCCAATGACTTGCTGCATGTGCTGGATCAACATGAATTCAAAGTGCGGGAGACTGGCGAAACCATCAGCCGCAAGGGCCGACCCCCGCCCATCATGGTCATCACCAGCAATAGCGAGCGCCGCTTGCCGGAGCCATTCCTGCGCCGTTGCATTTTCCACCACATACAATTTAATGATGAATTGCTACGCAAGGCGGTGGCGGCAAGGGCGGGTGATTTCCCCCGCTTAAGCCTTGAGATGCAACAGGCAGCGCTAGGGCGGTTCATGGAATTGCGCGGTTTGGACATGCGCAAACCCCCGGCGACCGGGGAATTGCTAGTGTGGCTGGCGGTGATGTCGGCGCGGGGCGAACACCGTGCGGACTTTATCCGCACCTGCGCCTTGGCAGAATTGCCAGCGCTTTCCACCTTGGTCAAAGACAGGGAAGATTGGGGGCGGTTGGGTGGATGAATCGAATGGAGCGTCAACACCAATTCTCAGTATGAGCTAAGTGCATGTTGTAGAATCGTCATTTCGGCATGGATGCCGAAATCCAGCGTCCAAGGATGGCAAGCTTAGGTTTACTTCACAGCCTAAATCAAGCGCTTACACCAGCGGAAAGTTACCGTCCATGGCCTGGATGCATTCGGGACATCCTTGTCCCTCACCCTTCGGGCGGCAAAGCCGTGCAAATCGGCTATCCTGCCGATTTGTCCGGCATCCATGCCGGAATGACGAGGTATTAAGCCGAAATGAGAATTGCTGAAATTATTCGGTCAAAGCAAGCTTTGACGCTCCAACGTATTCAATGGCTTTAACTTAACATGAGCAACACCCCCGAACTTGAACCCCTCATCACGGCACTGCGACTAAAAGGATTTACCGTCGGTGTCAGTGAAGTCGTGCGTCTGCGGCAAGTGTTCAAGTTAATACCAACATTCCCAGAACCCGACACGAATCAGCGAATCAAATCCTTGCTCCGTGCCGTGGTGGTCAAAGACCGGGAACGCATTGCCGAATTTGATCGTATCGTCGATGAATACTTGCAAGCACTGGTCCTGCCTGTCGAGGAAAAGCAATCGCCTAAGCCAACACCTAGGCCGTCATCTGGCCCAATACTCAAGCAACCGCAAGCCTCCAAGCCAACCCATAAACGCAAAGCCAATCATTGGCTGCTGGTGTTGCCATTACTGATGGCACTGCTGGTGCTGCCTAAGCACTGGCACTCTCTGCCAGAAACCCCAAGCACCGACGCAACCCAGACCGGAGCAAGTCAGCCTAAACCCGTAGAACCACCACCAACCCCAGTCACCACCGTAAAGCTTATTCCCAAAATCAGCTTCACGCCCCCGCAAGCCCGATGGCAAGGCTATTTAGAAACCGCACTGGCCTTGACCGCCTTAGTGGCATTGGTCGCCTTGCGTGTGGCTTTGCATAGGCGAAAACAGTTTCCCGAAGCCGAACCCCTGCCTAGCCATGTCGGCCCACCGCGAATCTGGCTGAAACAAGCCATCACCGACCCGGTGTTATTGAACCCGGCGGAACAAACCGAACTGGTGTGGGGCGTGGACCGCTATATTGCCGAAACCCCCACCCGGCAATTGGACATCCCCGCCACGGTGCGGGCCTCGGCCAAATCCGGCGGCATCCCCATTCCCTGCTTCCAACGCGCCCGCCATGCCCGTGCCTTGTGGTTATGGCTGGATGAATCTGCCCAAGACACTCATCTGTCCCGCTTGGTCGTCGAACTGTCGGCTTTGCTGCCGGCCCATGGGCTACCCTTGGAAGTCGCCCGTTTTTGGGGTGTACCGTTCACCTTGACCGGAGCCTTGGGGGAGCGCTTCGCCCCGCGTGAGATCGAAGAGCAACGCGACACCGCTTGGGTTGCCATCCTGACCGATGGCAAGGAAATCGCACGGCAAGATCGCCAAGACGACCAGCGCGCCAAGCTCAATACCTTATTGCGTGGCCTGTCGCATTGGCCCAAGCTCTGGTTTGTCGATGCCAGCGCGGGGGCAACCGGCTTGCCCGTCATCCTCGCCCCTCATGGTTTGGCCTGTTTGCCACCGGAGCAATTGGCTCGCCGCATCGCCACCGACAAACCCCGGCCCTGCGTCCAGCACAATCCCGACGAACACTTATGGGAAGCGGCTTGCGCCCTGTCCCCGGCCCCGGTGGAAACCGGCATGGCCTGGAGTTTGCGCTCCCGGCTGGATTTGAAAGTGTCGCCTTGGGCTTTGCGGCATTGGCAAGCACGGGCAGTAGGTCCGGCTGGACGATTGCTCTGGCCCGTTCCGCAGCGAGCCAAACTAATCAATGGATTGTGGATGGCGGAGATAGGGAATGTTAATGAGGCAGAAGTAGGCCGGAATAAGCCCGCCCTGGCGGGCGTTTCCGGCAACTCAACAGGCCAATTGCCGGAAACGGTCGTTGCACGACCTTATTCCGGCCTACGAGCAAACCTTAATTCAACAACCTTGGTGACACAAACCACTGTCTTCAACCGCGCCCTAAATTTCTGGCTGGCTATCTACAACGAAGAAAACCAGCGTCGCGACAGACAAGACGGCGAAGATTGGACCGACAGCCCCGCCCATCAACATTGGCGCATGGAATTCGCCTTGTTGCAGTTGTGGTACGAACCGGCAGAAGCCATCCCCGAGTTATACCGCTTATTTCAAGGTTCGCTGCAAGCTGTCATCCCTGGGCATTTAGCCCAGTATGCGCCTTCTCCCCCAACCTCTAATGACGTTGAAATAAGCCGTCATACCGGCATGGACTGCCGGTATCCAGAACACAGGGATGTGAAACTAGATTGCCCTCCATGGCTTCTGGGTTCCGGCAATCCCTGCCGGAACGACGAGATAAATCAGCAAGAACCCCACCACATCCTCCTCCCTTGGACTTGGAACCAACGCACCGGGCCAGAACAAAAAATGCTGCAAGCCATGGGTTTCGTCGGCGGCATGAATTTCAGCGCAATAAACCTCCGCCCCCCGGCCCGGCAATGGTTAGGCTTGGCCTTGTTATTGGGGCTGCTGCTGGGGGCTGGACTGGCAGCCCTGCTCAAACCGCCGAGCTTGCCCACCGGGGAACCGGAAGTTGTCCACGGACCCGGGAAGCCCAACAAATTTGAACAAACGATGGAGCCACTTGCCGAAGGGCAATGGAAGCTATCCATCACCCACGGTGAAACTCATGCCGAACAAAGCCTCCCCGATGCGGCACTAGTCCGAGTGGATTGGATAGCACAACCCACCGACGCGAAACCCGGAGTCTGCACTGAACAAGACATAAAAACCAAGCCCGAATGCATGGCCTTCCAGCCTATCAAAGCAGGACAGTTCACCATGGGTTCACCGGATACGGATCAGGTGGCTTATAAGGTTGAAAAACCCGCCCATGCCGTCAACATACCCAAGTTCGCCATGGGCCGTTACGAGGTCACCAATGCCCAGTTTCATCGCTTTGACCCTAACCACAAAGAAAATGACGACAGACCAGCGGCGAAGGTTAACTGGCAGCAAGCACGGGATTTCTGCCAGCATTATGGTTATCGCTTGCCCACCGAAGCGGAATGGGAATATGCCGTCCGTGCCGGTTCCACCACCCGCTATCCGTTTGGCGACGACCCAAGCCCATTGCAAGACTATGCTTGGTGTGATTACAAAGTAGAAAAGCAATCCCAACCGGTGGGGGGGCTTAAGCCAAATGCTTGGGGCTTGCATGACATGCTAGGCAATGTTTTAGAATGGGTGGAAGATGCTTGGCATGGAAACTACGTCGGTGCGCCAAACGATGGCAGTGCTTGGCAGACTGACCAGGCAGGCGCGGCCCGTGTGGTTCGCGGCGGGTCTTGGAGCTACGGCGCGAGGTTCTGCCGTTCTGCGTCCCGTGACGACTTCGATCCTGACGACCGTCTCTACTACGCTGGCTTTCGTTGCGCCCGAGTTCAGGAGTGAGTCAGGCGGGTAGGTCAGGCGCGGAGCGCAACGCGAAACCGGGGGGCGGCCCGGCCGCGGAGCGGACAGGGCCGGGCCGCCCCCCGGTTTCGCGGTTTTTTGGGCGTTCCGTGCAACAATTCTCAGTCGTAGGGTGGGCTAGGTGCGCATTACAAAAAACTTTCCGTTTATCGCTAAGCTTGGAGCGCACCGTAGCCCACTATTGCCTATCCGCCGCCGGTTTGTTGGGCTACGTAGCACACAAAGCGCCGAGTGGTGTCAAAGTTCGTGTGCTACTAGTCGTAGGGTGGGTTAGGTGCGCATTACAAAAAACTTTCCGTTTATCGCTAAGCTTGGAGCGCACCGTAGCCCACCATGTCTATCCGCCGCCGGTTTGGTGGGCTACGGCGCACGGAAAGCGCCGAGTGGAATCAAGGTTCCCGGAATGTGCGCCTAGCCCACCCTACGGTAGGAGCTTTGGTCATGCCAAAATAAGTGCAAAATCGTAGGGTGGGCTAGGTGCGCATTACAAAAAACCTTCCGTTTAACGCTAAGCTTGGAGCGCACCGTAGCCCACCATTGCCTATCCGCCGCCGTGTCTTTTCTTGCTTTGTACGGGCCGAAACTAGGTTTTTGCAAGAACTCCAGGAGGTTCTCCATGAACTCCAGAACGTTCCTGAACGAGTGCAGAACGTCCTTCAGCAGTTGCAGCTTGCAAATATCAGCAAAATAACGTGCTGGAACACTTGCAGGACGTTCTGGAACTCCTCCAGGACATTCTGGAACACTTGCAGGACGTTCTGGAACTCCTCCAGGATATTCTGCAAGCCTGCCATTTCATTTTTTATTTGTTTAAAAATGCGCTGGGGTTCTCGGAAGAAAGTTTGAAGGGCTATAATGATGGTTTGGAGGCGTTGCAAAATCCATTGGAACGCTTCAAAACCTTGGCTGATGCGTGAAAAAAACGCGGTGGAATGCTTCGGCCAAACTTTAGGCTGTTTGCATGAGACCCGCCGCAAATTATATTCAACCCTGAAGGAGACAGAAAATGTCCAAAACCGACTTTTTACCCGCTGCCGACGCTGAATTACTCGCTTGGCATGACAATTTCATGGCCGCCGCCCTGTCCAGCCCAGTCAATGCTTACCTGACCGAGGAAGACAAGGCGCTGATCGTGTCCGACAATGCCGAACTCCATGCCAAATATGCCAACGCCAACCACGCTGCCGCCGTGCATAAACAGGCGACGGCGGAAAAGAAGGACGCTCACGAGCGCGTCGTTGGCAATTCCCGCGCCATTGCCCGCCGGGTCAAGGCCCATGCTGGCTACCAAACCGGAATAGGCTCACTACTGGGCATTGAAGGGCCGGATGTCAACGTCGATATGACCCATGCCAAACCGATCCTCTCCTGTGTGGATCAAACCGCCGGTGTCGTCGAAATCAGTTTTAATAAGATGAAGAGCGATGGCATTTGCCTGTATTGCCAACGCGAAGGCGATACCGATTGGATTGTGCTAGGCCATCCCACCACTTCGCCTTTCATCGACAACCGCCCCTTGTTGCAAGCCGGCAAGCCGGAATTGCGCCGTTATACTGCCATTTATATGTTGAAAAACCAAGAAATCGGCCTGTATAGCGACGAGGTGGTGGTGACTTGCAGCCCTTAGCCAGAAGCGCATCCTCTGATGTTTAAACCAAACCCCATCATCTTGGCAAAATTCCGATCCGCACTGAGTGACTTATATGGCGACCGGATAGAACGTGTCATTTTGTTTGGTTCTCAAGCAAGAGGCGATGCTGGCCCTGATTCCGACTATGACGTGGCGGTTTTTTTAAAAGACCTAAACGACCGATGGGCGGAATTGGATAAGTTGGCTACTCTCCGGGTTTATTTTTTGGATGAAACCGGCATTTTCTTTGATGCCAAGCCTTATCCGGCGGGTGCGTACCAAGAGCGCACCCCGCTGATGCATGAAATCCGCCGGGAAGGCGTTAGTTTATGACACCGGAAGCGAGTTTGTTTTTGCGCAAAGCAAGGAAGTGTTTGCGGAATGGTAGCAATCCGTAGGGTGGGCTAGGTGCGCATTTCAAAAGACTTTCCGTTTACCGCTAAGCTTGGAGCGCACCGTAGCCCACCAGAGGGGCGGCGGGGCTGCAATGGTGGGCTACGGTGCGCGTCATGATCGGAGTTGCGGCTAGTCTCTTACCATGCGCACCTAGCCCACCCTACGGTTTTTGCCAAAATGAAAATGGCTGAGGATATACCGACTCGGTTTTAAAAACCGAGTCGGTATGGGCTAAATTCGGCGGGTTCGACGAACACAGCGAAAGCCGACGTAACTGCTCAGGTACTCGGGCCAGTTCCTGAACCGGATCGCCGAGCGCAAGAACACGGGCGAGTCGTCGAAGGAGCCGCCCCGCAGCAGACGATCAGAGCCTTCCGCAGCCCCTAAGGGGTCGGCTTGTTTTAGTTCCGTATAGCGGCCATGCCAGTTCCAACACCATTCCCAGACATTGCCATGCATATCATACAAGCCCCAAGCATTAGGCTTAAGGGTGGCTACCGAATGAGGCTTGCCGTCTGCATTTTTGTAAAACCAAGCATAATCAGGCGATTCGGCTTCGTCATCGCCAAAACACCAGCGGGTGGTGGAACCGGCTCTACAAGCATATTCCCATTCAGCTTCGGTCGGTAGCCTATAGCCGTCGGCTTGGTCAATCCATGTCACGTTAGTGTCACCGTCAATCTGGTAACACGGTGTCAAGCCGTCAACCACCGACCAGCGGTTACAAAAGTCTACAGCATCATACCAACTGACCTTGTTCACTGGCTTCTCGTCGGCTTCACCTTCCGGCCAGCCGGGGTCTTTGCCGATGATTTGTTGATAGTGTTTACGGGTGACGGGAGTCTTCATCATCAGAAATGGGGAGAGATGCACCGTATGTATGGGTTTTTCGTTGTCATAGTCATTGCTGCCCATGCTAAAACTGCCGCCGGGGATGGAAGCCCATAGCGTGTCTTCTGGAATGGGGACGGTAATCGGCTCCCCACTCCAAGCCGTGTAAGCCGCCAAGCCAGCCAGCCCCAAAAATAAACTAGGGCCAACAAAACTAGGAGGAGGCCAGCTTGTCAGCAACGCAAACCCAGCCAAGCCACCCAAGCACAGACCCAAGGCGATGGCCCATGCTTTGGGCATTCGGTCCAGATGATATAAAACGCTAAGGTTGGGTCTAGGCATTTTTCTTATGGATTAAGTCAATTGTCGGCATGGGGATGCCGAACCAACAAAATGAGAATTGCTGTTGAGAGGGTATTTTCAGGCAAGGCAAGCCTTGCACTCCCGCCATTATTTTAAAACTTTCCAGTGTCCGAACGCACCGCATTTAATCAACCCTTTCCCTTCTCAACTGCGGCTCCACCGCCTCTGCCATGGCGGTTTCGTCCAAACCTCCGCCTAGGAACGCATTCACCCTAGCCGCTGACTCTTCGGGGTTGGCAAGCGTCCGGTGGTAATCGACATTCAACACTTGAACCTGTTCCGGGTAAGCGGCTAGAACTTGGCGGATTTGCTCCAATTGTTTTAAATAGGTCGCGGCAAGCTGCCGTTGGCTTTGCTTGGAGCCTTGCTTGCCCGAACGGTGCAGCATGGCCTGTTGGGAGGCTAGGATTTCACCCAAGGGCCGCGCCATGAACAGAATACGATAGGGTACGCCGGGTGGCAAGCTAGGCAGCAATTGGGCGATGACTTTCACCGCCTTGCCGCCGGCTTCGCGCAACCAAGTTTTTTCCGGGTCTTGAGGCAAACGCTTGATCGCTTCCAGTTCAAAATAGCCGCGTTCATTACTTTCGTCCGCCGTCCTTTCACCATCGGTCAGAATGGGCAAACCGCCAGCCTGTAACATCTGCATCAACATGGACGTGCCGGAACGCGGCAAGCCGGAGACAATCATCACGGTTTCCGGGCTAGGCGGCGGCAAGCTTTCCGGCCCGGCCAGATCGTACAAGCCCGTGCCGCGTAGCAAATCCACGTCTAGCTTGACATCGGCATCTTCCGGCAAGCCACCCCCGGCTTTGAACGCGGCGATGCGCTGCTCGGCGGCTTCGGCAAGGCTGCGATGCTCATTGGCCTTGTCCACACACTCGCGACGGCGGTAAATGTCCGCCAAACAACGATGCGCCGCCGGGAACACCGGATTTTGCGCCAAGGCCACTTGTAGGCTCTCAATCGCTTCCTCCTGACGCCCTAGCCGCCGTCTTGCCAAGGCGCAGTAAAAATGGGCGAGGGGGTTGTGATAGATCAGCCCAACGGAAGCCAAGGCCGCATCCAACGCCATCTTCGGTTTCTTCAAGCCTAAGTACACGCGGCATAAGCCCAATTGGGCATGGGCGTTGATCGGGTCGATGGCCAAAATCTCTTCCAGTTGGGCTTGCGCCTCCTGCCAACGTTCCAAAGCCAGCAGGGATTCCGCCATTTGCTGGAATAGGGCAGGGCGGTTGTGAATTTGCACGTCTTTGGCCTTGGCGAATTCTTCCAAGGCTTGCTCATGTTCGCCCAAAGCCGCCGCCACCCGCCCGGACAGATAGGCAAAGGTGTGGGTGTTCACCCCGGCTTTTTGGTGCAATTGCCGGATTTTGTGTTGTTCGTCCTCGCTATAGTCTTCCGGCTGCTTGTCCTTTAATGCTTCGGTAAGCTGCTGCAATTCCTCAGTGGCGACGGCAGCATAGCGTTGCTTTTCCCGAATCAGGCGTTGCAAGCTTGCTTGCGCTGCCTCGGCCTTGCCTAAACCGAGTTGGCAATCCAGCAGCTTGACCCCAAAACGGCTCTCGTCCGGTTCGGCATCCCACAACTCGGCAAACATCGCAGAGGCTTCGGGTATACGCTTGGAGTCAAACAAATCTCTAGCCAGATTATGCCGCAGTTCTTTGATGGTGTTGGCGACGGCTTTTTCCAGATTCTCCTCCGGCTTGTCGATATAACCCAATTCCACCAGTTGCTTCAACGCCTCGGCTTGATTGACCGGATCGGTTTGCATCCCCGGCGGATGCCGTCCGTCTTCCCCCGGCACGTCCTCCCAACTGGCTATGTATTCCACAGGTGGCGGTTCGACAAACGCATTCAACAAGGGCTTACCGTCCATGTCGCGGGCTTGCGGCAAGCCATATAAGGCCAAGATGGTTGGCGTGACATCCAGCAAGCTTGCGCCAAACACCAGTTGATCCTGTTTAATCCCCGGCCCTTTCATGGCGATGATGCCGAAATCCCGATGCTCGTCGGCAGGGCCGGCCGCTTCGTTGGGCAGTTCACGCGGACGCAAATGGTCGGGGTGAAAGCCGTGGTCGGAGACGATGATGATGGTGGTGTCGTCACCCGCCAGTTTCTGGTAAACCCCCAACATCAAATCATGGTATTGATAGCCGACGCTGACCACATCTTTGTATAACTCATAATCTTCTTCCTTGACCCATTCCAAGCGCGGCGGATGATATTGCATGAAGCCGTGGCAAAAATGGTCGATGCCGTCGAAATAAACCGCCATGAAATCCCAAGGCTCCAATTGCATCAAGGCGGTGGCGGCGGCGTGGACGCTGGAAATTTCCGCCAGCACCTTGGCGACCGAGCCTAGGCGCTTGTCCTTCTCTTGGTCAATCTCGGCAGCGCGGGGTATGAAGGGCAACAGCATGTCGCCTTCCAACTCGCCGGGATGGATGCGAAATTCTGCCAAAGGTTCAATGAGGCGCGGCGGATGCACCGCGCCGGGGCGCATGGGCCAAGGCTCGTCCACATTGCCGACGGGCTTTTGATAAAAATCCGACACCATCACACCATTGACGGGTTCGGCGGGGTGGGAAGGCCACCAGCCGACGACATTGGATTTCAGCCCGTGCTGGTTGAGGATGTTCCAAATCGCCTTGACCTTGCGGCCTAGATTGGTGATGGCCCGCACCCCGCCAGACTGCGGGTCCGGCTCGGAAAAGCCGTGGATGCCATGCTTGTGGGCGCGTTTGCCGGTCGCAATCGAAGTCCACAGCATCGGCGATAATACCGGGTACAGCGTGGACAGATTGCCCATCACGCCTTGATTGACGAGTTTTTGTAGATTAGGCATTTTCCCCGCGTCCATCAGCGGGTTGATGATTTTCCAATCGGCGGCATCCCAGCCGATAAGTAAGACTTTGCGGGGCATGATGGTTTTCTTAGGTAGGGTTAAACTATGGAAACTTTACTCACTGAGGTTACGCAAAAATAGTTTACGAGGTTCTCAATGGTACATGATATTTCCGATACGCTTTACCAAAGGCTCAAAACACTGGCGGAAGAAATGTAGCCCGTATGTAGCGAAGCGGAATACGGGTTTCAGCCCACGAACAACCCGGATTACGCCGCAAAGCGGCTACATCCGGGCTACATCAAATCCCAATGCCTGAGTTTCCCCGTTTGCGGACTGGCGCAAGGCTTCCCGTGCCAATGCTACCAACTTATCTTGGGGTTGTTGTAGGGTTTTCTGCCAGTTCAGTTCGTTTTCGATATCCTCCAACCATTGCTCGGCTATTTCATCCTGAATCTCCAAGGGTAAGGCGGAGGCTTTTTGGGCGATGAGTTCAAAGCGGTTGGGCATAGTCTTGTTCCTAGCAGCAGGGATTGGCGGAAGTTTAGTTTACTTTTCCGTGATGCAAAGGACAAGATACGCTGTGAACAGTGCAAGGCCGACTCGGTTTTTTTAAACCGAGTCGGTCTTTCGTATTACGCCGCCAACGCCTGTTTGCGCTTGCGCCATGCGCGGACACCGCCGGCTCCTAGACCAAGCAGGGTTAGCGAGAGAGTGCCGGGTTCGGGGACTGAGCCACCGCAAGTCGCCCCGCCGCCAGTCGAGCCTACGGAGATACCTTGGCCTTGGCAAGACTCGTAGGCCCAGCGGTTGATGGTCGCAGTGCCGGGGCTGGCCGTATCTAGATTCAATTCAGCCCAACCGTAAAATTGGTTCGTCAAGCCCGCATCGGTAAACCGGAAGCCAAAAAAGCCGTTCACCCCACTGGTGAAGTTTTTAGCATTGGCACTAATTTGTATGGCACCAGTATTTTTCCTCTGTAACAAGGATCTATCACCCACAGATCCACCAGCGCGTAGGCCGTAGCCAGCCACGAGCGTGGGGCCGACTACAAACCCCGTCGGCAATTTGATAAAACCATAGGTGGTTTGGGAAGTTTTCTGCACTAACCCCCGCCCAAGCAACCCGTCATCTGATTTTAAGTTGATAAAGTCACTATTTCCACTGTTTATCCAAAGTTTAAACGTGGGGTTTGTGCCATCCACTGACCAAGTGACACCATTTCCTATTCCAGTTGCGTGATTAAAGTTTATCGATATTGGGCTAACGGTATAGATGATGTCGGCTTGCGCACCGAATGCCAGCAGCGACAAGGCCGACAAGGAACCCGTCGCCAGCGCCAGCTTTTCGGCATCTGACCTGGTGTTAGTGAACGTAGTGGAAGGTTTGGTTTGCTTCATGGAGTTTTTCTCCTCTTATTTGTTGACAATGCTCGCACCAAAAAGCCCCCACATCGAGAATTCCGGCACGTTCACCGCAACAGATCGGAGTACGAACACTCTCGACGCAATCGATTTTGGCGGGTATATTCTACCCACCCCCCCGCGATTTCAACAACAAGATAAATCAAAATTGATACCGATTTGCCGGTTCAATGTGTAAAATGTTTGCCATGAACAGCGCGGATTTGATTCGGGACATCAAGGCAGTTGGTTGGGTGCTAAACCGCATCAACGGCTCACATCATATTTTCACCCACCCGCAACGCAGCGGTATCGTGGTCGTGCCACATCCAAAGAAGGACTTGCCGCCCGGAACCGTGCGCTCCATTCGCAAACAAGCTGGTATTTAGGTGTCCAATTATGCGCTATCCCATTGCCATTGAACCCGGCGACGCGACTCACGCTTATGGCGTGGTTGTGCCAGATTTACCCGGTTGTTTTTCCGCCGGCGATACCTTGGATGAAGCCATGGTCAACGCGGAAAGTGCCGTACTCGCTTGGATGGAAACCACCTTGGATCAGGGCGGGACCATACCGCCCGCCTCCAGCCTAGGCACTCTGCGCGAGGCTTACCCTGAATTCCGCGATTGGGTCTGGGCGTTGGTGACGGTTGATCCCGTCCTACTCGACGATACGCTGGAACAAATAGACATTACCCTGCCGCGCAGGGTTTTGCGCCATGTGGATGCCCGTGCCAAGGCTGCCGGGGAATCACGGTCGGGTTATTTAGCCCGGTTGGCAATTTCTTAACTGATAATGACAGTGACGCGGAGCGTGGAAACGATCAAACATTTCAGACCGACTCGGTTGTTGAAACCGAGTCGGTCTTTCTCCTCACGCCGCCAACGCCAGTTTGCGCTTGCGCCACGCCCGGACACCGCCCGCTCCTAGGCCGAGCAGGGTTAGCGACAAGGTGCCGGGTTCGGGGACATTGCTTGGATTGTCTCCAGTCGTCTGGCCCACCTTGATCGACTGGCCTGCCACATTGTTGTAAGCCCAGCGGTTGATGGTCACGGTGCCGGGGCTGGCCGTATCCAAGTTCAGTTCCGCCCAACCGTAAAACTCGTTCGTCAAGCCCGTATCGGTAAACCGGAAACCGAAAAAGCCGTTCACCCCAGTGGTGAAATTTTTAGGATTAGGTGTTATCTTTGGATTAGCACCTAACCTAGACAACATGGATCTATCATTTGCTCTCCCGCCAAAGTTATAACCAGCGGCGAGCGAGGGTCCAACCCCAAAACCTGCGCCCAGATTGACAAACCTTATGTTATCAGCACCTTGGGTATCTTGACGAACCAATCCCCGGCCTAACAAGGAACCCGCTGAGGATAAGACCAAGAAAAAAGACCCGAAACCGTTAATATTAAAAAGTTTAAACGTGGGATGGCTACCATCCACTGACCAAGTGATGGCATTCCCTATTCCAGTTGTGTGAGTGAAGTCTATCGTCACCGGGTTGGCGGTATAAATGATCTCAGCTTGTGCGCCGAACGACAGCAGCGACAAGGAGCCAGTCGCCAGTGCCAGCTTCTCGGCATTTGACCAAGCATTAGCGAAAGTATTGGAAGGTTTGGCTTGCTTCATGGAGTTTTCTCCTCTTGTGGTTGAACAATGCTTGCGCCAAAGCCCCTTATCAAGAACTCCTTCACGTTCACCGCAACTGACCGGAGAATAAACGCTCACGACACAAATGAATTTGGCGGGGACATTGTACGCTTCCACCTCGCGATTTCAACAACAAGAAAAATCGGAATAGATTCCAGTTTGAATCACCCCTGTTGCCTCAAGCTACGATCAAAACCCGAATCCCCGCATCAACCAAGTCAAATAATTCCAACAGATCAGATGTTTTCATGCGAATGCACCCGTGAGATTGTGGTTGGCCTGTCACCCCATGATCCGGGCTGCCATGAATATAAATATAACGCCAAGCCGTATCGACCTCATGATAACGATTAAGGCCCGGCTCCAATCCTCCTAGCCAGAGTATCCGGGTCAGTATCCAGTCACGTTCAGGAAATCGGGCGGCTAAATCGGCACTGTAACTCTCGCCTGTATGTCGTCTGCCGATGAACACGGCATTGGCAGGTGCGTCTTTGCCGATTTTGGCACGAATGACATGCCAACCACGAGGAGTGCAACCCGAACCCATTTGTTCGCCCGGCCCGTTCTTGGCGGTTGAAACGGGGAAGGTTTTTACAATTTCACCATTTTCAATGACGGACAGTTTTTGGTCGGGAATGCTGACATGTAGATAACACTTAGGTGTTTCCATGGTTCACCGTTCAAACAAGGCAATAGACTCAACATGGGTAGTATGCGGGAACATATCCATGACCCCGGCTTTCACCAATCGGTAACCCAGTTCGTTAACCAAAATACCCGTATCACGGGCCAAAGTCGAAGGATTGCAGGAAACATAGACAATTCGTGAAGCAGCCCATTTTTTGGCATACGCCAAGATTTCCATCGCCCCGGCGCGGGACGGGTCGAGCAGCACCTTGTCATATTGTCGATTGGCCCACAGCGTGGAATCTTGCTCTTGGGTCAGATCGGCAACATGGAACGACACATTATCCAAGCCATTGTCCGCCGCGTTTTGCCTTGCCCGTGCCACGGCATCCGCTCCCCCCTCGATGCCAATGACATGAGCGGCTTTTCGTGCCAAAGGCAAGGTGAAATTGCCGATGCCACAAAACAAATCCAAGATTTCATCCGTTGCTTGTGGGTCTAGCGTCTCCATGACGCGATTGACCATTTTTCGGTTGATGGCAACATTGACCTGAGTAAAATCAGTGGGCTTGAAACGAAACTGAACGTTATTGTACGCTAGTTGATAACCTAACAATGGTGGATTGTCAGGCCATAACGCAACTATCGAATCCGGCCCCTTGGGTTGCAAATACAGGTCGAATTCGAAACGCTGGGCAAAGCCACGAAGCCATTCCAAGTCTTCGGGGCTTGGCGGTGTCAACACCCGGAATACTAACGCAGCGCGTTCGTCACCCACCGCCACTTCAATCTGCGGAATCTGGTCACGAATGCTCAAGGATTCGATCAAAGCCGAGAGGTCTTGTAAATGCTCGCCTACTTTGGGATGTAAGACTAGGCAGGTTTCCAGTTCGGCAAGAAAGGAACTGGCCTTCTCCCTAAAACCGACCAACACTTTGCTTTTTTTCGCCACCCATTTAACGCCCAGCCTAGCCTTGTGGCGATAACCCCAATGCGGACCGGTCAACGGGGGCCAAATTTCTGCTGGCTCCACCTTGCCGATACGACGGAATTGCTCCATCAACAAATTTTGTTTGATACTAATCTGTTCGGCTTCGTCCAAATGTTGCAAGCTGCAACCGCCGCAAAGCCCAAAATGCGGGCAGCGCGGTTCAATCCGGTTGGGGGCAGGGGAGATGACCCGTTCAATGCGAGCCTCGGCAAAATCACGGCGGATGTCAGTATAGACAAACTCCACTTCTTCACCCGGCAAAGCGCCATCGACAAAGACCGCCTTGTTGTTAACGTGAGTAACACCCCGCAAATCATGGGCAAAGGATTCAATCCTAGCAGCGACGGGGGTGGTGGGTATGGATTTACGGTTGCGGTGTTTGGACATAGTGTGAATATAAGACTATATTGATAAATCCTAAAAATATGCCAACGGATTAAAAAATATCGTCAGCTTGTAAATCACGGCGCTTATGGATAACAGCCAGAACTTCTATATATTGACTCTTAATTTCATATATCAAGCGATAAGAATAAACCGATAGTTCTCTAATGGCATCTTAGTTTAATTCTGGCACAATCTTGCCTAATCGTGGCAAATCGTCTAATGGCAGACTTTTCTGCACCAATGTTAAGGCAACTCTCTTAGCGTAAAGGGGTGAATTTTTTTCGATATAGTCATGAATATCTTGCAACTGAGCAAGTGCATGGTCAGACCACTTTACCATGTTTCGATTATCCGCAATACTTCTTCTGCTGGAGTGGTTTTGCCAAGTTCTGAGTCAAGCTGCCCTCGTCGGATATTTTCGAGTACATAAAGACGGTACATGATTTCTTCCATGTCCGCATTATCAGGAAGTTTGGAAATAATATTAATCGCTTCTTGTTTTAACAGTTGCATTATCTTAACCACGCTAGTTACATAGAGAAAAAAATCAATTTATCGACAAATGATCAAGTCTGAAAGAATTGATGAGGTTTAATTGGTTAAATGCTCAAATCATCTGTGTCAATGTTTAAAATGGCTGCCAAATGGGTCTGCAAATCGAATGGTAGTTTCTCACCGCTTTCTTCAATGCGAAAGAGTGTGGACTCGTCAGTATTGACCTGTTCAGCCATTTGCATGAGCGTGAATCCTCGATGTTCCCGCCAAACCTTTAAAGGAGATTCACCATCAATGAGTCTATCAACCACAGTGGTAGGGACTAATTCTTCACCTTCTTTTAGTTCTCTCATCGCCTCGTCATAAGCCCGGATATCTTCGTAATTCTCTGCCATTGCAGATAAACGTTCATATTCATCATAGGGTATAACTGCCCACTCAGGCTTTCCATCTCTTTGGATGATTTGCAGTTTAGCGTTCATTTGTAAATATCTCCCCGTGAACCAATATCTAAAACCATAATTACTAGGCGTTCTGACTCCACTCGATAAATAGCTCGCCATTGTCTAATGCGTAAGCGATATCCTTCCCGTCCTTGCAAACTTTTAACGTCTAAATCGCGCCTTGTAGGATTTTCCGCCAGCAACTGAAAAGCTTGCTGGAATTCAGCGCGAATATCGCTAGATAGTTTAAGTAATGCTTTTTGGGCGGATTTTCGGTAGAAAACTACGTACATAAAGTATCAAAATGCTCCGTACTAAGTTGGCCTCAATAACCCAACGCCCTTGCACAATCAAGCCATAGTGTGGAATGCTGTTGTTTGAATTCTTTAAATGGCATCTCATTCTGGCCTGTGCCGAGAAAGCACCAGCCCAACAAACCATGGTCATCTGCTTCTTTTAACTCATTAATGAAATTATTAGCTAACGGATAGGGTTCATTCAGAAACCTCTGGATTTTATTGCTTAGTCTGTGATAAGTCTTTATGTAACCAGCAGCCAATGCCTCACGCCGGTCAAGTTGAAGAACCTCGACGGTTTTCTCTCCTTTGGCAAAATACTCATAAGTTTGCAGATCAAACCGGGCGGTTATATTTCCAGTGTCTGGGTCAAAATCCAAATATCGCCAAGGTTCCTCTTTGCTTGGGTCGATTAACAACGGGCGTTTGCCATCTAAAGGGAATTGATTGCCTTTAAACCGTCCACACTCGGTGCAACACAATAGTAGGTTGCGCCAGAGGAACATCCTTTTTGGATAAAGAGATTTAGGGCGGAAATGTTCAATGTCTGAGCCGTGGGAATCCAAGCAATACATGCAGCGTTCGTGTTTTCCAATCATTTGCCGAAGTGCTGAAAGAATATCTCCCATGTTTTTGGTCTGCCTAGCACTGCTCCATTCTTGAGTAGTATCTAAATTTCCTTCGATCAGTTTATGATTTACCCGTTGTTGTCTTTGCTTAAGATATGCTATTACAGTTGCTGACAATGGAATACGATTTATCTTACGCACGGTTTATAATTCCTCTTCAATTTCACTCAGCAACTTAAGCTCACTCAGATTCGTCTCCTCTTCTGGAGTCAAAATTGCGCCTGTACGCTTTTTTGCTTTGAGTTTTGCATATTTTGCCCGAGCTTCTACAATGCGAGGTGAACGGGTATTTTGCAGTCCAAATGCCGAAGTCAGTAATATTGTGTCGGGCCTTGAGGCAATCACTCTATTATATTCATCGTTGGACAAGGCTCGTGGTTTGTCTTGGCTACTAATCTCAGGTAAAACAAATAGACCGTTGTCATCGGCAGCTTGGCAAATAATCGGACTATGTGTAGTAACTAAAAATTGAATATTAGGGAAGTGGCGTTTGAGCCAGAAACCAATCTTTTGCTGCCATTTAGGGTGAAGATGGGCATCGACTTCGTCTATTAATACTACCCCGCTTTGTTTGCTAAACCATTTCCCATCCGGGCCTATTCCATGATAACATCGAATAAAATTTTCTTGTTTCATCATATGTCGCAAAATATCCGTGAGTACAGCTAAGATAGAACGGTAGCCATCACTCATATCTGACCATGCCAATTCAGCACCATTTATATCCTTTAACCATAACCCTTTGGAATCCACTCGATCTAGGGTGATTTCATTAGGCAACAGTCCATGTTGAATAATTTCAACTAGTAATTCAATTTCTTCTTCGGATTCCCTTGTCCCTGTTTCATCTTGAGAATTGCGATGCAGTTCTCTCAACCAGTGATCAACTTCGGCCAAGGATGCTGCTTCATCAAATAGTGTTGCAAACCTTTCGGTAGTGGGTAATAACATTTTTCGTGCGGCATCTTGGGATGCCCCAGATAAACGCCTAAATGGACCATAACCACAAGAGAACCATGGATGATCCCCAAAGTTGCGATCAACCCTAAAATCATAGTTATTATCATTTTCTGACAGTATTATTTCATTTTTAGCTTTCGTTAATATAATTTTAATTGGAATTTCTTGAATTGCCTCTTCTTTGGAGATATAACCTACTGGAACTATTTTAAGCCTAGGGCGATCTTGCTCTACAATGAATTGAATAGTTGCCTCATCCACTCCTTTTTGAATCCATCCTTGAAAATTTGGCTGCAACTCAAGAGCTGTTTTTCTTCCCACCAACCCGATGGCAATAGCCTTAAGCAAAGCACTTTTCCCCGACCCATTATCTCCTGTAAAAACCGTCCAACCCGCATAACTTCCATCTGATCGAGTCAGATCAAAATCCAATTCTTCAAAACCGCGAATGTTTTTAAGGATGATTCGCTTGATATACATGGTTAGCCCTTAACTTGTTTCGATAGCTTGATATGCGATGATTGCAAGTAAATCCTCTGCCTTCAAGTGGGGGTAATTCTCCAAAATCTGCGCTTCACTCCAACCGGATTTCAGCAGTTCCAAAACAAAATCAACGCCAATTCACGCACCTTTGATGCGTGGCTTGCCGAACAAGGTATCAGCACCGGAAACAATATGATCTTGCCAGTTCATGAAATCACCCTATGTTTAAGTTACTTTTCAGCTATTGTAAATACAAACTTAATATGACAGTTCAGAGATTTATCTTTTCACTACCAACACCGGCATCAAAGCGAACACTGCCAGCATGATGTAATACACAGTGCCCGACACCGGATCGCGGTTGGCGAAGTACTCGGATAAAGTCATACCACGCACTGACAACACTAAACTAAATTCAGCCACTAGTAATAATCCAAAAGCAAAAAAGCCAACAGCAAAACGCTTTGAAAGTGTCCTTGGTTCAGGAATATATGGAACTATCCACCTTGCTGCAAAAATTATCACAACCAGCATTACCGGCATTTCCATCAATTCGGCAACTCTTGCGCCAAAACGCGGGACTAGCCATAAAATCCGAATAGGCCCAAGAACAAACCCGGCACCAAAAACAAAAATAAAATAAAGCAAACTGGCCTTTACGGACTGCAACATTTTCAGCCTCAATCAGGAAACACCCCCGTCGAAAGATACCTATCCCCACGATCACAAATAATCACCACTATCGTTGCATTTTCCACTTCCTTAGACAATTGCAACGCTGCTGCGACTGCCCCGCCGGAAGACACTCCGGCAAAGATGCCTTCCTGTGCCGATAACTGGCGGGTGGTTTCCTCGGCGGTTTGCTGGTTCACATCCATAATCCGATCCACACGGAAAGCTTGGTAAATCTTAGGCAGATATTCTTGCGGCCAGCGGCGGATGCCGGGGATTTTCGATTCACCTTCCGGCTGCACCCCGACGATTTGCACTGCTGGATTTTGCTCCTTCAAATAACGCGAAGTCCCCATGATCGTGCCGGTGGTTCCCATCGAACTGACAAAATGGGTGACGGTTCCTTGCGTGTCGCGCCAGATTTCTGGCCCAGTCCCTTGATAATGGGCAAGGGGATTATCTATATTTGCGAACTGGTCTAGCACCTTGCCTTCGCCCCTTGCTTCCATGGCGCGGGCCAAATCGATGGCAGCTTCCATGCTGCCTTTGGCGGGAGTGGAAATGATTTCAGCACCGAAGGCTTTCATCGTTGCGCGTCGTTCCGCGCTCATGTTGTCCGGCATGATGAGGGTCATGCGATAACCTTTGATTGCCGCCGCCATTGCCAAGGCAATGCCAGTGTTACCGCTGGTGGCCTCAATCAAACGATCCCCGGGTTTAATGTCGCCCCTCGCCTCGGCTTGAATAATCATGCTGAGGGCAGGGCGGTCTTTAACCGAACCGGCAGGGTTGTTGCCTTCCAGTTTGGCGAGAATGATGTTGCCCGTATCGCCCGGCAAACGTTGCAGGCGGACTAGGGGGGTGTTGCCGACAAAGGATTCTATGGTGGGATAGTTCATGCTCGAATACCGACTTGAGTGCGTGTTGCGCCGAATGGCTTAATTATACGGTCAAATCGAACCCTGCGGGGATGTGGCATGTTTGAATTGTCAATAGCCATCGGACGTACCCAGGTCTCGATGGCAAGGGCTTTACCCGAGCCAGTTGTTTTTCTTTGACTCAATTACTCTTTTGTAGGTTTTTTACGGGCAAATGCGCCAACCAGCGCGTCGAGTGCGGAAAATAGCACTTCGACGCTGTATCCCGCCAAAAATGCCAAAGCGACTGTGCTAAGTGAAGAAATGTCTGATAAGGTGGCTGGCTGGGCCGGGTTGCTTGTCAAGCTTGGTTCGTGGAAAGTAGCGGAGGATGACGAGCCCAAAAACAAACCCACAGCAATGCCGACCAATGGACCCATGATTAACCTTAGATTATAGTTAATCAAGCTGGATTTGGAAAAAGTGACCGATCGGATGGCGCTTGTCAGGTCGCGTAGGATATAAGCGCAGGCCCCGAGTAGGCCATATAGCAGAGGCAACACGAACTCGGAAATAAGCCTGAGCGTTTGTTCTGATTCGTTCAAGTCAAGATAAGTGGGTATGACGACGGATTTCAATTCATCTAAGATTATCGAATCTTCCAGACTGTCATCCGCCCGTGGGGGCTGAGCCGGTTCGAGGCTAGGTTTGCCTTGAGCTATCTGGCCTTGTCCTGAAGGTTCAGGCTGGGCTGGCGCTGGCTTGATTGGATTTGGGGTGGGAGACTCTGTTTGATTGACAGCGCTGAGAGCGCTTCCTTGCGGGAGCAGGCTGGTAAATTCCTTGGGTTGCCCTTGTTTTTGAATGCCGGTTGACATCCCTAGGCCGACTAAAACCTTTCCCCCGATTTTGTCCCAGGAAACTATCTCATCTTGGCAAGCACGCAATTTAGCCAATTGGAGTTCAATAATATATCTTTCATAAAGTCTTTTGACAACATTATCTTGGCCCTCTTTTCCGGCTGCTTTCAATCGATTGTCTTCATCCGCAATTTTGTTGGCGAACAAACTATCGATAGCCTGATTCTGACTGTTGAAAGATGACATCAAATGATTTCTGACTGACATCCCCATTTGCATATAACTTTGAAAATAGATGATGGCCAATAACACCACTAGGGAATAGAGCCCGTATTTTAATACGGTTTGTTGGGCAATGGTGCGTTTGCCTAGGCCACGACCCAATGAGGTATGGCGGATACCAAGGGTTGCATTGATGCTGTCGGAGGTTACCGGGTAAATTTTCGCCACTACCGAACTATAGGCTCCCCAGAATGCTTCCTCCTTTTCCTCGTCAATAGGGGTGGTTTCGTTGTTGTTATCGAATAGTCTATCCATTTCAATGATAGTTTTCATTCGTTCTTGATCTAGGGTAATCCCGCGACGACTGGCGAAAGCCAATAAGGTGTGGGCTTCCCGGACGGCCTCGACCAGAGGCATTTTCCAAGAAGCACTATTAATTTTGGAAATATCAGCTTCAGACGTTGAATGAAATTTGAACAGGCTGGCTATCCAATCTGATATCTTGGGCATGTCTACTTTCCTTATATTTGAGTGGTTTTAGGTTTATACTTACCGACACTGTGGTGGTAAGTTCTTAAATAACAGATTACCGTTCATTTTATGTCTTGGCTATTCGATTGACCTTTACTGCCAAATGCATTGACAAGGGTTTCCAATGCCGAGAACAGCACCTCGACGCTATAACCAGCCAAGAATGCAAAACCCACCGTACCTACGGATGTAATGCTAGTTGTCACGGAGGTTGCAGTATTCTTCAATTCATCACCACCACTGATAAAATTGACGGCGGGTGTCCCAAAAAACAAGCCTACGGCGATACCGACTAAAGGACCCATGAGTAACCTTAGATTGTAGTTAATCATGCTGGATTTGGAAAAGGTGACAGAACTGATGGAACTTCTTAAGTCACGCAATATGTAAGCACAGGCACCTAGCAGGCCATAAAGCAGTGGCAAGATAAACTCAGAGATCATGCGCAGAATTTGTTCAGACTCATTCAGGGCAAGATAAGTGGGGATGACCACAATTTTCAATTCGTCTACCACCATGGCATCATCCCGTTTTATAGCGGCTTGTGTGTCTTGATTTGTTGCTGGATTGATTGCAGTGTTTGAAGGTGATTTTGTCTCTGTATTGGAGGGTGCAGGAGAAGTTGTTGTAGTCGGTTCGACTGTCACCTTGGAGAGCCAGTTTCCCCAGTTTATTGGGGTATCATAATTATACTGACCGTCAGACTCCATGCCTAGCCGGTTTAATACCTTGTCGCCTACCTTGCCCCATGAGAACAACTCGTCTTGAGATGCGCGTAATTTGGCAATTTGAAGTTCGACTTTATATTTATCGTAGAGCGCTTTGACGAAGTTTTGCTGGCCTTCTTGCCCTGATTTTTTCAGGCGGTTGTCTTCTTCAGTGATTTTTACCAAAAATAAATCATCAATGGCCTTCTTCTGGCTTTCAAAGGAAATTTGCAAATGGTTTCTAACGGACGTTCCCATTTGCATGTAACTTTGAAAATAAATGATAGCCACCAAGACCACCAATGAATAAACTCCATACCTAAATACCGTCTTTTGGGCGATGGTACGATTCCGCCAAAGGTTATTTTGTGAGTGCAAACCATTTTCCAAGGTGGCTTGAATGCTGTCGGAGGTCACAGGATGGATTTTTGCGACGACCTCACTGTAAGCTCGCCAAAAATCCTGCTCATTATCCGTATCAATGGCGAGAATGTCATCACCTTTTTCCAATACTCTACTCATGTCGAGGATCGGTTTCATTTGATTGGGTTCTAGACTGATGCCACTACGACTGGCGAATGCAAGCAATGAAGAGGCTTCCCTGACGGCATCATCCAAGGATAAACGCCAATGGTCAGTGTTATCATCGACATTATCGCCGTTTGCAGACCTAGTGGATGTGAAAGGGCTGGTTAACCAACTTAGTAGGTTTGTCATGGTATATTTCCTGTGTTGCTAGATGATGGGATAGTGTTCCCTATAATTCATCCTAGCGGTATCGGAAAAAATCTGATTTTTTAGGAAATATTCAGTGCTAACTTAGGTTCAATCGCAGAGGTGGCAAATCCCTTGCCACCAAAAAAACAAGATCTGACCTTTTGGTGTATCGCTGCAAGCGAGACGAAGCAGTCGAATTGCTATAAGTAGGCAAGACAGTGGAAACTGAATCTATCTTGAGCAGCGATGGCATTATTTTGAGTCATCTTGCGGGAATTCCAATTAACTAAACATTTGTTTGACGATTACCTTGGCTTTGGCTAACAAGGCTTTTCTTTCGTCCAAACCCAAAGTGCCTCCATTGATGAGTCTAGTCACGGCAACGACATCATCGACATCGGCGGGTTTGTTAATATCGCGTTGTTTCCAATACCAAGCAGCGGATTCCGCTGCGCCTTCAGGAGTCGTGAGAAAATCAGGGTCTTCTGTGCAGTCCTTGCCGCAATCTTTGGAAAAAGACGTGTAATTCTCGCGGCCAGTCAATTGGATCATACCTCTTCCGCGAAATTTCCATCCGTCCCCTGAGGCTTCGGAACCATTCCCCATGCGGTCTGCGTAGACATGGTTGGCGATTTTCTCCGGGTTGCGGGCATAAGCGGCTGGACTGACTTGCCGGAAATACTTAGGGAAAGTGTTTTGCAAACCAGAGGCGCTATAATTCAGATTCTCTGAAAAATGAGTGTATCCCTCGCTTTCATGGGCCGTTTGGGCTAGGAAATGGGCTACTCGCAAAGGTGTGTCAATCGCATACTTTTCAAATACAGCCGGTAGGCATTCGGCCAAACCGGCGGCTTCGTCAGGTTTGCAAGCAGGGCAAAGAGATAAGATTTGGGAAGCTTCGATTTTCATGTTTTTTTTACCTTTATTTTGTGGTTGATGATGGCTAGGCAACCGATGGGTTACTTAGCCAGTAAATACCTATTGGCATTTGGAGGCAGTATCCTCACTTCAACTTTGCCTGACAATCGGAAAAATGCTGATTTTATCGACTAAACCCTATTTTTTTAAGCGGTCTTGGAAACCAAGGGAAAATGCTGCTTGGAACCCTTTATCGCAAAACGGAAATCCAAGCTGACACGGGTTGAATCCGTGTCGTTTTCCACCGTTCCATGTTCCAAGGCACCACCGTCAAAAACCAAAGCATTACCATAGCTTACGTTGACTGGATGGAAGTCGCGCAAGCCGTAGTCGCTTTCTAACCAAAGGGTGTTGCCTGCGAAGGTGTCGGTGAAGGGTAGCCATACGTTAATCTGGTCCGGTCTGCGGGTGATGTCCGCATCCCGATGCCAAGCACTGACGCTGCCCGTCCCAGCCAAATGTACCCGCATTTTCGGATGAGCGGAATAGGAAATGCGGTTGCCAAACAACGGGGCGATCACATCGCGAACAAAACCATGGTATAGTTCATAGAACTCCGAGTCGTCAGGAAGCTTTTGCATCGCGGCACGAAGCCTCAAATTGTCCGGGTAATCCAGATCGGGGGATAAGCCTTTGGATTGTTTTTTCCTTGACCAGTAAACATGCAGTTTTGCCAATCGAGGCACTTTGAATACCGTTTTTTCCAATAAATCCGCAAAAGGGAATCGGCGGGTATCATAGGTCAATAACCAGACCGCATTGAACCCCTCACACTTGTTCAACATAGCTTTATGTCTCCCTATTCGTATGGGTTGTCGGCCCAGTTCATGGCAATAGCTTCGCCAAGCTAAAGTTCACCAACTTGGATGCGAGGCTGGCTTTTTCCCACTGATGCCAAAAAAACCAACCCCCATTGGTTACGCCACTGACTAAATGCTCCCAAGCCGAATGAGATAAACCAAATTCTGGCTCGATTCGCCGCAAATCCGGGGGCGGATTCACTTTGCCAAAACATTTGTAACGATAACCGTCACCGGTTTCCACCGAGCCGAACAAGCCCGGATAAAGGGTTACGGCATCCAGCAGCAAGTTTACACTCCCTGCCCGGCATGAGGAGGGTCCGCCCGTCCAAGTGATTTTCCCGCCTTGACGGTCGACTGTCTCGGGTACATCCCCGTTTACTTGGATGCCCTCATCACTCACTAAGAATGTGAGCAGGCCAGATCCTCCTGCGGTGCTAACCGCGTAATGGCCCTTAAACTCCGTCGGCAGGCTGTTTTGTGGAATCCAATCATCTGGTTCAACTTGTCCCGGTTTGGCAAATGTGAATTGATGCCCCGCTACGATCAACATTCTTCCGCTAAACGTAATAGGGCAATCCAATTCCGTGCCATTGAGGGTAATCCGTATCTGTCGCCCCAGTGCTTCCGATTCCTCAACGCCTATCTGAAGTGATTCCGTAATAGCAGCATCGGTGTGGACATATTGACCAACGAAGCCGGAAACATGCTGTGTCCCGGGATTCCCTTCCAAAGCCACCAGTCCATGTTTGGCCGGGGCCACATCACCCTCAGGCCAAATCGAACCCACTAAACGCCGTTGCCCTTGAGGATTCACATCGGTCTTGAAAAAGCCCTGTTCCCCGCCTTCCGCTTCCGCCTTCCAATGCAATGCACCATGGCGATAAGTAAAGTGACGCACCCGCTGCCCATCAAGAAACAACTTGGGACTGGACCCCTCGCCAATCAGCATGATGAGCCGCCCCTCTACGGTTTGATAAGCGCCTGTCCAAGGGAATAAGCTGTTGCGGGCGGTCAAATCGATGTCGCTACGCAAACACGCCCAGTCAATGGGATAGCCTATTTGGGCCGACCAATCGACCACGGCCTTTTGCATGTCCTCGCGACTTGTCGATTTCAACAGGCGAGACAACTGCGATGACAATCGGCTTTTGGTGAACAGCGCAGACAGAAAGGCTTGGTTTTGCGGCGATGCGATGCCAGTTCCTTTACAAGCTATTTGGATGGACCCTGCCTCGCGCCGAACCAACTGGCGGCGTTCGCGTTCCGTCAAACCGGGGAATATCGGCTCCGCAAGTGCTGAAGCCGGGTCATGCTCGTAGCGTTGGCGAAGCTTAAAATCTTGCCTTAACGCAATGACGAAGCGGCTGGCCCGGGTGTCCTCCTGCCATTGGTAGCCGGTCGGCACTTTGAAATTCTCGAATGCCTTGAATGCCTTGCGCTCGCGCACCCCATAATGGCCTATTTCGCGCAACGGACCTTCTGCGGGGCGGGCGGTCTGTCCCGGTTTGAGCAGTCCCAACTGAGTCAACATGGCGTGGTCGGCCTCAACCTTGTCCTTCGGAGCCAGATAAAAAGTGGAAATGCCAGTGACCTTGGTTTGGATTTTCGGGTCATGCAGCGCTGACAAGGGATAGGTTTCCATGCTGGGTGGTATGGTGGGATAGCGAGAAGCGACATAATTGACGATGGGGTAGTCCTCGCCATAGTGCTTCTGCAAATACTCTATGAAAACCGAAAAGTTATTATTCAAATAGCCCTTGCGCCGAAATCCCATTTCCCCAATCAAACCGACTTGCCATAACACCACATGCAAACTGGTGTCCGGGATACGTCCCCGAATCAGCATGTCCGTCGCCTCATGGGTCTGCATACCGGGATGGCACGGGTCCACGCCCAAGTCCGCACACAGGCAGTCCAAGGCACAGACGCTAGGACGCATGATGGCTTTATGGCCTTCCCTGCGGGCGATCTGGATGGCCCGGTGGGTGGACAGCACGAATATGCCGGGGTGTCCGTAATAGATGGCAGTCACTTTTTTGCCTTGACGCACAAAATGCAGCATCGCCTCCGTCATTTGCATGTAGGTGGTGTAACGTACCTTGGTATCGTCATAAAGCACATACAAATCGTAGGCATCCGGTCGGATCGTCTTCAACCAGACCACGGTGGCCGGGTCGGCGACGCAGTAAAACACTGCATCGGCAGTACGAATCAAATCCTCGTCACCTAGCGTGAAACCTACCGATTCGATACCGGAGCCGATGATGGTCAATTCGCCGGGTTGTTGGGTTGGCTCAGGGGACTCACTGACCAACTGACTGTTGGTGGCGATCTCGTGGGCCAACGCTTCCCAAGCCAGGGAATGTTGAGTTTTGTCGGGAAAATGGGCTAAATCATTCATGAAAAGCATACCTTAGGATGACTGAGTCGTAGCAACTGGCTGAGTAAAGGCAAGATAGGTGTTTGCCCCCAACTGGCCCAATGCGGGTTGCGTCCCTTGGGCGGATGTGGCACTGGTGGAAAATTTCACACCGTCTGTGGTCGTGGTCAAGTTGACGGCTCCTTTGCTGACATAGGCCAGTGTGTTGGTTCCGCCAGTCGCTGCCATGCTCAGGTTGCCATTCATCTGAATGCCGGTCACTGGATTCGGGTCGCTGAAGTCAAACCAACTGGAGGTAAAACTCAGGGCAATGCCGGAACCGGCACTGCCTGTCGATGGCGTGGTATAGGCGAGGTACAGAACCTCGCTGCCACTGATTGAAAAAACAGCCAAGGCCGGACCCGTGGTCAGGCCATTGATGAGCTGGCAACACGATTTCCAAGGCAGACTGGTGTTGGAGGCGCTGGAGAAATTGGCCAAATCAGAGGTTTCGGCGAAATAAACATTCAGCCAATGGTCTTGGGTGTAAACCGCCAAATACAAACATCCATTGAAAGCCGCCAACGTTGGGGCAAAATCACTCGTCAACCCGCCACAAACAGTGGGTGCGCTGAATTGGATTCCGTTTGCCGACTGACACAGATAGACGGTATTGTTCGTGCCGGTGAAAGCCAAGTAAAGCTGGTTGCCCACCACCGCGAGTGCCGGTGCGCCTAGGCTGGTGTAAATCAGAGGGATTTGATTACCCCAATTCCCACCATTGCTGCTAGACCAAATGTTCAAGCTTTGTGCTGGCCCAGTGTAGGCCATGTAAAGCTCACTATTGAATTCGACCATGGCAATGCCGCCGGGGGTGGCGACAGATTGGCCTAGTTTTTTCGCGTTTTGCCAGCCTTTGGCGGTGTTTGCCATCAAGTAAATGTTGCCGTAAGTAAGCGTGATGCCTGATGCGTTGGGCTTGGGCGGGGCGGCAAGGCCAGCCTCGAAGGTATCCAAGGCAGCCATGGCGACGGTGCAACCAATCTTTATTGGCAAAGGGGTTCCGTTGTAAGTGTAGTTGCCCAATAGCAGATAAGCCTCAAAATCGGTGCTTACGCTTTGATATTGCAGCATGGTGTCCAACAAGCCCTGTTGCGATGTTTGCGACCAAGTAAAATTTTCAGCCGCCGTATCTTCGGTAGGGTCTTGCGTGGTGATGACGGAATTCAACAGCATCTGTTGCTCGGACACCGTCGGCTGGGCTTGCTGCACATAATCGGCAAAGGTGGTCCAGCGCGTGGCAATGGAATTTTTGGGGTTCAGCATATAATTGACCAACAACCCCAAGCCGGTACTCTGCTGCGGAGCCATCTTTTGCATGTCTTGCTGGGCGGCAGAACCCCAAACTGACAACAGCTTTTGTGCGCTGACGAAAGCGCCCATGATGACGAGGTTTTCCACCAGCGCAGGGAAGCCGGCATTCATGATCCACCCGCCCAGCCTGGCAAATAATGCCTTGACTCCGCCCGGTTTGACATCGATGTCAGTGTCTATGTCCGTGTCAGTGTCTATATCGGTGTCCGTGTCCTCGTCGATGTCAATGTCGGTGTCAATGTCCACATCCACATCTACGTCCACGTCAATGATGGCAAACACATCATCATCCACATCGATATCGACATCGACATCCACGTCGGTTTCGTCATCGGTGTCGGTGTCAGTGTCGACGACATCCACGGTATCGGTGTCGGTATCCGTGTTGACTTCGACCAAATCCACTTGACTTCCCATGTCTGCGTCCGGGTCGGCGGTGTTGCCCATATTGCTGAGCCTTTGATTGACCGATTTAAACAAATCGCCCACTTTACCTGACAAATAGCTTAAACCGCTGGCCGCTTTGTCATAGGCAAACTCAAGCATTTGCGCCAGCATGAGCACTTGCACCGTCAAAAACGAGGTATAGGCTAAATCATACGCCGCAACCCACCACGGTACTGGCGGGTTTTCGAAAGGTTGGGCGATGATTTGTTGACCGTTCACCGTGCCGACGAAGCATAGCTTGATCTCGCCGGGATTACCCTCCCAAGTCAAGTCGCGGGGAATGGCGGTAAGATTAAAGTTATTGGACGGGTTGGAATAAGGCGAACTCAAGACACTGTTGATGAAACAAAGCGAATTGGGATTGGCTTCACCGAGCTTATTCAGTTTGGCTTTCGCCTGCTCTAGCGCGTCGTCAGCCTTGGTTTGGTTGGCAGACGTTTCGAGTTTGGTTTCCTTTTGAACTAGGCTTTGATTCTCCTGGGTTTTATCCGCAGGCGTGTCGTACTCAGTTTTGGCTTGGGCAAAGTCTTGCTTGGCAAGGGTGCCGTCTGGTGAGGAATTCAATGCCGCAAATGCGATAGTTTCCAATAACGGCCCATAGGTCGCAACATTAGAAGAGCTGGGTTTATAGGATACATTGCCTTCGGTGATGGTTAATATGGCGCAGGGTTGTTCCGGTACGACAAAGGTTTTTTTATAATCCGGTGGCTGATAGCAATAATAGGTGCCGTCCCATCCGCGTAGGTTATTCGTCGCCCAGTAACTGACAATAATCCATTGTGCAAAAGTGCAACCCGGCATTCCGTTGTTGGTAAAGAATGTTTGCACTTGGCTTTCCAATTGCCCAATTTTGGTGATAGTCAGCAGCATTTCGTTGAACTGCAAGACCAATGGGGAATAGGGCTGGCTCATGACCTGCAAATAAAACGAGTACATCGTCTGGCAGTTGTCCAAATCCGTTTGACCCACGGTGGTTGTGTTGGTCTGGTTGATGTTTGCAACATATTGCTGCAACGGAAAATGATCGCTGGCCCGGCATATCACCAAGGTGCATGCGGATTGCGGGAAAACAAAAGGCATTGTCTGCCCTGCCGGTACTCGATCAATCGGGATGTAAATGGTCTTATAGTCATCCGCATTGGTGCTGGACGAGCTGTCTTGCGGTGTGACGGAGTAGGCATTGAAGACAATCAGGTCAAAACCCAAGGTATTGGTAATCGTGCCGGTTGTGTTAATGGGTGTGGCATTGGACGTGGTATTGGGTGTGGCATTGGACGTGGTATTGGTTGTGGTATTCATGAAGATATTTCCTAGGATTAAATTTCGGATGTTTGTAGTTCCGCCTTTAGGCGGAAAACAAAACCAAAATGAGCAGTTGGAGCCGCTACTACAAAAAATTACCTGATTAGCAAGTTGTTTCAGCCAAGACTGAAAACGCCGTCATTTCGGCATGGATGCCGAAATCCAGCGTCCAGGGAAGGCAAGCTTTGGCGTGCTACATTGCCTAAATGAAGCACTTGTACAACCGTCAATCTACCGTCCCCTTCGACTTCGCTCAGGACAGGCATGGCACTGGATAACGGCATCCATGTCAGCATTGGGCTTCTTTAAGGCGTATTGGTTTGCCATAACGCAACGCCCTCAGCGTAAATGACAACATTGCCGTCGCTTTGGCAGTTCAGATTCGGGCCGATATAACCAGAATCATCGGAGGTTTTCGAGTCCCAGATTGCCGAACCGGCAGATCCACCCCCCCCGGTGTAAATGACAAAATTGCAGTCCGTTTGCATGAGGGCACACTGACCGTTCTGGTTTCCGGTATTGGTTTGCCAAAGAATCTTTTGGTTGTTTTCCAAGTCGTATAACACTAAATTGCCGTCTTGTTGGAACAGCAACTGGTAGCGTTCATTGGGTGACAAGATGCAATCATTGGCATTCAATGCTTGGTTAGTGTTCATGACGAGCGAGTAAACCGCCGGGTTTTTGGCGGTTTTGGTTTGCCACAATGACGAGTTGCCGTTGTAAACAGACAGGTTTCCGTTGTTTTGCAGGAAAAGGTAAGCACCGCTGTTGTTCCAAGTGCCGGATGCCCAGGTAGGATCACTGCTGGTGTTGTAGACGACAAAATTGCCGTCCGACTGCATGACGGCCTTGGCGGAAGCTTGGCCGCTTAGCCCCGCCGACCAAAGTGGCACGACACCCTTGTTGACATCGTACAAAGCCAAATCGCCATCTGCTTGCAATGCCAGCACATAAGCAAAATTGCTGGAAATTAGCGTCTCGCCCACATTGAGTTGCTGGCCTTCGGTCAAATAGCCAATGAAATTTTCAGTGCCGGAATATTTCATAGTCCCGGTGGACCATTTGGCAGTGCTGTGATCGTCAGTAGTGCCAAAATAAATCACCAGATTCCCGTCGTTTTGGCAGGTCAATGATGCGCCATAGTTGTTGGAGGTATGCGATGCCCACTCTGCATTGCCACTGGACTCGCCGCCGGCGGTGTAGATCACAAAATTCCCGTCAGCCTGCATCACCGCACACTGAGCGCTGTCGCCGCTGGTGTTGGAAGACCACAGCGAGGAGGAACTGTTTGACCTCAGATCAAACAATGCCAAATTACCATTGGATTGTAGGACCAAGCTGAACCAGCCGTTGGGCGAGTTCAGGCTATCGCCAAGATTCAGTTGTTGACCGGGAAACAAGGTCAAGGTATAGCGATTGGCGCTGGACACCAAAGTGCCAGCCCGCCAAACGGGTTGATTGTTGTGGCAAATTTCCAAGTAGCCATCGTCGGTGATGTACAACGTGGCCCCGGTGTATTGACCAGTGTGAGAACTCCATAGTATCTGGTTATTCGGGCCATACAGCACAAAATTCCCGTCGGCCTGCAAACTGGCATTGACGGGTTCGATGTTCGTATTCCCCCCCGCCCAAAACAGCGTTTGTCCGCCTGTGGTTTCGGTCAACTGCAAACCATTGGTTTGGACGGTCACCGAGAAAAAGCCGTTGGGTGAGCTGAGGCTATCGCCTTGATTCAGGGTCTGGCCTGAACTGAGATATTTTATATATTGATTAGACATAGTGGTTCATTCGTATTTAGGATTGGAGCGTCAAAGCAAGCTTTGACGCTCCAAAGTCAAGGTTAAAGTGACTGTCCCATCGTCGTCGCACAGGACAGGCCCAACCGGCATCCCTGCCGGTATGACGGCTTTACTTAATGGTATTGATGCCCCTGTTATTGGGGAACCCTTATATTAAGCTGAACTACCCCACTCAGAGGTGAATATCCTCTGAAATTTTTCCTAAATCATCCGCAACGCCTTTCTCTCCAGATTCTTCCCCATCCTTTTCCTCATCAATTTTTTCATTAGCATTATCCTTATCATCCGTGACTTGCTCATCAACCTCATTCACTTTGTTGATTTCAGCTTGGGTTCCTTCATTTAGTTCAGCCCCTTCAGCATTCGATGTTTCTACGACTTGACTAGTGGTCGAGGTAATATTCTTTTCTGCTCCAGCGCTCTGCTCTACGAAGTCTTTAGGATTGTCAGATTCGTTGTTTATCTCATTCTGTTCTTGTTTAATTTCAGAATTCTCTTGCCTTTCCTGCGAGGTATTTTGATATTGCATATCTTCGTCAAGCTGCTCCTGAGCATTGTCTAATTGCTCTTTCTGGGCGTTTTCGATCTTGTCTTCGCCTTCATTAATTTTTTCCACTACTTCAGGCTCGACGGTTTCTTTAACCTCTTCAACTTTCGTTTCAGTTTTTTTAACTTCATTTGTTGCCGCATCCTCCGTTGTAGTTTCAAACTCTTTATTTTCTTGCTCAATCGTGGCTTGGTTTTGTTTCTGAGTGTCTAGCAATTCATTTTCAGGTATGGGTTTTAAGTCAGGATTGGCTTGTTGCCATTGCGTTAAAGATTCCTGTTCCTTAACAGCCACCTCTTTGTTAAATTCAGCTCTGTCTACAACTACCTCTTCTTTACCCGTCTGGGTCTCTACTTCCTTCAGCGTGGGCTTATTGTTATCCGACAAATCCGTTCCTGTAGTCTCTCCTGCGTTCTTCAATTCAGCAGCCTTCTTCTGAGCCTCTTCGTCTAATTCATCCTGCTGACCACCTGTAGGGGTCTCTACTTCCTTCAGCTTGTCCTGGTCTTGAACCGGCAATGTAGTCTCTTCTGTCTTCACCTTTTCAGTAACATCCTTAGCCTCTTCGTCTAATTTTTTATTGTCTACAATCTGCTCACCAGTACCTGTAGGGGGCTTTACTTCCTTCAGCTTGGCCAGGTCTTGATCCTGCAATGTAGTCTCTTTTGTTTTCTCTTCAGCAGCCTTTTCATTCACCTTGGCCTTGTCTTCATCCGTCAACTTATCCGATCCATCAGTCTCTCTTTTCTTCTCCTCTTCAGCAGCCTTCTTTTTAGCTTCTTCCTTTTGTTCTCTATTTTCTTTCCAACCTTTGCATTTTTCCACTATGAAATCAACGCACATCCATACATTGATACCCAACAAAAGTAATTTCGTATAGCGCCAACCTAATGCTTTATCAAAGGCATTCTCAGTTCGCTTCCAACCGCCAGGTCTCCATGCCAAGCAGATCACTTGCTCACCATAAATGGTCCCAGTCAGCATGGGATAGAAAATATTTGCATCTCCCGTTTTATTAGTGATTTGTTGAAGTGAAGTGTAAGTGCATTGTAGGCATATTTTGGGGGTATCCGTCGTCAGGTCGTCACGCAATTGCCCATTGCAGAAATACAGGGTCGTATCATTATCATAAACGATGGTATAACCGCCATTGGCATTGGTCATACCGTTTGAGTCATTGACAGACGGGTAGGTGGAACTTTTGGTGAATACAATGGTTTTGCCAGCGTGGATCGCATCCGAGTCAGGGGAAGTGGAAGCATAATAGGTGTAAGAATCCTCAAAATTCGCCCAAGCATTGGCAAAGGTATTGAGATAGGAATTGACCCATGTGTAAATACTGGAAGTCACATTCTGGTATGAATGGGTGCTTTGAAAGAAGCTGTTGATGCTATTGGTAATAGCAGTGACTGACGTTGAGGCTAGTCCCGCTTGGTTCGCTGCGACCCATTGTTGGGCCAGCGGGCCGTTTGGGTTCGCTTGAATTTCCTTGATAAACGACCAAGCATTGACATAAGGAGGGAGCGGGGCTGTCGAAGTCGTAGGGTCTATCCAAGTGACCCCGTATGGCGGGTTGGTTTGATCATAAAGGCCATTCACCAAGTCAACCGTGACAATATCGCCCGCGTTGCTGACGGAGCCTTCACCCACGGGGAATAGGTTATTGGCTTGCACCGCAACCAGAGTCCAATAGGAGTAGGGGACATTAGTCGGGACATTTTTTACTGTGGTTTGTTCGGCAGCCGGCAACAAATCGAGTACGACCCCAGTGCCGTTATTGGAAATTGGTGTCCCCTGATTGGTCAGGTTAGGATTGCCGGCGAGTCCAGTCGCCCCGGTCACCACCGCAGGCGCATAGGTTCCAGTTGCCCCGCTGTCGGCATTCAATGCTTGCAAAATTTGCCCAAAACCAGTGGCGTTGCCTTGCATCGTATAAGCGCTGATGACGATGATGTCGCCATTCCACCCGGTTTGTGGTATCTGGGGTGTCCCTGCGCTGATTACGCAGTTATTAGTGACCGTGCAAGTGGGCGGCGTAGTAGGCAAGCTGTTAAGAGAGGAAGAGCTAGTTGAGCTAGTTGAGCTAGTTGAGTTAGTTGGGCTAGATTTGCTGGTAGTCCCGGTTGAGCCGGTGGAGCCGGTAGTTCCCGTTGGGCTAGATTTGCTGGTAGTCCCGGTTGAGCCGGTGGAGCCGGTAGTTCCCGTTGGGCTAGATTT
>CAIOOA010000115.1 GCA_903859815.1 uncultured Methylococcaceae bacterium | reverse complement strand
GTGAAGGATATGACGACCACCGTGGAGGATCTAACGACCACCGTGGAGGATATAACGACCACCGTGGAGGATATAACGACCACCGTGGAGGATATAACGACCACCGTGGAGGATATAACGACCACCGTGCCGGATATCGCAAGCACGAAAGCGGAGATCATGGTTTAGCAGAAGAACCCTCAAGACTCCTCCCGCTCCCTTGCCGCCTCCGGGTGTTTCTTCAACACAAACCGGCCCACTTGCTCAATCAACGCTTCTTGGCGTTTGAAGTCGCCACCCGCTTGAACCACGACGGCGCGAACCAAATCCAGATATTCCGCCTGTCCCGGCAGCGGTCGCCAGTGGCGTTGCTCGGCGGCGGCGCGATCATCAGCTAACAGTCCGGCGGCTTTTTCCAGCACCTCCATCGTGGTCAACAGCTTGCCGGTTTTGGTGTCGGTGAAATGAGTTTTGCCGCGCTCGATCAGCTTGGCAATCAGTTTGTCGCGCTCCTTCGGCAGTTTAAGGTGCAACACCAGACACCGGCGGATAAAGGCATCCGGCAAGGCGCGTTCCTCGTTGGTGGTGATGACGACCAAGGGCTGGGGGCCTCTGATTTCCACCGGCTGGCTGAAACCTTGTGGGGTAAAGCGGCCTGCGCCCAATGCCTCCAATAATCCATTAGGGACATCGGACTCGGCCTTGTCGATTTCGTCTATCAACACAACACAGCCTTTGGCATAGTCGCCGCCATCCGCTTGCGGTGGCGATGCAACCCGCACTTTGTCCGCTTGTTTGGCGGCATTTTCCCAATCGAACGCCCACCAAAGGGCGCGGGGATGTAGGAATTGTCGGGGGTCAAGCCGTTTGCGAAGCAGCTTGAGGGCTATTTCTGCCGGGTCGCCGTCTTGCTGGTCATGGTCTTTCAGCGGCGGACAGGCGACTTGCAAAGCCCCCATGACTTGCGCCTCGGCCAAACGGCCCACGGCATCAAAATGCCAGAGCAGATCGCGGGATTCGGTGCGGGCATCCACCACATGCTGGATGAAAGCCCGCCCCAAGGCTTTGGCGGCGGCACGGGCCAACTGGCTCTTGCCTATCCCCGGCTCGCCGCGCACCAGCAAAGGCCGGGATGCGGACAGCGCGGCATTGATCGCCATCAATTGTTCCGGCTCGAAATGGTGGCGCGGCTTGAGCGTGTCATGCTCGGCAGCAAGGTCTTCGATATGGTCGGCGCGGATGGGGAGGAATTCCATTAGTCAATCTCACGGTTGGCATAAAGTAAGGCGCGTAATTGTGAATAGGGAAGCAATTCCTTTCTGGAAAACGGGGCGAGACGGAGAAAGACAATCTCCGGGAACCGCGCTTTGAGCTTTAGCAGGACGGCATTCTGCACATCCCGGTCGGCATCAGTCAAACCGGGCGGGGTTTCGACCAAGAAATAGTGAGTGTAACTACCGCCAGCCGCGAGGAATTGCCGCGCTTGCCATTCCGCATAAAGCCGTAAGCCATCGTTAATCCAATCATCCAAATCTTCATCATCACCCGAGGAATCGGTGGGGACTTCCAACTTCCTGCGCAAATAGTCTGTGAATCTGTTTTCAAATTGGGCATCAATGCAGGATTCAAATGTACCTATCAAGTCATGGGTAAAATCGCGTTGGAGTTGCTTGCCCAATGGATCGCGCCCACCTTCGGGGACGCGGGCTAGGCAAGCTTTGCCACCGGTAAACTCGCTCAAGGCATGAGGACGGACATAGGCGGCGGGTCGCCCGTCTGCCCTGGCCATAATCAATTCGGCAATGGTCTTATGGCTGGCATGAAGCTCGACCAGTTTACCCGCCTCCAAGCGATGTACCCGCACGTCTTCGACATCATCCGTTCCGTGCCGAACGGGAAGGATAGCCAGAACGAGTTGGGTTATGGCTTTAGCACCTTGTTCGTCGCAGTCATTTAGTAATACCTTCTGTTCATACAAGGCGATCTTGAATAACTCGTCCGGCGATTTATCCAAGGCTTTCTCCGCAACTTGGAGGCGGCGTTCGACGATATTCCCATCTTTCAGCCCGAACCGAACAGCAAGCCTACGGGTGGCGGCATCGCTTTGTTGGAGTATCACAACGATCAAGTCTTGCGCTCTTTTCCGCAAGTCGGGTTCGATAATGCTGCTTGTGGGACGCGCCGCTGCATCCGTCCGTGTCGGCTTTGCGAGTCCTAATGTGCTTTGTTTGGCATCAATTGTTTGACCCACCGGCACGACACCGGCATCCGATGGGCCTACCGAGGGGGGAGCGGGGCGACCTGTTCAAGTTCTTCGCCAATTTTTTTCCAAACATCATCCCTGTCGCTTGGAGTCATTTTGCTCAGAGGCTTTTTAATGTCATGAATAGCCTGATAATCCGCAATTTTGGTCCTATCATAAAGGCAATTACTCAGACATACCCAAAAGATTTTCAATCCGTCTTTCTCTGCGGCTTCCAGCAATGGCGGCAATTCATGGTTGGCAATAAAATCCGAGTCAAGGAATCCTTTGCTGACCAGTAGCACGGCGGCCTTGGCATTATTCAAAGACTTATTGATTTCATCATGCCATTTTGAGCTTGCCTGAATACGATTGTCGGCCCAAGCGTCAACCGCGCCATTACGCTGCAACGGCTTCAACATACTCTGAAGCTCATCCAAAAACTTTTTGTCTTTATGGCTATAACTGATAAAAATCGAATCTCGCACGGTGCTTCCCCTGTGATTTGTGTTGCTCCGGTGGAGATTATAGGCAACCTTGACTGTTTTGGCTAAAGTTTCCCAATGGAAAAGTCCAGTTTTTCTTTATACGTTGATGAAAGCTGCTCGTCGGTTTCGATACAGCCAATGAAACCAATGGCATCCAATGCTTGATAAAACGGCGAAGCTTCAACATCCTCTTCCTGCTGCGTCAACGGTTTTGCCAATGCAGCATCAATGGCAGTGGCAAGCACTTCAGACAAGGGTTTTTGCAATCGCTCTAGCAAAATGTTTAGACGTTCGGCGTGAATGTCGTCGAGTTCGGCTTCAATGTGCATAGGTTGTCAATAGAGAGAATTGTTTTATCGTTACGCTAATATCGAAACTCGACTGTATCATCATTCTGAAACAATTTAAACGTCATCAGCATGAGTAAAATAGCGTCCCCTAAAATACAAGGCCACATTCACCAAGCCAATCAACACCGGCACTTCGACTAACGGCCCAATGACGGCGGCAAAGGCTTCGCCGGATTGCAAACCGAAAACTGCGACGGCAACGGCAATGGCGAGTTCAAAGTTATTGCTGGCAGCGGTGAAGGATAAGGTCGCGCTGATTTTATACCCAGCCCCGGCCTTGGCCGACATCCAGAAGGTAATCAAAAACATCACGAGAAAATAAATGACCAATGGCACGGCGATGCGCAATACATCCAACGGGAGTTGGACGATATATTCGCCTTTCAGCGAAAACATAACCAATATAGTGAATAGCAAGGCGATTAATGTCATCGGGCTGATTTTGGGGATGAATTTTTCCTCATACCATTGCCGTCCTTTAATCCGCACCAACAAAAAGCGGGTGAGCATACCGCCAAAAAAGGGTATGCCGAGATAGATCATGACGCTTTCAGCAACTTGGAGAATCGTAATATTGACCTGTAGGCCGGAGGCTATCCCTAACCATTCCGGTAGCACGGTGACAAACACATAGGCATAGACCGAAAAGAACAACATCTGAAAAATGGAGTTGAAAGCCACCAGTCCGGCGCAATATTCACTATCGCCGTCCGCCAATTCATTCCACACCAATACCATCGCAATGCAACGGGCCAAGCCGATGACAATCAGGCCGACCATATATTCCGGGTAGTCGCGCAGGAATAATACCGCCAACCCAAACATGAGGATTGGGCCAATGATCCAGTTTTGCACCAAGGAAAGTAACAAGACTTTGACGTTCTTGAATACCTGTGGCAATTCCTCGTAACGCACCTTCGCCAACGGCGGGTACATCATTAATATCAAGCCCACGGCAATCGGGATTGAGGTCGTGCCGACTTGGTAACGGGTCAAACCTTGGGTGAAGCTAGGCACAAAATAGCCCAATGCCACGCCAACGCCCATGGCAATGAAAATCCACAAGGTCAGAAATCGCTCGACGAAGCCTAGCCGTTTTGGCATGGCAGGTTTAGGGCTTGGATTAAGGCTTTTAGTTTGACGTATGTTCATGAGCGTTTGCCATTAATGGGTTTCTGCACCGATTTTGTTCAGCGCCTCGCTGAGTTCCTGCCGGGACATGCTTTCAACCGGCAGTGCCAGCAGTTGATGGATGCGCTTTTCCATGGTGGCATAAGTGGCTTCAAAAGCCGCGATGATTTCTTCTTCCGTGCCTTTGACATGGCCGGGGTCCGCCAAGCCCCAATGTCCGCGCACGGCTTTGCCCAGATAGGCCGGACACGCCTCCCCTGCCGCCGAGTCGCAAACGGAAATCATGATGTCGATGTCGGCATCCTCGAATTCGTCCCATGATTGGCTGACATAACCCTCGGTAGGAAGCCCGTGACGGGCCAGCGTCGCCAACGCACCGGTGTTGATTCTGCCTATGGGATGGCTACCTGCGCTGAAGGCTTTGAAGCGGCCTTGGGCTAAATGGTTAAACAAGGCTTCGCCTAATACGCTGCGGCAGGAATTACCGGTGCAAAGAACAAGAATGTTCAGGGGACGGTCGGTCATGGATGGCTCCTTAGGAATGTTTAATTTTAATCAGTTGATGTTTATCAGGGATATGAAAACGGAGCGTCAAAGCTTGCTTTGACAGGCGAAGCAAGCTTTAACGCTCCCTAGTCAGACCGATGCGTAACATCAGTCAATTGGTTTACGCTGTTCGATACCCGCCAATCCTTTAGCACCAATCGGCGGTTCCGCCAGCCAAGGAATCAATGCGCAACGGGGCGAGAGTTCCTCTGCGACTTTGCGGATGAAAGGGATTTCGTAGCGGCCTCTTTCGGATAACAGCGGATTGTGCGTTCCACTCGCCAAAAGGCTTTGATTGATGACCCAAGCAAAGGGCTTGATCCCTGCCCTCGCCAAATCTTGTTGAAGCCTCTCTGCTTCGTGAACGGGCGTGGCTTCAGCCAGTGTCGTGATTATGACGCGGGTATATGCGGGATCACGCAATCTGGGCAATAATTGGCGCACCGCTTCGGGCATGTCGCCTTGTACCCGCATCACTTCCCGGTGATAGGCTTCAGCCGCATCCAACAGCAAAATGGTATGCCCTGTTGGCGCGGTGTCTAGCACGACAAAAGCATTTTTGCCAGCCTCCACCGTTTTGGCAAAAGCGCGGAACACGGCGATTTCCTCGGTGCAGGGCGAGCGCAAATCCTCTTCCAACATGGCCAAGCCACTGGCATCTAGGTTTTTGCCGGCCTTCTCCACGATCTCTTGACGGTAGCGTTCGACTTCGGCTACCGGGTCGATCCGGCTGACCGAAAGATTCGGCACAGGGTTTTCGATGGTGACGGCGACATGCGCCGCCGGATCGGTGGTGGACAATAGGACAGGATGACCGCGTTGGGCCAAGGCAACAGCAATTGCAGCAGCGACGGTGGTTTTGCCCACGCCGCCCTTGCCCATGGTCATGATGACCCCATGCCCACCCTTTTCCAAATCATTCAGCAAGCTGTTAAATGATGGCAATTCGGGTGGATGGGCAATAGTCGGATTTGCGGGGTCGGCGTAGGCATTCGGGTTAATCAGGCTACGCAAGGCGGCAATGCCCACCATGCCGAGTGGCATTAATGGCGTCACTTGGCGAGGCAAGTTTGCGAGCCTATCCGGCATAGACTTTAAGGCTGCGTTCGCCCGCCGCGTCATCGCATCGGCAATGGCATCATGGCCTAGTTCGGCTTGGAACAATCCGTTGATTGCCAGCACTTGGTTGCTGATGCCCAACTCCGCCAGTTCGCCGCTGGTTCGATCCGCCTCGCGCAAAGCCGACGTTTCGGGCCGACTGACCAACACCACCGTGGTTTGTTGCGCGTCAGCCAATTGCGCCACGGTTGCCGCGTATAAACTGCGTTGCTTCTCCAAACCCGCCAATGGCCCAAGGCAAGAAGCGCCGCCAGTGGAAGATTCAATGAAACCATTCCAAGCCGACGGCAAGGACAATAACCGCAAAGTATGGCCCGTGGGCGCGGTGTCGAAAATCACATGGTCGAAATCTTGGGTTTTCTCAGGGTCACCCAACAGGGCGGAAAACTCGTCAAACGCGGCAATTTCAACCGTACATGCGCCAGAAAACTGTTCTTCCATGCTTGCGATTGCAGCGGGCGGCAATATTCCCCGATAGGGCGCGACCATGCGCTCGCGGTAGGCATGGGCAGAGGCTTCCGGGTCGATATTCAAAGCAAACAAATCCGGCACTTCGGGAATCGAAGTGGGAATGCCAGACAAATTCGCGCCTAACACTTCGTCGAGGTTGGAAGCCGGGTCAGTGCTGACAATCAATACTCGCCGACCCGCATCAGACAAGGCTATGGCAGTCGCACAAGATAGCGAGGTTTTACCCACTCCCCCCTTGCCGGTGAAAAACAGATAACGGGTATTGATTGATGGAATGTCCATTAAGCAGGTCCCAGAAAAAATTTGGAGTTGAATGGAACCCACTTAAGAGTTAAGTCCCGCTTCAAACTAATTGTTAGCAGCAACCACTGCTGGGCTTGCAACAACCCGACTCGGAAATTTTGATGTGCGGTTTTTCCGTTTTATCAGCCAAGCCAAGTTTGCTTGCCAATTGGTCGCGGTTCAAGTAGATGCCCGTGGATGCCACCTTCCCATCCACTACCATGATAGGCAAACGATCCATGCCGGCTTCCATTTCATTGACCACATCCGGGTTGGACGCAAAAGCCTGAGGGTCTTGCGACAAATTATGCCTTGCCACTTCAACGCCTTGTTCCGACAGCCATTGCAAGTCGGCGACGAATTGCACGAGAACAGGATCGACATCGACCCCACATACACCCGTGGAACAACACATGGCCGGTTCGTAAACTTCGAATTTTTTCATGGATTTTCTGCCTTTCTGAGATAAGTTGTAAGGGGTTTTGAAACTATTCGGCTTGATGTTGATGGTCTTGCACCAACCCAATTTCACGAACTTTTCGCTCAAGGGCAAGCCGTTCAAGGCTTGCGGGATTCAACACAGTAAACAGTGAAATCCTCCGCTCCAACTGAGTGAACGCTTTGGCAAACGCCATATATTTCTGGTTGTCTTCCGCTGCCGCTGGATCGGGTACACCCCAATGGGCGGTGATCGGCTGTCCCGGCCAAACAGGGCAAATCTCACCCGCCGCGTTGTCGCAAACCGTAATCACGAAATCCAATTCTGGCGATCCCGGCTGTGCAAATTCGTCCCAATTTTTACTACGAAAACCCGTGCTATCAAGTCCTTCTACTTCCAACCGTTCTAAGGCATAGGGATTGACAACACCCGTGGGGTGGCTACCGGCGCTAAAAGCGCGGAAACGCCCCCCACCCAATTCTTTCAATAGTGCCTCAGCCATGATACTTCGAGCCGAATTGCCGGTACACAAGAACAACACATTGAAAACTTTATCGCTCATATAAAACCTTCTGTATTTGTGGATGAATTAGGCGGGTTTTAATGCACCCAATGCCTCATCGTCCGTCCAGTCAGACGGACAGGCAGCAGCGCCAGTCAACCGACCGGCATCCTCGGCAAACATTGGCTGACCCACCAACCCGTCGGCGGCAGTGTTCAGCACAGCCAATGCCCAATCGGGCAAGTCGGGATGCAATCGGTAATAGACCCATGCCCCTTGCCTGCGGTCTTGCAACAAGCGGCAGGTGCGCAACAATGCCAGATGACGGGAAATTTTTGGTTGTGACATTTGCAAAGCTTGAGTCAATTCGCACACGCACAACTCCCCGCGTCGCTGCAACAGCAACAAGCAACGGAGCCGGGTCTCGTCAGCTAGGCATTTGAAAAAATGTGCGGGCAGTAGCATTTTGTCTGACATTTAGATATACGGATGTCCATATATTAAAGCAACACGAATAGAATGCAAGAAAAAATTTAAGCCTCACCTTACATCAATCCCTACCTGTCCAATGTTCTTTCGTTGCCTATACAAAATATAAGCCCCCCAAACAAAACTCAATAGAATCAAAAGGGTTCCAATGCCAAAACTCACATTGGCGATTTTTCGTGCGCTTGCCAGCATGTTCATCATAGTGAGCAAGTTGCCCCAGTCATGGAATTCCTCAGAGGCTCCGCCCACCAAAGGCAACATGCGGTAATTTGCGTCTGCAATATAAGGGGAAACATCAATGAAGCTCTGGCCCGTCCACCACAGCATCACCGATGCGGCAAAGTTATCGCGCCGTTGAAAAATAAAAGCCAACATCAACCCGAAAGGCAATGCCACTTGGAATAGACTGCCTCCCAGTATATGCATAAACCTGCCAAACGGCATGAATAACACATGACCGAACTCATGAAAGGGAAGATTAATATTATGCATAAACGAACCCATAATGACTTCCCAGTCAATCCCCGCTACAATGAATTTAAAACCCCATATCAATAAGCCTATAAAAGTAATGGCACGAGCATAGAATTCAATAATCTCAACATGCTCAGGCACATAAGTAATGGCCTCTAGGATATTTTGAAAACTGGACTTTTCATCCTCATCAATTGACCTTGAGACTCTAGCCTGTTGCGGTACCTCCCCCTTTTGTCGTGCCAGCCATTTATTATAGGCGATGCCACAGGCGGGGCAAATCAAAGGATTAAGTTCGGCATCTGAAGGTTTGCGGACATATCCGCATTTCGGGCAAGGGCTACTCATGGGATGCACTCGAGTCAATGTTTTATCAATCCGGTAGTTTTAAAGATTGTAATTAAATCCACCATTTGTCAACTTTGGACAGGGACGGGCTTACGCAGTGATCGAGCCATAACGAAAGCATCTTTGGAAAAAGCCTTAATCTAAGCTATCGTTCAAGAGATTACGCAACTCACTTTGAACGGCCTTTGTTTACACAAACTTAAAATATATATTAGATTCAATCACTTGACAATCTCATAAACAAGAATTTTAACATGGATGAATCTGGCAATAAGCGATTCAATACAAAGTGATTGATTAACGCGCCGTTTTATATTCAAATTCCACCATTAAAAGCCAATCTCACCTGTTGATTTCTTTACATTCATGTGGGATTGCCTAACAGATCAATGCATTACAATACGAGAAAACGATGAGTCAGCCGGACTGGGACAAAAACACGGTCGCGCAAGTGATCGAAAGCTTAAAAGACAAACCGGGCGCAATGTTGCCGATTTTGCATGGCATTCAAGATGCCTTAGGCTACATTCCAAAAGGGTCTGTGCCGTTGATTGCCAACGCACTGAATGTTTCCCGCGCCGAGGTTCATGGGGTCATCACGTTTTATCATTATTTCCGCGACACCCCGCCGGGACAACACACCATACACGTGTGTAGGGCCGAATCCTGCCAATCGATGAACGGCAGCGGCTTGGAAGCCCACGCCAAAACCAAGCTTGGCATCGATTACCACGAAACCACAGCGGACGGGGCTTTCAGCTTGGAACCGGTTTATTGTTTGGGAAACTGCGGTTGTTCCCCGGCAATCTCGGTTGACGGAGAGGTTTATGGTCGGGTCAACCCAGAACGGTTTGACGAAATCTTGGACGAAGTGAGGGCGCAAGCATGAGCATCAAGGTATTTGTTCCTAGGGATTCCAGCGCACTGTCTTTGGGCGCGGAAAAAACCGCCAAAGCCGTCGCTACCGAAGCAGCCAAGCGTGGGCTTGACATTGAATTGGTTCGCAATGGCTCACGTGGTTTGTTTTATTTAGAACCATTGGTCGAGATCGAAACGGCTAAAGGTCGGGTGGCTTATGGTCCCGTTCAACCCAAAGACGTGCCTAGCCTGTTTGATGCCGATTTCCTGAAGGGTGGCAGCCATCCTTTAAGCCAAGGATTGACTGAAGAAATCGAGTATTTGAAAAAGCAGGAGCGCCTGACTAATGCGCGTGTTGGCATCACCGATCCGGTCAATTTGCAGGATTATATAGCCCATGACGGCTATAAAGGCTTGAAAAATGCGTTGAACATGGAACCAGCGGAGATTGTCAAACAAGTTACTGATTCCGGTTTGCGCGGACGCGGAGGCGCGGCCTTCCCGACCGGTATCAAATGGAATACGGTGCTGAATGCGCAAGGCGAGCAAAAATATATCGTCTGCAATGCCGACGAAGGAGACTCTGGCACTTTCTCGGATCGCATGATTATGGAAGACGACCCGTTCGTCTTGGTTGAGGGAATGACGATAGCCGGTTTGGCAGTCGGTGCAACGCAGGGTTATATCTATTTGCGGGTGGAATATCCCCATGCCCATCAAAACCTGAATGCCGCGATTGCAGCGGCGGAACAAGCCGGGTATTTGGGTGCGGATATTTGCGGTTCCGGCAAAGCGTTTGATTTGGAAGTCCGCTTGGGCGCTGGCGCTTATGTCTGCGGCGAGGAAACCTCCCTACTAGAAAGCTTGGAAGGTAAGCGTGGCTTAGTCCGTTATAAACCGCCATTACCCGCCATCAAGGGGTTATTTGGCAAACCGACCGTCATCAATAACGTTATCTCTCTTGCCTCAGTGCCGATTATTTTGGACAAAGGCGGCGAGTATTATAAAAACTTCGGCATGGGCCGTTCACGCGGAACCCTGCCGATTCAATTGGCTGGCAATATCAAACGCCCCGGTTTGATTGAAAAAGCCTTCGGCATCACCTTGCGGGAATTACTCTACGACTACGGCGGCGGTTCCGCAACAGGCAGACCGATCAAAGCCGTGCAAGTCGGTGGGCCTTTGGGTTCTTTCGTGCCGGAATCGCAATTTGACACGCCCTTAGATTATGAAGCCTTCGCCGCTAATTGGGCGGTATTAGGCCATGGCGGCGTGGTGGTATTCGACGACACTGTGAATATGGCAACCATGGCCCGTTATGCGATGGAATTCTGCGCCATTGAATCCTGCGGCAAATGCACCCCCTGCCGTATCGGTTCCACTCGTGGCGTGGAAGTCATGGATAAAATTATCAATAATCAGGATAGGGCTAAGAATATTGCCTTGTTGAGGGATTTAAGTGATGTCATGTTGAATAGCTCGTTGTGTGCGTTAGGCGGCATGACGCCTTATCCCGTGTTAAGTGCGTTGAACCATTTTCCGGGGGATTTTGGGGCGGAGTGACAGGAGTACACCATGGGGTTTGTCCATGCTGATTTGACCTTGAAAAACCCCCGCACCGAAGCCGAAATGCAAGTCCGGGCGATGGCTGACAGTGGGGCGTTATTATTGTGTATCCCGCAACATGTCGCCTTGCAACTTAAGTTGGAGGAATTAGAAAAGCGTGAAGTGACATTGGCGGACGGTAAGCGCCAGTTAGTGCCTTATGTCGGGCCTTTGCAGGTGCAATTCGCCAACCGCCGTTGCTTCACCGGGGCTTTAGTGTTAGGGGATGAAACCTTGCTCGGCGCAGTACCGATGGAAGATTTGGATGTGCTGGTTGACATGGCTAGGCAACGCCTGATTGTCAACCCGGACAGCCCGAATATTGCGGTTGCGCCAGTGAAATAATAAAGGTGACAACGATGGATTACTTACCTGTGGTGACAGATGCAACCTACTTGGAAGATTACAAAATCAAAATCGCTTTTGACAACGGTGAGGAAAAAATAGCCGATTGTGCCAAATGGCTAAAAGGGGAAATATTTGAACCATTGCAGGACAAAAACTATTTTCAGCAGTTTTTTGTCGATGGTTGGTCCATCTCTTGGCCAAATGGGGCTGATATTGACCCGGAAACCTTATACGAAGAAAGTGAACCGGCCTAGGGAATGGATGAGATAAGCCTATAAAATGCCAAAAAAATTAGGGTGCTTATCCGTGAACTTGGTAACGCCGGATTTTATGAGTGATGGGGCAGGAAAAGGCTCTCATCGTAAATTCGGTCACGTGCGCTACCCCGGTTCAGTGACAATCAGCGGAAACCCCGGCGAAGATGCCAAGCCATACCAAGAAAAGCAAGTCAGAACAGCCATTGAGGTGACAAAATCATGAAGCAATCCGATCAATATCATAAGTTGATTGAATGGAGCGATGAAGATCAAGTCTATATTGGCAAATGCCCTGATTTGATTACCGGCATTCATGGCGATGATCCTGTGAAGTTATATAGTGAATTATGTGAAGTGATTGATGATGTACTTAATCATTTTATGGAACAGGGTCGAAAACTTCCAAATCCCCGTGTTAAACCGATGCAGGAAGTGGCGTAATCATTCCAATATTTATACAATTATAATCGTTCCCACGGAAAGCGTGGAAAAGATCAATAAGTCTAATAACCTATAATTATAGACGCATGATTTTCCGATATTTGTGCTATCCTCGTTAGTCAAAGGAATTAAATGAAAGCATATCTTCAAATCCGAGAACTATTGGATAAGTTGATTACCGAGGGTGAAGGTGTACTCAAAACCAAATGGCAGCAAAGCGGTAATTGGCCAGGTGGACCACCTACCTATGTCGATTTGGCAGCTTTTTCTCGGTGGCGTGCTAGATGTAAATTGCTTGCATCGCTATTAGGACGAGTAGGAAAACCATGGGAAATAGCCCTGACCTCTGACTATGAAAATAGCTTTGAGGTAGCAATTACAACTCACAGTACCTTACAGGCAATTAGGATATCCACAGATGAAGGTCTCCTACTAGAAGTTGAAGATCTAGTGCTAGCAGAAGTTTTCTCAAATCTTTACGAGCAAGCAGAATATTTGCTAAAGCAAAAATACTTTCTTGCTGCTGGAGTTATATATAGAGCGGTGCTTGAGGAGAGACTCAGAAGACTTTGTATCGAGCAGAATATTAAATTTAACAGGTTAATTCCAACATTGAATGACTACAATACCGAACTCTACAAAGCTAATGTTTACGACAAAATTACCTTTAAAGATATCGATTCGCTCATTGTGATTGGAAATGATGCTGCGCATAATAAGCCAAATTTGTCGGCTGATAATGTGGCTCAATTGAGTTCTGGAGTCGCAAGGATACTCCAGAAGTTCTCTCAGTGAAAACTTTATAGATATTTGCTCAATTTCCCGCAAATAATTCAAGTCTTTAATCTGAATTAAGAGTGGTTTTTTTATCGAAAAATTTAGGAAAAAACATGGAAACTTCAAGTAATGCACAACCTGTTATAGAAGGTACAAATGTTCGACAATTTCTTGCTCAAAAAGGCTCAATAGTAATTAAAGAGCTTCGGGAAGTTGGTAAACTTAAAGCAGAATATGATCATTCGATTATTGTATCAACTATGATTCTAGGGATTGTAAAAGGTAAGACTCGAAAGACTTCTTATGGAGTAAGATTATCCAGAACAGAAACCGAAAGCTATTCCGAATTATCCGTATTGCTTGACTTTGATGAATTACCTGAACTTATGGATTCATTTGATTTTATTGGCTCACTTTCTGTAAGTTTGAAATCAAAACAATGTGATTATACTGAAGTAGTTTACTCTACAAAAGATGATGCTCAGTTTGGCTTCTATCAAACTAACCAACAAGATCAACAAGCGTTCATAAAAATTAGTCCTCACGGAGATACAACTTTTCTGGATGTAGGTCATTTTGTGAAACTAAAGACACTGTTCCTGAATGCGCAAGAGCATTTAATTACTCGTGGCGCGAGCATTGAGTAACTAACATGGTAAGGCCAGGCGCAATACGGCTACCTTAAGATTTACTGGTTTCTAGGCATCCTAGTTAGCTGGTTCCCAAGCTCCTGCTTGGGAACCCATGTACTGCAAGCTCTGCTTGATGGTTTGCCCTGAAGCTGGAGCTTCAAAGGCCGCATTCCCAAGCTGGAGCTTGGGAACGAGTAAACCCACCGTAATGCGTATAACTTGAATTCTTTGACAGCCTCTGGAGCTTGGGAACGAGCAATAGGTTATAAGGTGACTATACAATTCGTTGTCTGTCTCGAAAAACAAGACCTAGGTGATTTTTCCTACGAAGATATTACCGTGGGTTGGGTTTATGAACTTGTCGAAGAAAATGCTGGCAATGACATGATGCGGATTATAGACGAATCAGGCGAAGATTATCTTTATCCTTCGTCATGGTTCGCGCCGATAGCTTTGGGCAACTCCACCGCCATACGGCTTCATGATGCATTGGCAAGACTTGCTGCTTGATTTAACGTAGCTTGGGAACGAACACAGAATCGAGGTTAAAATATGAAGTCTGAATTTACAGCGATTGTTAAACAAGACGGTGATTGGTGGCTCGGCTGGGTCGAAGAAGTCCCCGGTGCAAATGCACAAGAGAAGACCAAGGAAGAATTACTGATTAGCCTTAGAGAAGCAGTAACAGATATTCTGGAATTAAGGCGTATGGAAGCACGACGACAAGCGGTCAATAATTACGAAGAGATCCCTCTCTTTATATGAGGCGCAGCGTATTGATTCGGCATTTGTCCAAGCATGGCTGTGTATTGCTGAGAGAAGGCGGCCGACACTCAATATGGCAAAACAAGGAAACTGGCGAGATGACAGCAGTTCCACGCCATAACGAAATAAAGGAGTTCATGGCTCAAAAGATTTGCAAAGACCTCGGTATTACCAATCCATGAAATGTGAATTCTGCGGTAGAGACACCAGACAAAAGAAAGTGAAACGCCAGCATTGGCTGCATGGCAAGTTATATATTGTAGAAAATATAGAAGCGGAAGTATGCACAGAGTGCGGGGAAAGATATTACCACGCCAAGACTTTGGATGCAGTTGATGCGTTTCTGTCAAAACAACATGCGGTTGAAGAAAATATTATTGTCGAGGTAGTGCGTTTTCAGCAAATCACCGCCTAATTACCTGTTTTTGAGAAATGAAACTTGAATTCCCAGCAATCAATCGTTTGACGTAGATCATGATTCGTTATCGTTATTTTATTCTTCTATTACTGGCAATGTATACTTCATTTGCACCAGCCCAAGTGCAATGGTTACTGTCCTACCAAGGAAAGTCTGCCAATGAATTTATTTGGGACAAGCGCACGGCTGGCCTGATTAAATCAACCATTCCGAATCCATTTTCAGGCAAACTCTTGGATGGCTTGGGTGGACCTCCTGATCCTGTCCGTATATCAGAGAATCGCTACTTTTCCACATCGGCTTGCAAACCGCATGAATGCTTCACTAAATCTTTTTACTGGTATGACATGCACACTGGAAAATCCATCGGGGCAATCTTGGATGATGGGGGTAGGCTTTCCATCTCTTCTAAAAATGTTACTGTCAAAGACATTCCGAAATCAGCGATTGGCGATTTACGTCGCTGGCTGTCGGATGTCAACAAAACTCCCACTCAAGTTAACTTTGCACCCGTTCATGGAAAGAATATTAGGCTCCAAGCAAAAGATTTTCAGCCTTTAAAGAAATTTCAACCCACTGCCAATGGCCCTAGCTTCGATTGCCTCAAAGCAAATTCTAAAATAGAGAACGTCATCTGCAAAAACCCTGAACTATCAAAAGTTGATCTTGAACTTCACACGCTATATAACAATATTTATTATGCAAATTCAACGCTTCCTGATAGGAGTCAGTTGTCAATATTTCAAAAAAAATGGCTTCGCTCCAGAGACGCATCCTGTAATAATGCCGAAAACATAGATGCTTGTTTAATGGAAAATTATAAATTGCAAAAAAATGCTTTGATGCACTGGCTTCCACATCAATAGCACTGAATTCAAAGCATTTATAAATAGGATTTCAATTGGTGGCTAGGTTGGATAGAAGAGGTTCCCGGTGCGAACGCGAAAAAATCACCAAGGAAGAATTGCCGGTAAGCCAAAGAGAAGCTGTCATTGAGTTTTGGAAATAAAATATACAAGGAAAATACTTATATGACTCTTTCAAAAATAGGACAATCCTATTTATTTCACATTTTTTTGCTATTGTCCATTTGTTTGGTATTCATCTATTACTCATGGGTTGGTTATATAGGGTCAGATGACTGGGTGTATATTGAAAATGCCCGTGCAAGAATAGCAGAACCATTCATGATAGGACAAGATCATTGGCAGGTAAGACTACCTCTAACGTGGCCAATGGCATTAAGTTTTCTGGCGTTGGGTGAATCAGAGTTGGCAGCCGCCTTACCTACACTCTTATACTTTGTGGCTTTGGTTCTGCTAAATTATTTATTAATAAGCAAAGTAAAAGACCGGCAGACGGCACTATTATCATCTACGCTGTTGGCCACCTCTCCTCTGCTCTTGGTCAATGCAACGAGTTTACGGGTTGATACGGTTGAAACGTTTTGGGTGATCGCCTCGCTCTTGATTTTTTACTTATCCGTTTACAAAAACGGGAATGGCCTATTATTGGTGTTGGTCGGGATTACTGCTGGCATATCCTTTGTCACACGCCCTACGGTCGTCGGTTTATTAGTGTATTATTTTATATTGTTTGCCTCTGGGTATGGCAAAAATCGATCACAATATATGCTCATCTTGTTAGGGTTTATATTAATTTGGGGGACAGAGACAATCTATTATTGGATGAATACAGGGACACCCTTGTATAGATTTCATTTAGATTATCATCATGACACCATTGACAGAAGCAAGACTTCAAACTTTGGCGTATTTTTGGACCCAATATTTTTGCTATTGTTCAACCAAGGGTTTGGCATATTATTTTGGCTGTTACCGTTTGCGTCCTACGGCTTGTTGAGAAGTCCAGACTTAAAATCAAAACCGAGGCTAGATTATTTTCTACTTGGATTTGTGATAACTTGGTTATTATTTGTATTCTTACTCACCCGAAAATTAGTATTGGATGCCCGATATTTGGCATCCGCAACGGTGGCCGCACTTATTTTGGTGGCCTCATGGCTATCCTTGATGTGTTCGCAAGGCAAACGCGGCATGGCAGGGCTGCTCTTTTCCGGCATCATTGTAACGAACATAGTTTGCCTTTATTTGGAAAACAAAAACCCAATTTATGCGGAACGTTGGCTGGTTGAACTTGCCAAACTATCAACGGAGCCAATCTATACTGACCCGCAAACGGAAGAGAGGGCGCGCTTTTTGCTAGAATTGGACAATACAGCAACCAAAGTCCATCCGCTAGTCGCGCCACCGGGTAGCCTATTCCTATCGGTTCCGATTAATGCCGCAAGAGGACAATACAATGCTTATCGTTGGAATGCATCTGACTTTGCGCCGGGCAATTGGCAAATCGTAGACAAGTTGAACCCTGAAAACCGGATAATTGCCAGACCATTTGAATGGTTTGGCCTAGACAAGCTGGTCCCAAGCAACTTCTATAAAAAGATATGTTGCCCAAACAGCCCCATTATTCTGTATCGCAACGATGGAAACGGGGTAAAATAATGGTTTGTCGGTCGATAAAACCCCTCTTGCGGGTGTGTCCTGACATAAAAATTAAATTGGGGAAATATCATTACAATCATGATGGGCGGCGGGGAGTCCACGCCCAACACTCTAAGGTCAGAGCGGGTCTTTCCGCTATTTAGTTCAATTTTAGAATGAGGTGAGTTTCATGTCACTAGTACGCGATAAAGATTACGGAACCCCCGCCAGCCCGTCGGAGAAAAATGTCAAGCTGGAAATCGATGGCTTTAAAGTCACCGTGCCAGAAGGCACGTCGGTGATGCGCGCCGCATCCAGCATTGGCATCGAAATCCCTAAACTCTGCGCGACGGACAGCATAGACCCGTTTGGCTCCTGCCGTTTGTGCGTATGTCAGGTGGAGGGCGGCAAAGGTTATCCTGCCTCTTGCACCACTCCGGTTTATGAAGGCATGAAAGTGCAAACCGAGAATGCCAAGCTGAACCAAATTCGCAAGGGCATCATGGAATTGTACATTTCCGACCATCCGCTGGATTGCCTCACTTGCCCGTCGAATGGCAATTGTGAGTTGCAAGACATGGCAGGCACGGTGGGTTTGCGCGAGGTACGTTACGGCTACGAGGGTGAAAACCACTTGCAAGCCGAAAAAGACACTAGCAACCCGTATTTCACGTTTGACCCTAGCAAGTGCATCGTCTGCTCGCGCTGCGTCCGTGCCTGCGAGGAAACCCAAGGCACGTTTGCGCTGACCATCGACGGGCGAGGCTTCGACTCGAAGATTTCCCCCGGTCAAAATGAATCCTTCATGGATTCAGAGTGTGTGTCTTGCGGCGCTTGTGTGCAAGCCTGCCCGACCGCGACCTTGATGGAAAAATCCATCTACGAACAAGGCCAGCCTGACCATAGCATCACCACGACTTGCGCCTATTGCGGCGTGGGCTGCTCGTTCAAGGCCGAAATGAAAGGCGCAGAAGTGGTGCGCATGGTTCCCGACAAAGACGGTCAGGCCAACCATGGGCATTCCTGTGTGAAGGGACGTTTCGCTTTCGGTTATGCGACTCACCCGGATCGCATCACCACACCGATGATCCGCAAGAGCATCACCGACCCGTGGCAAAAAGTGTCTTGGGACGAGGCGATTAACTATGCCGCGTCCGAGTTCAAGCGCATCCAAGAAAAATACGGGCGTAATTCAGTAGGCGGCTTGACTTCCAGCCGTTGCACCAACGAAGAAGCCTACCTCGTGCAAAAACTGGTTCGCGCTGCATTTGGCAATAACAACGTGGACACTTGCGCCCGTGTTTGCCATTCTCCAACCGGTTATGGCTTGAAACAGACTCTCGGTGAATCCGCCGGTACTCAAACCTTTGATTCGGTCATGCTTTCCGATGTCATCGTGGTCATTGGCGCAAATCCGACAGACGGGCATCCGGTGTTTGGTTCCTTGATGAAAAAGCGCTTGCGCCAAGGTGCAAAGCTGATTGTCGCCGACCCGCGTGACATTGACCTAGTCAGGTCGACTCATGTGCAAGCTGATTACCATCTGAAACTACGTCCCGGCACCAATGTTGCTTTAGTCAACGCCATCGCCCATGTGATTGTCACCGAAGGACTGGTCAAAGAGGACTTCGTCAATGCCAAGTGTGAGGTTGATTCATTCAACAAATGGCGCGATGTGGTCTCCCAAGAGCGCAATTCTCCTGAGGCCAGCGAGATTCACACCGGCGTTCCAGCGCAAAAGGTTCGCGAAGCGGCGCGTTTGTATGCCAAGGCCGGTAATGCGGCCATTTATTATGGCTTGGGCGTGACCGAACATAGCCAAGGCTCGACTACTGTGATCGGCATTGCCAACTTGGCGATGGCGACGGGCAACATCGGACGCGAAGGCGTGGGTGTGAACCCTTTGCGCGGTCAGAACAATGTGCAAGGCTCCTGTGACATGGGTTCCTTCCCGCATGAACTTCCGGGCTATCGCCATGTGTCTGACTTGGAAACTCGCACCCTGTTTGAATCGGTTTGGGGAGCCAAACTGGAAGCCGAGCCGGGCTTGCGCATTCCGAATATGTTCTCAGCGGCAATTGACGGGTCGTTCAAGGGCTTGTATTGTGAAGGCGAAGACATCGCCCAATCCGACCCCAACACCCAGCATGTCGAAGAAGCTCTAAGGTCCATGGAATGCGTGGTCGTCCAAGATTTGTTCCTCAATGAAACCGCAAAATACGCCCATGTGTTCTTGCCCGGGGCATCGTTCTTGGAAAAAACCGGCACATTCACCAACGCGGAACGTCGTATTTCGCCGGTTCGCCGCGTCATGCCGCCGAAAGCCGGTTACGAGGATTGGGAAGTCACTCAGTTGTTGTCCAATGCGCTCGGCTATGAAATGAACTATTCCAGTGCAAAGGAAATACTTGACGAAATTGCGTCCTTGGTTCCTACCTTCAAAGGTGTCAGTTTCAAAAAATTGGACGAACTGGGCAGTGTGCAATGGCCTTGCAACGATGAAGCGCCGAATGGCACACCCACCATGCATATTGACGAGTTTGTGCGTGGCAAAGGTAAATTCATGCCGACCGAGTACGTACCAACCAGCGAACGCAGCAACAGCAAATACCCGTTGATCCTGACCACAGGTCGCATTTTGTCGCACTACAATGTAGGCGCTCAGACCCGACGTACTGAGAATGTGGCGTGGCATCCTGAAGACAGGCTGGACATCCATCCGCATGATGCCGAGGTGCGCGGGATTGTCGATGGCGATAAGGTATCCATTGCCAGCCGGGCTGGTGTGACCGTGTTACATGCCCGGGTGACGGAAAAAATGCAGCCTGGCGTGGTATACACGACCTTCCATTTCCCGGAATCCGGCGCGAATGTCATCACCACCGACAATTCCGACTGGGCGACCAATTGCCCGGAATACAAGGTGACGGCGGTGCAAGTGACCAAAGTGACTGGTTTCTCGGAATGGCAAAACGGGTTCAAAAGCTTTACCGAGCAGCAATTGTCCATGCTGGAAAACGCCACTTCGGCGGGTTGATTCGTAAGCAATAAAATGTAGGGGCATCTTAAGCCGCCCATGGGCGAATGACAGTCCCCTACTAAAACCTCTGACCACCGATGTGACTAATCCTGTCTGTGATCTAATCTACGACAAGCCCTCGCCCAAAGGCGAGGGCTTTGCTATGTCCGGCAAACTCCATTGGGCGGCCACCCATCAATATCCTGTTGAACGTAGCTGGGGAGACGAGAAACAATGCGTGGCAGATGCCGTGATCGAAGAAGCGCCAGTCGCTTTGTTTTATAATAACGAGCCTCATGTCGTGATGTTGGCAACGCCAATGGATTTGGAAGATTTCGCTTTGGGTTTTAGCCTCACCGAAGGTATTATTGCCCATCCAAGCGAATTGAGTTTTGCGCAAGCCTATCACCGTGAAGATGGCATTGAACTGTGGATGAAAATTCCACTGGAACGTTTCGACCAACTGGCCCATAAAGAACGCAACTTGACCGGGCGCACTGGTTGCGGATTGTGCGGTGCGGCGACGATCACCCAAGCGGTGCGCCATCCTGCCCCGGTGGGACATGGGGTGACCGTGCCGGTTGCCGACTTACGGCAAGCTTTGCAAGATTTGGGAAGGCATCAGGTTTTGAACAATCAGACTGGCGCGGTACACGGGGCCGCTTGGGTGGTTCCCGGTACAGGAATTCAGTGTGTCCGTGAGGATGTAGGCCGACACAATGCCTTGGATAAACTCATTGGCGCGTTGATCAAATCAGGAACAGCACTAGACCAAGGGTTTATTATCGTCACCAGTCGCGCCAGTTTTGAAATGGTGCAAAAATGTGCCTCGGTCGGCATCAGTTTCATGGCAGCAATTTCCGCGCCAACTGGCTTGGCAATCAGACTGGCAGAGGAAACCGGATTTACCCTCGTAGGCTTTGCACGGGGTGACAGGCACACGGTTTACACCAACTCACAGCGGTTGGTTTTATAAATTACTATAATATTTAGCAGTTAAAAAGGAGACTATTCCCAGTATGCACAACAATGACAATCTAATCAAAATGGCTAACGACATCAGCGCATTTTTTGCCAGTGACCCGGACCACGCCTCCGCAGTCGGTGGCATGGTCGATCACCTCCTTAAATTCTGGGAGCCAAGAATGCGCAAAGCAATCATCGAACATGTAAATGGGGGAGGCGAAGGCTTGAGCGATTTGGCTATAGCGGCAGTCAAGCAATTGCCAACTGGATAGGCTGGCCTGACCTCCAGATTGATGCCATCTGACTTTTCCCACTGGCTTTGCGTTCGTGAATGTGCTCATTAAGCCATACGATCCTTGGCCTCTTTAATAACGCCCCTTCCATCATTTTCTCGCCATTCCAAACTTTATGACAACCGAATTTTCTGAATCAAAGCAAATCATGGAACAACTCATCCAAGTCCATCGCTCGGGTAAAATTGATGATGGAAGAAATATACAAGCCGGCTATTACCGTGGTTGGGGACTTGAATATGCCGAAATGTCTTCCATCATTTCCAGTTTATCGGCTTATCGAGATGCCCTGGCAAAGGCTAGGGACCGAGGTTGCATGTTACCCGAGAATAAACTGCAAAATCTGTTTATAATCATTTTGTTCGGCCTTGAAAGCATCCAAGGGGATATTATTGAGCTGGGCAGTTACAAGGGCGGTTCTGCCGTTTTCATGGCTGATTTAGTCAAAACCTTCGGCAGATCGACCCGGGTCTGGGCTCTCGACACGTTCGCAGGAATGCCTGCGACTGATCCAATCCGTGACTTGCATAATCAGGGTGATTTTGCCGACACCAGTTATGAAGATTTTAAAAACTACTCGGAAAAAATGGGGCTAGATTCCCATCTTCATATCGTCAAAGGCAATTTCGACCAAACCTTGGAAGGTGTAGTCCAACAGGCAAAACAATTCAGTCTTGCCCACATTGATTGCGATATTTATGAAGCCGTCAAATATTCGATCACAGGGACATGGCCTTACCTTGCCAATGGTGCCTACATCATATTGGACGATGCCTTGCAAAGTTCTTGCATCGGCGCTTTACAAGCGGCTGAGGAAGAATTGGTTTCGGCGAGAGGGCTTAGGGCCGAACAAGCTTTTCCCCATTTAGTCTATCGCAAATTCAATCAATAATACCCTTGGGTGCGGTGAACAAAGCACCGCACCCTTTGTTGAGCCGAAGTACAGGTTTGCAGTTACAATCCCACTTATTCTAAGCCGCAACTACAAGGGATTCATTGCACAATCGTCGATTCAGTGGTGTCTGCGGTCAATTCTATGATACCGGCCCCAAACGTAAAGCCTCCGCCAAATGCACACAAACCTATGCGTTCTCCTTTTTGATGGTTAGCCAAGATGTCCTTCAGGCAGATGGGTATGCTCGAAGATGACGTATTGCCGAAATGTCGGATATTGGAGTAGACCTTTTCCTCGGGTAGCCCCAAGCGCTCCCGGATTGCATCAATAATGCGCTGATTGGCTTGATGGGGGACAATACAATCCAATTGCTCAATGGGCAATGAGGCATCATGACAGGCTTTTTTTAAGATTGCCATCATGCAGCGCACCGCTTCTTGAAATACCCGATGGCCTTTCATCTGAATATAAGGCTCCTGTTCGAAACCAAGCGGAACAGTCAAGCTATTGCCCTCGTCCGGCTTCGCACTGATTGAAGGCCGATAGAGCATGGCCTTCCATTTTGCGCTGTGATCGCCCCCCATTAACACCGTTGCCGTTGCAGCGTCACCAAACAACGGGGCGGTGGAATAATCATTTGGATCCACTTTCTTCGACAGGCATTCTGCGGTAATCAACAACACTTGCCCCTTTGGTCTCGAATAGATGAAATCATAGGCATTTGAGAGTCCATAGAGATACCCGGAACAGGCCGCTGAAATGTCGTAGGTGGGGATTTGCACATCCTTTTCGTCTACCGAGAGTTCTTTCAGTATCAAGCATGCGAGAGACGGGCACATACTTAAAGGTGTCCCTGTCGAACAAATCAGAAGATTAATGTCTTTGATGGTCAGCTTGGCCGAGGATAAGGCTTCACGTGCGGCTGCAACGGCTAGAGTCAACACCGTCTCCCCTTCGGCAAGGCGCGGTCGGTTGACTATGCCGGTCAATCGCTCCAATTCCTCGGAGGTATGCTCGGGTAGTCGGGCCAACACTTCGGGATTGCCCACCAAGCAGGACCCCGTAGCGTAAGCTATCGATCCTATCCCTGCAAACAGGTTGCGCCGACGCTCGCGCAAAACATGGATGCGGCGGTCTAAAATGGGGGGTGGCCTGTGTTTGGAAAACAAAGGCAGTCCCACATCCTCACGGCTAACGGGCTTTTTGGATACTGCCGGATTTTGCAAACGGATGGAGAGGATGGATGTTCCCAGTTTGACCGGTTGCCCAACTGCGACCAAGACTTCCTCGACGGTGCCAGAAACCGGACATTCCAAATCCATAATGGCCTTGGATGCCTCAAAAGCGGCCAAGACAGCACCGGGAACGACGATGTCACCAGGTTTCACATTCCATTCGACAATCTCCACTGTCTCGTCGGAAGGGCTTGCGCCGATGGCTTCCACCCAGTATATGTCCTGATCGACCTGCACTGGCTTCTCCCAAACAACTTCCATTTTTAGCATGGAGGCCACCTTTTCCACGACGCGCCTCAAGGATGGCAACACTTCGAGTTGGTTGGCAAAATGGTAAGGAATGAAAGTGTCCTCACGGGCTAAACGTGCCAATTGGATAGGGTGATGAGTCTTCTCAGCGACAGTGGCGAGAATCTCAGCGCCAAAACCAACGGTATGGTTATCCTCGTGAACCACCAGCAACCGACCTGTTTTCCCTGCTGATTCAAGCACAGCCCCCTCATCCCAAGGAGATATGGAACGTAAATCTATGATTTCCAAAGATATCGATTCTTTCTCGAAAAAAACCGAGGCTTTCTCACAAATTGGGACGGTATTACCCCAAGCCACCAGGGTCAGATCATGTCCTGAGCGTACCAATCTCGCCTTACCCAACGGGACACGGTGAACTGCAGGTTGGACATTGGCGGCCAGTTCTTTATTGTGCAGCAAATTTTTTGGGTAGAAAAAGATGGTCGGCCGACCACTGTCAAAGGCGCTGTTCAATAGCCCGACTGCATCGGCTGCATTGGATGGCAAAAGAACATCAATCCCAGGAATATGCGCCGCCGTCGCTTCCATGCTTGCCGCATGATAGGGCCCAAGACCGGGGCGATACCCACCGCAAGTGATCATCAGGATCAGCGGGACTTCGTATTTCCCAGCAGTGCGCCAATACATGCTGGCGACTTCACTGTAAAGTTGGTTGTAGGCAAGCGGAAAAAAATCACCAAATTGGATAAACGCAACTGGCCTCATCCCTCCCAGCGCCCTTCCCACTGAAACTCCGATAATCGTAGCCTCAGAAAGAGGCGCATTGATGACCCTTCCAGGAAATTCCATGGAAAGGCCATGAGTGACCTTGAACACATCCCCTTTGGGGTCTTCTATATCCTCCCCGTAGAGGATCACACGTTGGTCACTCCTTAATCTAGTGCGCAAGGTATCCCGGATGGCATCGGCCATGGTCAAGGAAATTTCAGTCTGCAAACTAATCTTGGGGTGGGTCGGCAAAATTGGGCGTTTGACGGTCAAATCCACTATAGGGTCTGGATTGCTCTGGGAGGATTCCCCGGCTTTCTTGATTTCCTCTATCACCCCGTCCTTGATGGACTGGAGTGTTTCGGTCGTAATCCCTTTTTTGTTGAGATTGAGTTCAAGCAGGAATATGGGATCTCGCGTTTGGTTTTGCGCTAATTCTTGCTCGCTGCGGTAGACTGTTTGGTCGTCAGCATTGGAGTGATCACACAAACGCACCACATGAAAAACCACCAAGGCGGGCCCTCGATTTTCCCGGATTTCGGCAACAATCGGCCCTAGGGCATGGTATGCAGACTCAACATTGGTTCCGTCCAGATGGTGGATGGGCAGCCCGTACCATTGATCGTTCGGACCTTGCGGTAGCGAGAAAAATGTTTTTCCCTTAGTCCGAGTGGAAATGGCATATTGATTGTCTTGAACCATGAACAATACGGGCAAATGATCCCTGACTGCCGCCGCCACCGCTTCCATCCATTCCCCTTCTTGGGTGCCGCCGCCCCCGCAACCGCAGTAGACAATCCCCCTGCCAGACTCTTTCAGGGTAGAGGCCAAACCGACTGAGGGTAGGGCGTTATTACCAACGGGAACTGTCATAGGTAATATCCTGTACGCCGGATCGCCGAGGAAATCCGCCATCTGCCGCCCACGACAATGGGAAGTGTCTTTGCTAAACAAGGTATCGAAATAAGCTATAGGGGGAACGCCAAGGGCAAGGATCAAGGCTTTGTCCCGATAATGGGGATTGATCCAATCCTCATCGGTCAAGTGTGGCGCCACCGCGACACTCCCTTCGTGCCCACTGCCTCCAATGGTGAAGAATGCCTCGCCGCGTTGGCAATATGCCCGTTCAAGGATGTCGATTTCACGGGCCATCACCATCCAGCGATAAAAATCTAGTAGTTGTTCAAGCATTGGCTTTGCTTCGGTCGTCACTTAATTCCCCCTATCTACTTATGTAATTGCGGTTCATTTTACCCACTTACTTCTGACCATGGCCTAGACTGTACCAATCCAAATGACGTGTAGCGACCATAGTCAGGGTTAACAAAACAAACAACAATATCGAACCCAACATGAGTGCATTGTCCTCCGATTGCAACAAGCCGAATAAGGCAGCATACAACCCAGCGAGCATGAATCCAGCACCGGCGGCTCGACGAATACTTTTCATGACGGCACTGAGATAAAAAACCAGCAATCCCACACAGGCAATAGCGGCTATCAGATAAGCCTTGGTAAAACCAATATGCTCGGAAAGACTCAGCAACAACAGAAAAAACATCGCCAATGCTAGCCCCACCAAAGTGTATTGAGCTGGGTGGATGATTAGGTTTTGCAAAATTTCATAAAGGAAAATGGCGGCAAAGGTGAGGCAAACAAACAGGAACCCATATTTCGTCGCCCGGTCAGACATCGAATAAATGTTGACGGGATCAATCAAACGCACACCAAAACTATCGAAACACGCCATCTCCTTGCATTGGCTAAGATTTTCAGACACATTGGAGGCCAGTGAATTGACCGACCAATTGGCGCGGAAGCCGTCGGCACTCACTTGCTGGGTGACAGGATCGGGCAAAAAGCGTCCATGAAATCCGGGGTGAGGCCAAGAAGAAGACAAGGAGACATGGGTTTGCCGACCTGCGGGAACCCATTCCAAATCCTCCAGCCCACGCAGTTTAAGTGTAAAATTGACAGGTATGGTCACTTTACCTTCAAGATTGCCCAACTCCTCCAAAGCCACATGCATGCCTGGGGTTGCCCCAAAATTCAATCCTGAGCCTTGCTCAAAGGAATGGTGTAAACCATTCCACTCCAAACCCGGGGCATCCAACACTCCACGCATATCGGCTACGGCCACAGCAAGATAAGGTTTGCCGACGACGAGGGAACCATTGTGCCTTGCTTGAGGCTTGCCGAATTCTTGTGGAATATTAAAAACCCCTTTGAATTGTGAATCCAACACATAGGAGCGCACTTTGAATAACCCACGTTGTTTGGTTTCGGCCGTCAATAGGCCAGTCACATCCAATTGTTCAGGCAGCAAATAAAGTTTGCTGTGCTCGGTACGATTTTCTTGACGCTTGTTCGACTGTCCATTTAACAAGGTTTCGACAGTTTCTTGCCATTGCTCCAAGTAGGGGACGACAAGCACAGGGCCAAACACTCGCTGTTGACCAGCAAAACTGGCTGCTATGTCGGCAATCACTTCGTTTTGGCGATAGGCCCGTTCGTTGACCAATCCTTGAATCATCAACAACGGAACCAACAAAGCCAGCGTCAGGCCAAAGACGACAGCGGCTTTTACCCAAAGTGTTTTTTGCATGGCTGTGGACCTCTTATTTCATTTGTTTGTATAGCCGTAATGACATCGCCCCCAATACCACAACACCTAGCAACATCACCCCCCATAAAATTAATGTACGGTTTTGCGCCGATGTTTTCGCCTTGGCGGCCAAACTTTCATTTTCTTGCAAGTTGTGGCGAATTTGCACAGGACCCACTTGAACTTGTTCAAGTTGCAATAGTTCTTTGGCAGAAAAACCTGGGGCAACTTGGGATAACTCGACAGCGGCTGATTTTATATTGTCCCGACCAAACGCCAGGGTATAAGGGGGTGGCCCACTGACCAAGAAAACCAAGGTGGCCGGTTGCCAGATCAAGCTAAGTTCGGGTTTGCTCGTCGTGGCTGTTTTCGGATGGATGACCCACTCCGAATAATGCGTTAATGGAACTGACAATTCGCTGGAACGCCGAGTTTTATCGGGTTGAGTGATTTGGTAGAAAACATTCGTCATGAGCGCTTGGAACACCCACTCATTCGGCTTGCCTAGTTGTCTGCTGGGAATCTCGCGATAAGTCCCCACCTGCGCGGGTAATACGATATTGGGTTCAGCGAAGTGCAGGTCTACTTTTTCCACTGGTATGGCGATACCCGCACGATACATTAAATCATTTGGGAGCTTGCCTGCCATAGGCTGTAGTGTCAATTTATCCATGAACGGCACGGTGGACGTTTGCTCGGAATTTTCAGCCTCTATGGATGCAAATCGCAAAGGTTCCCCGCTGCGCCAACTCAGTCTGGCATATCGAAATGCACGGGGTTTAAACTCCATTCGATCATTCGCCAAAGTTTCCGAAGTCTGGGTATCAGTTAGCCAGTTTAACTCAGTGGCGGCAAGCATATCCCATTGTTTAAGATTGTCACTGACTTCCAACCATACTTGGGCCGAATAAGTGTGTTTGCCGGGCGGCAATTTAAAACGCAGCGCACTCATCAAGGGCCTCTTGTCAGGGTCATTCGCCTGACCCGTTTGCCCCAAGTCCAATAACAATCCGACCAAATTCGGTTTGTCGGCTATGGCATCCGCACCGACCCCACCTTTGCGAGGTTTGGTCTTGACGGAGAGCAAGGTGCCATCAGCCCCCGCCTTGATTTCCATGTCAATCGAATCGACCGAATGAAGGTTTTGAGGATTGCCGTTTATTTCGAATTGCTTGACCGGCCATGACTGTTTTTGAATCTGGTTTTGCGGTGCTGGAACATAAAACGCAAAAGGGAGTTTCCCTCCTTGCGCGTCGAACACTCGCAAATCGCCAAGGTCTGCCGAATGTGCATTCAGATAGACGGCTTGTGGCAAGCGTATGGCGACCACTCCTTGCTTTCCGGTCACGGTCAAATTCATGCTATGTGTGTAATCTGACGGCACATCGGAGGGTTGATCCTCATCGGGCGATGAGGCAGTGAAGCCAGTCATCGAGAGTAGAAACCCAAAACATGCAAACAGTGATAGATAACCCGTTGATATTTTCATTATTTTTCCCAACCCGACAAAGATTAACTTTTAGGCGGAGCGGATGGTCTCTCGTCCACAGCCTCGACCGATTCAGATGGCAATGGCGCGAGATAACCAATCGCCAGCATCAGCAAACCCACACCGACAAATGATATAACTCTTTCCAATCCACCAACATTGGATAGATCAACTAAAAAGAGCTTGGCAACCACAATGCCCAATAATAACGCGCCCAACATCCAGATCTTGCGCAAATTCCGTTGCGCGGCCACCCGCATCAGAACCAGAGCCGTCCCGCTCCACACCAGAGAAAGCATCGTTTGCACAAATTGCGAGTCATACAGCGGATCAATCTGGTAGGAAATGGGCAGATAAGCCGCCACAGTGCGCAACAGCATCAAGTTGAACCAAGCATACCCAGCCAATGCTGCAATCCAAGGGGCTTTAGCCAGCCAATCCGGTCGTAGCTCAGACTCGTTAAACCCCTCGCACAAATAACGGTAAGATTCGATTCCTAGCATCACGGCAAAACCGGTGGTTAAATCCAAAGGATTTAATACTGGCAAATAGGGCAATGGCTCCATCAAACCGTTTTGGGTCAAGTTCCACCATAAAACTAGAATAATCGACCAAGCCGTTCCTAACGGTATGAGTGTGCGCTGATACCAAGTTGCAATGGGAAATGTCGGCCAAACTTCCCCCCGCGCCCTGCGGATAACCCAGAAAATCGCCAACATCATCAACCACGCTGGCAGATAACGTCCCCAACTGCCCGATGTGAACCAGCCAGCCTCGGATAATAGCGCTTGTTCCCCTGAGGTTTCGGAGCCTAACCAGTATTCGATCCGTCTGCGTCCAACCGGCCAAATCATCAGCCAAGGAACGATGATGCGTTGGCTATGCAAGGTTTTTAACCAAAGGGAGTCAATTGACCAATCCATTTTCCGCCAAAAGGCCATTAACCATTCACACACACCCCATAAGGCAAAATAAGCCCACCAAGTTTCCCGCTCGGACATCCCTTCATTGACATACAAGTCAGCCAGCATGACAAAACTGGACCAGCCCAATGCAAACCAAGCCGACAGCCCAAACCAACGCAACGCATTCCAACTTAAGCGTTTTGCCAATAAAGTGAAGCCAAAAGCCAAGCCAGCCACACTCAGGCTATACACGCTCCAATACAAATCGTCAGATCGATAAGGCTCAAAACCTTGTGCCAACCGATACTGGCCTTGCACCCAGTCTGACCACTCGCTGACGACAAACACAAAACACCAAAAGCCCGACCACATCAACAAACGATTGGATAACGTCGAGTATTCCAACTCGCCAAGCCGGAAAAAAAACCAACTGCTGACAAAAGCCCCAAAACCAATCAATAACGCCCCCAAGAAGGGACCAGCGAATAGACTGCGTACTGGTTCTTGGGTGGAATCAAAGCCGACCATGACCAGCCACAGAAATACCAAACCAGCTAAAATCTGTGCCCCTAACGCGAAAGTCCGGGCCATTTTCCATTGCATTTGCCAACTGATGACACCCAGCATAGTCGCCACCAACAACCCGCTCATTGCCAGCAAATTAGCCTCTAAGGAGTCATCGGTGCGGAGTGCGATTTCGGTCCAAGCCCCTGCCAGCATCCAAACCGCCGCCAACCCCAAAAATCCCGTCGCAAAAGGGGTAAGGTTCACTGGATGGCTATTTTCAAGCTCGTTGGTTTGCTTCCTAAAATTGATTGCCATCATGAATGCAGTGGCTGCCAGCAATAAAAAACCCAGCCATAAATTGGATTGCATCGCACTAGTCGCATCTAATCCAGTCACCGACCCGACAAATGACATCCAAGCGCCAAACTGCACCAGCAAACCAAACACCCAAGCCATGGTTTGGCGTTGACGCAAACCCACCCACACCATGCCGGCCCCTTCCAATGCCCAAGCGGCGGAAGTCCACCGCCCGTCTAATGCGAACGGAATAGTCAAAGTGCCAAACACGACACCTAAGGCCAAGAATGACTCGGTCAGTAATTTTAGCGTCGTCCCCCGTTGTCGCCATAACAGCACGGCAACCCCGGAATAAAACAAACCCAAGGCGAGTGATGAATACGCCAAGCCAAACTCAAAATTTTTAACCAAGCCATATTGCAAGCCGAAGGCCACCAGCGGGGTGCCAAATACCAAAGTGGCATCGACATAGTGCTTTAAATTGGGCGCTTGGCGATTGGCATACAAAATGGTAATCATCACATAAAATAAAAAGAACAGAATCAGGAATAGCTGGACTGAGCCATAATGCTCTGGCGTGTAACGCAACACACCCCAAGCCGTGCCAATAATGAACGTAAAGGCAAAACCGACAAGATTGAGCAAGCGCCACGAGCGATAGAGCGAAATTGCCAAGATGCCTGAATTCAAAATGGCATAATATGAAAACAAGCCAATATGGCTGCCCCCACCTGTCGTGGTTAGGATGGGTGCGGCAAAGCCACCGACAATCCCGAATACAGCCAGCCATAAGGCATCTTGCAATACCGCCAACAAGCAGGTGAATCCTGTCAGCACAAATAGCAGCGCAAAAGCGATACCGCCCGGAAACAAGCCATAAATTTTGTAGGCTCCAAATGTCACCAGCATCAATATGGCGACCGCCGAACCTTGCACAGGCAAACTGATTCCCGGTCTCTTCTCGCGTATTTTCCAAGCCCATGACAACAAGGCAATGTCTGCCAACACGATGCCCACTAGGCGATATTCAATGGGCATTGAAAATCTGGCTGCCGCATATTTGAGCAGAAAACTAACCCCTAGGAACAGAATAAGCAAACCCACCTTGGCAACCAGATTCCCACCGAATAACCAAGATTTTAGCTTGTTGACCCATTCCGGGGCGGATTTTTCGGTGTGGGCTCGGGATTGTTTAGCCCTGACATAATCCATCCAAGGGTCAGGGGAAACAGTCGATGGAGAGTCTTTTTCCGATTCGCCATCCGCTTTGGTCAAGGTCTGCGTCTGCGGCTCTGGTAAACTATGGGTTGTGGACGCGAGGGAATCGATGGTCGCGCCCGCCCTTAGTGACTCGCTCTCTGGTTGAGGCAATGCGGGGTTGATGGCTGCAAGCTCCGGCATCGCCACTGGTTCACGGGCCACTTCGGTAGTTGCCTTGTGCTGTTGAAACTGCGCCGCCTTCAGTTCGCTGCTCAAGCGATTGACGAATTCATTCAGATTGCGTATTACCTGATCCAATTCGTCAATTTTTGCATGGGCTTTGCGGGCCGAGAGAAGAGCGAAAATTGGGCAAAGTAAAAGGTAGAGGACTATAGCCAGTGCTGCCAGTATAAAAATCGATTCCACCATGGTCTCCGATTCAAGTGTTGCGCCATTTTAGTTTATTACAACACAATGAACGGTCAAAATATCCATATTGGTTCGAAAATAAATCAACAATGTTTAATAGCGAATTACACCAATGAAATCATTAACCATGGGCTATGTTTACCTTGCCATTGCCATACTCGGCGAGGTGGTCGCCACTAGCACCTTGAAAGCCACGGAGGAATTCACCCGGTTATGGCCCAGTGTAATCGTCCTCGCTGGATATGGCATTGCTTTTTTCTTTCTAACCCTAGTGTTACGCAGCATTCCCGTGGGAATCACCTATGCGATATGGTCGGGATTGGGTATCGTGTTGGTTGCCCTTGCCGGCGTATTTCTCTATCGGCAGATACCTGACTGGCCCGCAATATTGGGCATGTCGCTCATCGTGTTGGGTGTAATCGTCATCCAATTGTTTTCAAAGACGGTCACACACTCATGATTTACACAGGAATGGGACTAAGCTCACAGTCAAGGGCGGACAAATCTAGAATTCACTTAATAAATCGGTGACTTAGGCCCAATCCATCATCATTTTTCATTTTCATCTCAATGGAGAAAACCATGAACGAAAAAGAACTCGTCGCCAGACATGCTGCCAACCTAGTGCAAAACGGAATGGTGGTAGGGTTGGGGACTGGCTCGACAGCCAATTACTTCATTCAGGAACTCGCCAATCGGCATAAAGAAGAAGGTTTGCAAGTGACTGTGGCTGCCAGTTCGGTCGTCAGCACGATCAAAGCACAAGAAATGGGGCTGCCCCTACTAGCCTTGGAACATGTGAGCCGGCTAGACCTTTATGTGGATGGTGCGGACGAAGTGACACCTGACCTGACACTGCTAAAAGGACGGGGATATGATTTGGTTAGGGAAAAATTGATGGCATCGGCCAGCGACAAGTTTATTGTGCTGGTCGACCCGACGAAATTGGTGGATCGCATAGGCGCTCGCTTTCCCATTCCCGTCGAAGTGATGCCGTTTGCTTGGAGCTTAGTCAAGCGTCGCTTGGAATCCATAGGCGGCAGCGGGGGCTTGCGCCACACCGCCAACAAAGACGGCCTAGTGATGACATCTCATGGTAGTTTGGTGCTAGACATGGCATTCGACCCTGCCCTGGAAGCTGCTGCCCTTAATGCATTTCTCAACGAAACCCCTGGCGTGGTCGAACACGGGATATTTCGCAATTTGGCTACCGTGGTCTTTGTGGCTGCGGACGGAAGAGTGCAAGAGCATTGGGCGAAGTAACTGGCAATCGGGCTATTTGGATGTCGTGCCTTTATAGCCCAAAGCCTTCAGCGGGAGGTCGATGCGCGTGGTTTCGGTTTGATTATCAAAAATGCTTAAACTGAGCGTAGCATCATCGAAAGCCGGAGTTCCGGTGGGCAACAGGAAAAACACAATGCCTTGGATCGCTTGGCCTTTTGCCAAGACGGCATCTTTGAATTCACCACCCCTGTAGGTCTCATCCCGCGACCTTGTGGCATTGCTTTTATAAACACCATACAAACCGGAAATAATCGCCACCGCAATCCCACCATAAGGTCCAGCGAATTGTCCGAGTTGGCCTAGGCCCAGTTGCCCCACGCCCATGCCAACTTGGCCTAGCACATTACCCTGTGACACCAGCCACTTGGAAATCTCCTCCGCTGAACGGGGTGCGATGGCTGACTGATTCGGCAACATTAATTTAAACTGGCGTGTCTCAACACGAATCGGGCTTTCCCCATTGTTTTGAACTCTAACCAGGACAGGCAACACCGACAGAGCCAACAAATCTTCGCCAAATACCATTTCTTGCCGATCCGTTTGAACAAACGGGTCAGCTTCCATGACAATCATAGCTTCGGTTTTACTATAGCGAACAGAATGTTTGACCTCGGCATTTTTTGTACAAGCTGACAGCAATGTTAGCGCAATCAGGCTTGTCAGAAGGCATTGCCGCATGTTGACACTATTGGCTTGCTAATTTTTTTCATCATGCACAGGCATCACCAGCACAGGCTTGCCCGATTCATGTAAAACCCCGTGTATCGTGTCCCCAAGCAAAAAATGATAGATAGCACCATGTTTGCTGGAACCCACCACAATCACATCAACCATAAGCTTGTCCGCCTGCAGGACAATAGTTTTTCCTGTCTCCCCTTGAATCAACAATGCCTTGGCCTCAATCCCTTGTTCACGAAGAACACCGGCCATTTCTTGCAAATGCAGATGTTCATTATGAAACCCTTTGGCTAATTGATCACGCATAACCGGCGTGTCAACCGTATAACCAACAAAATCGGGGTCAGGCTCTGCAACATGCAACAAGCAAACTGAACTTATAGTGTTTCTCAACAAATTGATGGTCTTTTCCACCAAAATCTTGGAATTTTCGGAATTATCTATGGCTATCAAAATTTTCAAAATATCACCTCGCTTAAACCGTAAATCACAAAACAACATCCACCCTGACACTGGCAGGGAAAAAGCAATCCATCTCATCACTCACATCAACTAATTCGCACCAATTGGAAGCAAATAGCATCAAAACTGTTCATTTCTTTAGCATAGCCAGATAGCAAATAATTGAATTGTTGACCCACACTGCCATGGCATGACTACTGCTTTGATAGACATTGAAGAGTGGCTCATTGGACAATTTGTTTTATTCAGGCACATTTCATCCTGCTTGAATCAAAATCATCCATCGACTGAATTCATTCCGTCGAGTCACCATTTGGGTTTCCCTAACTAGAAACCTGTTCCCGTTGTCAACGATTAATACTTTCTGAGAGGTAAGTCCCATGGTTTCGCCAGAAGAATTGACTATTGATAAATTAGAAGAGCATAAAGAAGTTTGGTTAAGGGCATGGTGTGCTGCTGTCACGTCGAATGCCATAAAAGATTCCGAATTGGCGGCAGGTTGGGCGGACGCATGCTTGGAATCTTACGAAAAAAGGTTTTTTGAGTAATGCAAACTTGGTGCATAAGCCAAGTAGAAAAGGATATGGCTTTATCATACGCAGCTTTTCCTAAGCCTAGATTAATTGGGCAACGATAAAGCCGTTGCCCAAGCACTTTTAGAGTCATTCCTTTTGCCAACCTAGACGCTTACGATAGATTGTTGATGGACTGACTTCCAATAAAGCAGCCGCTTTTGGAACATTCCCCTCGCATAAAGCGATTGCCCTTTCAATGGTTTCCTTCTCCACTAACCATAGCGGTCGTATCAAATCACCAGTCGCCCCTTCAGAAAAACTTTCCTCAGACACATTATATGAGGATATCGGGGCTTGGATAACCGAAATAGGTTTGTCCAAAGGCGGTGGAAGCATATCTTTAGAGACCAATGTTCCCTGATTCAATACAACAATATTGCGGATGACATTTTGCAATTGACGAACATTGCCCGGCCAATGATAAGAAAGGAAAAAATCCTCTGTGTCTGGGGTAAATCCTACAAAATTCTTCCCTTCTTCCACGGCAAATTCCTGTAAGAATCGCCTAGCTATTGATAGTATGTCTTCCTGCCTCTCTCGCAGTGGCGGAAGGCTGATGGCTATGACATGCAGCCGGTAATAAAGGTCTTCCCTGAAACGACCCGCCTCCACCTCTTTCAACGGATCGCGGTTCGTCGCGCAAACCAGCCTTACGTCCACTGATTCAACCTTAACTCCACCCACTTTCTGGAATGTGCCAGTCTGCACAAATCGCAATAATTTGCTTTGAATATCCAGGTCCATCTCGCAGATTTCATCTAGGAACAAAGTCCCGCCATCGGCACGGGAAGCCACGCCCAATCGATCAATATAGGCTCCTGTAAAAGCCCCCTTGACATGACCAAATAGTTCACTTTCCAACAAATCCTTTGGAATGGCGGCGCAATTGAGAGCGACAAACGGTTTATCGCTTCGAGGGCTTTTCGGATGGCTATGAATTGCTCCGGCACAAACTTCCTTGCCACTTCCACTTTCGCCCGTGATAAACACGGTAGCCCTACTTGCCGCCACCTGATCAATGACACGATAGACTGCCCGCATAGGTGGGGAATCGCCAATGAAACCGGAATAATCGCTATTGATTTCGCCTAGGTTTTCACCTTTTGCTTCCATGCTGCGCATTTTTAACGCATTATGAACAGCGCAGAGCAAACGCTCAGCATTGCAGGGCTTCTCTATGAAATCAAAGGCACCCTCACGCATTGCCTCCACAGCGGCATGGACTGAACCGTGCCCCGTGACGACGACGACAGCGCAAGACAATTTATCCTGTATGACACGTCGGAGAATGTCCAAACCGACCATATCGGGCAATTTTAAGTCCAATATCATGACCTGAGGCAAATGCTGGTACAGCAACTCCAAAGCAATGCCGCCCGTTTCTGCACAAATGACTTTCCAACTTTCCTTTTCCAGATAAGCCTTATACAGGTGTGACAGGGTCGGGGAATCCTCGACTAGAAGTATGTTAACCTTGCTTTCTTCATTCATAGGAGACTGGACATATCTTAAAATTGTTCTCTACTGATATTCCGACTTTGCAATGCAAAATGCAAAATGCAAAATGCAAAATGCAAAATGCAAAATGCAAAATGCAAAATGCAAATGATGGTAACTCTATTAGGCCAATTAATCAAAAAAAAATAATGCTACGAAAATCCAATTCCTTGGCCCAAAAAAAACCCCCGGACCTTGCGGTCGGGGGGTTTGGGTTGGATGCCTGGCAGTGCCCTACTTTCGCATGGGGGTCCACACTATCATCGGCGCTGGGCGGTTTCACTTCCGAGGTCGGGATGGGATCGGGTGGTGCCCGCCCGCCATGGCCGCCAGGCGATTCTGTCGCCGCCCCCGCCGCTTTCCGCAGGGGGGCGCCGCGGGGCCTTCTCGGGCCGCCGCCTTGTTGTCCGGGTCAGTGCGCGCTTCGCTTCGGGCGGCCTTGCCGCCCTTCGCTGCGTCTTATTTGTTTTCCTGCGGCATCCTTTTCTCGGGTTTCCCCCGCTTCCCTTTCATCTATTGTCTTTATCCTGCCTTCCCTTGCCGGTGAATGTGTGCCTGTCTCGAAGCTTGTTTCAGTCTCAGAAGCCGCCGCGCCCCGCGCAGGCCGCTTGGGCGTTGTATGGCCAAGCCTCGCGGGCAATTAGTACCGGTTAGCTTCACGCGTTACCGCGCTTCCACACCCGGCCTATCAACCTGGTGGTCTTCCAGGGCCCTTCGGGGGACTCTCGGTCCCAGGGAGGTCTCATCTCGGGAGGGGCTTCCCGCTTAGATGCTTTCAGCGGTTATCCTGTCCGGACATAGCTACCCGGCAATGCGTCTGGCGACACAACCGGAACACCAGCGGTCCGTCCACCCCGGTCCTCTCGTACTAGGGGCAGCTTCCCTCAAACCTCCAACGCCCACGGCAGATAGGGACCGAACTGTCTCACGACGTTCTAAACCCAGCTCGCGTACCACTTTAAATGGCGAACAGCCATACCCTTGGGACCGGCTACAGCCCCAGGATGTGATGAGCCGACATCGAGGTGCCAAACACCGCCGTCGATATGAACTCTTGGGCGGTATCAGCCTGTTATCCCCGGAGTACCTTTTATCCGTTGAGCGATGGCCCTTCCATTCGGAACCACCGGATCACTAAGACCTGCTTTCGCACCTGCTCGGCCTGTACGCCTCGCAGTCAAGCGCGCTTACGCCTTTACACTCTGTGCGCGATTTCCGACCGCGCTGAGCGCACCTTCGTGCTCCTCCGTTACTCTTTGGGAGGAGACCGCCCCAGTCAAACTGCCCACCATGCACGGTCCCCGATCCGGATCACGGACCTGGGTTAGAACTCCAAACAGGCCAGGGCGGTATTTCAAGGTCGGCTCCGCCAAGGCTGGCGCCTCGGTTTCATAGCCTCCCGCCTATCCTACACAGGCCGGTTCAAAGTCCAGTGCAAAGCTGCAGTAAAGGTTCACGGGGTCTTTCCGTCTAGCCGCGGGTACGCTGCATCTTCACAGCGAGTTCAATTTCACTGGGCCTCGGGTGGAGACAGTGTGGCCATCGTTACGCCATTCGTGCAGGTCGGAACTTACCCGACAAGGAATTTCGCTACCTTAGGACCGTTATAGTTACGGCCGCCGTTTACCGGGGCTTCGATCAAGGGCTTCGCTTGCGCTGACCCCATCAATTAACCTTCCGGCACCGGGCAGGCGTCACACCCTATACGTC
>CAIOOA010000114.1 GCA_903859815.1 uncultured Methylococcaceae bacterium | reverse complement strand
CGCGGAACGGTGGATTCGCCCTTGGGAAGCCGTTCGCCAGCCCGTCCCGATGTGGAAACTGCCGACTGGAGAGCCGTGTGCGGGAGAATCGCCAGCACGGTTCGGAGGGAGGGGAGGCGTGAGCCTTCCCTACCCCTATCCAGGTCAAAGCAAGCTTTGACGCTCCCTTCATCAGCCTAACATTGGTAGAATGTCGGGTTTTAACCAAATCGATCTAAAGGTGTACCATTGATGGATGTCATTGCGCGAATAGCGGAAGAATTAGGTGTGCGGGAGCGGCAAGTGCAAGCCGCTGTGGATCTGTTGGACGAAGGCGCCACCGTGCCGTTCATTTCCCGCTACCGCAAGGAAGCCACTGAAGGCTTGGATGACACGCAGTTGCGGGAGTTGGAGTTGCGTTTGGCTTATCTGCGCGAATTGAACGAACGCCGCGAAGTCATCCTCGCCAGCATACGCGAACAAGGCAAACTCACCCCGGAACTGGAACAAGACATTCTAGCCGCCGACAGTAAAACCTTGCTGGAAGACCTTTACCTTCCCCATAAGCCAAAACGCCGGACCAAGGCGCAAATCGCCCGTGAAGCTGGTTTGGAACCTTTGGCTGACAGCCTGCTTGCCAATCCCAGTCTGAACCCGCAAACAGAAGCACTGGCTTTTGTCAGCGAGGAAAAAGGTGTCGCCGATGTGGTGGCCGCATTGGAAGGGGCCAAGCAAATATTGATGGAACGCTTCGCCGAAAATGCTGCGGTGCTGGCCGAATTGCGCGAGCGTGTTTGGAGCGAAGGCATTTTGGCCTCCACCGTGGTTGAAGGCAAAGAAAACGAAGGCGCAAAATTCCGCGATTATTTCGATTTTGTCGAACCGATTGCCAAGATTCCATCCCACCGTGCCCTGGCTTTGCTGCGAGGCCGCAATGAAGATGTGCTGAACATCCATCTGCGCATTGGCAAGGACGAAGAAGCCAGCCATTCGGTGTGCGAATCCATCATCAGTCGTGCATTTGGCGTTCAAGATAAAGCTCGTCCGGCTGATCGTTGGTTATTGGATGCCGTGCATTTTTCTTGGAAAGTCAAAACCTTGACTCGCATTGATTTGGATTTGAAGCAACGCTTGCGCGAAACTTCAGAGGAAGAAGCCATCCGTGTCTTTGCGAAAAATTTGCAAGATTTGTTGTTGGCAGCACCCGCCGGACCGAAGGCAACCATGGGCTTGGACCCCGGCATCCGTACCGGCGTGAAAGTCGCCATTGTCGATGCCACCGGCAAAGTCTTGGATACGGCAACTGTTTACCCGCATCAGCCCAAAAATCAATGGGATCAATCCATTGCCATTCTCGCCCATTTTATCAAATTGCATGGTGTGCAATTGGTCAGCATCGGTAACGGCACGGCTTCAAGGGAAACCGACCAATTAGTCGCTGATTTAATGAAACGCCACCCCGAATTGGGCATCACCAAAATCACCGTGTCGGAAGCTGGCGCTTCGGTTTATTCGGCCTCGGAACTGGCGGCAAAGGAATTTCCCGATTTGGATGTTTCCTTGCGAGGGGCGGTGTCCATTGCCCGTCGTTTGCAAGACCCTTTGGCGGAATTGGTGAAAATCGACCCGAAGTCGATAGGTGTCGGTCAATATCAGCATGATGTCAATCAAACCCACTTGGCCCGAAGCTTGGATGCGGTGGTGGAGGATTGCGTCAACGCGGTTGGCGTGGACGTGAACACTGCCTCGGTTGCGTTGCTGAAATACATTTCCGGCCTGTCTCAGACCATCGCCAATAATATCGTTGAATTCCGCAATCAAAACGGCCCGTTCAAAAACCGTGAACAATTAAAGAAAGTCTCCCGTTTGGGCGAAAAAACCTTTGAACAAGCAGCGGGTTTTTTACGCATCATGGACGGGGACAATCCCTTGGATGCCTCCGCCGTCCACCCGGAAGCCTATCCGGTGGTGCGCAATATTGTCGGCACAACCGGCAAAGACATTCGCGAACTGGTTGGCAATTCTGGCTTTTTGCGAGGCATCAATGGTGAGAATTTTGTCGATGAGCGTTTCGGCTTGCCTACCGTGACCGACATATTAAAAGAATTGGAAAAACCGGGACGCGACCCGCGCCCGGAGTTCAAATCTGTCAAGTTCATGGAAGGCGTTGAGAAAATCACCGACTTGAAACCCGGCATGATGCTGGAGGGTGTGGTCACCAATGTCGCAAACTTCGGCGCATTTGTCGATATCGGCGTGCATCAAGACGGCTTGGTGCATATCTCCCATTTGGCTGACAAATTCATTAAAGATCCTCGTGAAGTGGTCAAAACGGGTGACATGGTTAGGGTCAAAGTCTTGGAAGTCGATGTGCAACGCCAGCGCATTGCGTTGAGTATGAAGCAAGATGCGGAAGTGCCACGCGAGAATGACCCAGCGAAATCTCGCCCTGCCGCGCCCATGCCTAACCAAAAGGCTGGTGGTGGCAAACGTGACAAAAAACCGGCAGAAACACCCAAACCCCAGGGTGCATTTGCCGATGCATTTGCGAAGGCGATGAAGAAATGATGGTTACGGTAGGCAAGTATTTTTTTGCTTGCCTACCGCCTTATTTTAGCTTTGATGCTTCAGAGTTTGCCCTGCTGAATCATCAAGCAGGTTTTGATTTTTTTCAGTGTTGTTGGTTTTCGATACAAGTATCTCTTCAACTTCGGCTTTTTCCAATTCGACAATGACTGGCGCTTCTTCAGCGATAGCCTCTGGAATGGTTTCAGGGATCACCGGTTGCTCCTCAACCCGGTACAAAACCAACCCTGACTTGCGATGAACATTAACCCGGAATTCGACAAGATAAGGTTCAGCCACCCTGCCTAATTCGTCGAAAGCCACATTCCAGCGACCAATAGGCAACAGGAAATCAACATCAACTGTTTCCTCTCCATTAATCAGCACACAAGCCTCACCCCATGTTTCATCCTCCAAATCAATCCCGTCAATCAAATAAATCAAGGCTTTTTCATTGGGCAAAATTTGGGTTTTCACCCGATGGTTGATTTGTTCTGCCGAACGCAATCTAAATAAGGGATGCTCTTTGCGCAGACTGATGAGATCACGAGTGTAGGTATACAAATCAGTATGTTTGGCTTTTAACGACCAATTGATGCGGTTGATTTCGTCGCCTGCATTGTAACTATTGCCATGACCGAACTTGGTTCTGGCAAACTCCTCACCACTGTGCAAAAAGGGGACACCTTGTGAAGTGAATAGCACAAGATAACCTAGTTTCATCATTCGAATAATATCCATTTCCGAGGCAATCGGATTAAACCACCTTAGTTTGTCGTATAACACCAAGTTGTCATGACAGGTAATATAATTGATGGATTGCGAGGGTTGTGCCGTCCAATCGCGAAGACTCCCTTCCATGCCGAGCGATAGTTTATCCCGGTTTGAGCCATTTTGGATAAACCCTAATTCAGAACCATTGGGACTGCCGCCAAGCGCATTACGGAAATGGTCATTGAATGCACCAATGGAAGTATTGCGAATCGCGTGTTTATCGGTTGGATGGCCTTTGATTGGAGAATACCCGGAAGACCATGGTTCTCCATAGAGAATAATGTCAGGTTTGATCTTCTTCAATTCGCTTTCCACTGCTCGCATGGTGTCAAAGTCGATCAAGGCCATTAAATCGAAGCGGAAACCATCGATACCATATTCAGTAACCCAATATTTTAACGAGTCGATGATAAATTTTCGAACCATTGGGCATTCAGTTCGGAAGTCATTGCCAACGCCGGAGCCATTGGCATAACCATTTTCAGGATGAAACCGATAATAATATTGGGCATTGATGATATGAAATGGAGCAGAGTAATCGGTATGATTGTAAACGACATCCATGATGACACCGATATTCCTAGCATGGAGTGCGCTGACCAATAGCTTTAATTCGCGAATGCTGCTGTCGTTGTGCTTGTTTGTCGCATAGCATCCTTCCGGGGAATTGAAGGCTACCGTCATATACCCCCAATTGTAGACATCTTCATCAGTGTCTTTATAGAAATCTTGAACAGGCATTAATTGCACATGAGTGATGCCTAGTTCCTGCAAGTGGTCTAGCCCTGTCACTATGCTTGAATTTTCTGGCAAGTGGGTATTGCTTTCGGTGAATCCCAAATATGATCCTTTATGAGTGACCCCGGAGTTTGCAGCTATCGTAAAATCACGGACGCTCATTTCATAAATAACGATATCGACTGGTGAATCAATCGACGGACCCTCGCGTAGCCTTTGCCACTCTGGTGGGTTGGTATTCAGCAAGTTGGTAATTCGGGCATATTGGCTTCCCGCCACGGTATTGATGGAATACGGGTCAAGTACCTTATTGTCCGCAGTAAATCCAGGGCCTTGCAAACGATAGTGATAGTACTTGCCAGCCATATCTCCGTTCTGTAAGCCTTCAAAAATCCCTTTGCCTATTTTCTTCATAGGCACTGTCCAACGCGGCACGTTGTTTCCATTGAGCGTATCGTAAACCAATGCTTCAACGATGTAAGCCGTCGGGGCAAATAGACGAAATGTCGTTGAAGCAGGGGAATAAATCGCACCTAGACTAATATCAGCATCATAAAACAGATCGGCATCATGCAGTATGTCACGCAAGGAGGCAACAACGTTTCCGCCAAAATGTTCCAAATGGGCAGTATACGAATGGGTTCCAACATCCAATGCATCTTGAGTGATAGCCGTAATGATGGTGGAAGGCTTATCGCCATGGGTGATGTGTTTTACTTTGTTTCTTTGGTTGTTTTCATCGAAGATGAATATTGAATCGGCACTCACTTCGCCGGGATCGACTGGCCTCGAAACCTGTATTGACATGCAATATAGATTGTCAATGAAGGCCGCCATCACATGCTGTTTTGTATCTGGCCTTTCTTTCCAGATATGGTTGACAGTGCCAATTAAGAAGATTTCATTGCCAAAACTATAATCCCAGTATTTATTATCATCTTCCTTAAGATTCCAATCTCCGCCCCTGCGAGGCAGAACCCCTATGCGAAGATTATCCATAACATCGCCATAATTGGCTTTATCCAATTCAAAAATAAGTCCAAATTCATCCCAGCCTATTTCAAAGATTTCAACCGGGGGTTTGTCTGAATGGGGGTTCCATGTCCACAATCCGATTCCATCATAATACCCACCGTATCGATGGTAATGTATGCGAAGTCTATTGCTGGGACTCGATAGGGTCTTTTCCTTCCAAATGGATGGGTCGGTGAATTGCTTCCAAGGACCGTCATGAATTGGCCATGATTGATTAATATATAAATCAGTGAAGCCAGGATACCATGATTCCAAACCATCCTGATCTAATGTCACCCATAACTCATAGTCTCCAATACTCCTATGAGTATCATATTCCGAGGTGAGTAATATTAGCCTCACATCATTGAATTTTGAAACTTGTGATTTGCCTTGGGCGATTATTCGGCCATTTATCCTCAAGGTGGCAATCACTGTTTTGCCAATATGACCTTCAGGAACGGCAAGCTCCAACGTAGCCAAGGGAAAGCCTTTAGGTGAAATCGATGTCATTGGTTCATTTACATGCATAGGATTTAGTTCAGATTAGACTTTCAGAGAGTGGTGTTAGTTTGAATATGATCGGCCTGTTCAGGAATTTAAAGAATTTTGAAGCTCATCTAGCTTATAAATTGGGGTTTTGCAGACAGCGGCTTCGCAAACATAAGCGACAGTCACCTTTTCTGGTTTTCGTTGATTCAATAAACCTGGCAAATTGGTTTCTGTAGCCGGTATGGCTAAACAAAGCCGACTGGGGGCATATTTCACCAAAGCCAATCGCTGCCAACTATCCATCTCATCATTAATACCCCGAATGATGATGATCTGAGGTGGGCTTGCCCATTCATCGAATGCATTTAACAACGCCCCATAGCCTTGTGGATAATGGTTCATGTCCTGCATGGCTGCTTTTAGTGTGCGTTCCGCCGAACGCATGAAACGTTCTTCGCCTAACAAATGACCCAATCTGTTCAGAGCCAATGCAGCCACTCCATTACCCGATGGCATGGATTCGTCCATCATTGATTTGGGGCGATGAATCAGATTCTCATGGTCGTGGGCAGTGAAGAAAAATCCACCATTGACTTCATCTTCAAAACGCTCCAATAAATCCTCGGCAAGGGTTATTGCAAAGTTCAAAACGGAGTGTTCCCAGCGGTTTTGCAACAACTCCAGTGCGGCATCTAGCAGGAATGCATAATCATCCAAATAGGCAGGAAACCTCGCCTGACCATTTTTCCATGTGGCGAGCAACTTTCCTTCTTGATAGGTATTTTCCTTGAGAAAATTAAAGGCTTGAACTGCCGCCTCGCTGAAATCATCCCTATGCAATATTCGTCCGGCCATGGACAAGCCTTTAATCATTAATGCATTCCAAGATGTCAAGATTTTATCATCAAGCCCCGGACGCACACGGGTAGCCCTTGTTGCCATTAGTTTGCTTTTTGACGAGATTAGCAATTCCTCAACGGCCTGTGCATCAATACCCAACGAGGTTGCCGAGTCTAGTTTTGATGAAGCAATATACAAATGCCAATGACCTTCAAAATTGGGGGTTTCACCCAACCCGTAATATAGCGAGACTAATTCAAATTCTTCATTGCTCAATAGAGATTTGACTTGTTGTCTATTCCAAACATAAAAACGTCCCTCTTCCCCTTCTGAATCGGCATCCAAACTAGAGAAAAATGCTCCCTCTGGCGATTTCATTTCCCGCAAAACCCACTCGGCAGTTTCGATGGCGACATTATGGAACAATTCTTCACTTGTGATTTGCCAAGCTTGGCAATAAAGTCCTAATAATGGGCCATTATCATAAAGCATTTTTTCAAAGTGGGGGATGTTCCACTCGGCATCGACCGAATAACGGCAAAAGCCACCGCCAAGCTGATCGTAAATGCCCCCCTCAGCCATTCTTCTCAAGCTGAATAAAGCCATGTGCAAAGCTAGGCTATCACCCTCACGCGCATGACGGCGGAGTAAAAAATCCAAACTGGTGGGATGTGGAAACTTGGGGGCGCTTCCAAAACCTCCCCAAACTGGATCATAACCCTTCTCCATTTCCTTAGTGACTCGGGACAGCAAACTTACATCCATAGTTGAAGATACCGATTCTTTACCAGTGATGGAGTTTAGGGCATTAATGAACTGTTCCCTGCCTTGCTCCAAGCTGGATGTGTTTTCATGATAATAGTTGCTTACCTTTTCCAATAAAGGGACAAACCCCGGTAAGTTGTAACGGGATTCTTTAGGAAAATAAGTGCCGGTGAAAAATGGCACCAAATCTTTAGGATTGAGAAATACGGTAAGCGGCCAACCACCGGACCGACGCGACAGTAATTGATGGGCTAATTGGTATATCTTGTCCAAATCGGGTCGTTCCTCTCTGTCTACCTTGATGTTGACAAACAAATCATTCATTTTTGCGGCCGTGGCGGGGTCCTCGAACGATTCATGTGCCATTACGTGACACCAGTGACAGGCGGAATAGCCGATGGATAGCAAGATCGGTTTGTCCGAGCGTCGTGCCAGTTCCAAAGTGCTGTCGTTCCATGGATGCCAATCGACTGGATTATGCACGTGTTGCAGGAGATAAGGGCTGGTCTCTTGGGCTAAATGGTTGACAGCAGATTCATTTTGCATAATTATCTCAGTTATTAATAGGGTGCTTTAGGTTTTATCCAGTTTGACTATATTCCCATTTTCATCAAAATGAACGACAATAAATCGGCTATTTTGGCATTCATCTATAATATTCTCGGCCACACCAAATGTCTGCGACAAGTCACTGACATTGACTTGGTTTAAGAGATAGTTCAATGGTTGAGTAAATAACTTGGCATGGTCATATACGACCCATGCCATCCAAATGAAGATGATTGCAATGATAGTTTTCAAATAAACCAAAAGTATTTGTTGTACATTAACATACTCATATGATAATTGAGTCCATTGTCCACACGGGAAAAAGTCTAGGAATGAACAGCCCAAGGCCGCAATCGGAAATAGAAAATAAGCCCATAAACACCACCCAGTCAGGTTTAGCATGAGATTGATCAAGCGTTTGCCCATGGTTTGGGCATGAGGTGAATTAATGATAATCTCAATCACGCTTTAATAGTCCCCTATCCGATGTGACCCAAACTGCCCGCTGTCCTCTCTTTTTGGCAATAGCTTTGACCAAACCAAACACTGTAGTCAATACATTATTAATCCAATAAATCAGAGGATACCAAATCATCCAATAATAATATCGACCGATACCGCCAAATTTACGCTCATAGCGGGAATCAATGGCGAGACTGACTGCAAACTGAGCCAAGCAGGTTATGCTAAGCAACATGCCAGTCCAATGCGGCAGCAATACTGGCATAAATTGTTGATGAATATTCAATAATTGGCTCGTAACCCATATTCCCATACCCACCAATATCAAGCATGACCATAGTATGCTGGCAACACATTCTAACCAAATAGGCCACATTCGGCGTGACTTCCATTGCAACACTGCGTTGCTATGGCGTATTAAAACTTCTGCGCCACCCTGCGACCAACGTAAACGCTGTTTCCATAATCCTTTGATGGTTTCTGGCATCAATACCCAACATAATGCATTGGGTTCAAAGTGGATAAGCCAGCCTTTTAATTGTAGCTTCCAACTGATGTCTATATCTTCCGTGACTATATCATTACTCCAATAGCCTACATTATGCAACGCGGACTTGCGGAATCCAGCAATCACGCCGGAAACAGTGAATATCCTTCCATAAACTTGTTGGGCGCGTTTGATGAGTCCAACAATCGCTGAAAATTCTCCTACTTGGATTTTTCCTAGCAGTGTGGATCGAGTCCGAATGCGTGGGTTGCCGGTCACAGCAGCCACTCTTGGATTATCCTGAAAATGTCGCATCATCCAAGCCACTGCTTGGGTATCCAGCAATGCATCGCCATCAATGCAAACCAAAAACTCATTATTGGTGAGCATTGCCCCCGTGCGCAAAGCCATGGCCTTGCCTTGGTTTGAACTCAGATTGATTACCCTTATCTGGGGATGTTTTTCCGCCATGCTTCGCAAGATATCCAATGTGCTATCAACGCTTCCATCGTTAATGGCAATGATCTCAAAATCAGGATATTGTTGGCTCAGCAGGAATTCCAAGGTGTCTTGGATATTGTTGGCTTCATTATAACAAGGGACCAGAATGGATACGGGGGGAGGGTCTTTCAAAGCCGCCACAGGTTCGCAAGTGTCAACTTGTTTGCGCTCAAATGAAACATAAAATATGACTGCGCCAATCATCCAGACATAGGACATCACGAGCGGGTAATAAAAAATAAAGCTGGAAATATGGGATAAAAAATCGGGCCTAGGAATAAGATAAAATTTTTCAATACAGAATTGCCAAGCTGATTGTAACCCATCCAGCAATAGTGAGACAAACTGCAACCAGTATTGATTCAAGGACGACAAATCCATGCCAACAACAAGGCAGGGGTCAAGGCTAACCACCATAGATGACCAATTAAGGATGTTTATGGAAATTGGGGAAGTGCAAACGCACTTTCCATGTCTTGGACGCGGGGATGATCGGCATATACATTGTCAGGATAATAGCCGAGATGAATTGCCCCTTTGGCTTGCATACGTTTAAATTGCTTCAAGAGTATTTCCATGGCGATGTTTTGCCGGGTATTCCAATCAACAGTCTGAAGTTCAAATACCGTTTTTTTCAACCCCTCTGGATACATACCAACTGTCATCACTAGTTTATCAAGCCATGCGTCTGGATTTTCAGCTTTTTCCATGAAAGGCATGGCCTCAATCGCTACATAATCATAGGAAGCAAGCCCGCTTGCCATGGATTGGGCATACCATTCCTCGCTGTTTGGTTCCAATATCGGCAGTGCATAATAATTACGGGCAGTTTTCAAGTCGGGATGATATTTACGCACAATATTTGCCAGATAATCCGTCCATTCCACTAACAAGTGGGTTTTGTGCTTGGCCCATTTCATACGCATTTCCACATTGTCACGCAATTGATTGCGGCGGGTGGGAAGTTGCCAATGTGTACCGACGTAATCCAAGGCTTGCGGCGTGACATCTTCATAATCCGTCAATATCGCATCGTCATGAAACAAAATCCCTGCGAAGTGATTATATTTTGCCAAATCTTCATATATTTGACCAACCATCCGTTTGGCTTTGAAATTAAAAGGCGACAGGCGTTTATAGTCATGGGTGGACAGGTAAGCCTTTTCCCGTTGGCCTGTGCGATCAGATTGTGGTTCAGACACTTGAGATTGCCCCCGCTGTTTGTCGGCTACGCGCCATTCATGGACAAACCAAGCCTCAGGAACCTTCAATCCGAAGGCCAATACCGGCATCCAAGCATACACTTTCACTCGGGTGCGAGTCAGTAACTGCCAAGCCGTTCGGTTGAATAAATCGTCAGCGACTGGCAAATGGCGATTGGGGAAATATAGCGCATCGGCGTTGCCATCCCCATCCGGGTCGGCAAATGCTTGTAAATAGACGGTATTCAACCCCATGGTCTGAATGCGGTCGAGCAACATCCCTAAATTGCGCTCGGTTTGAACCGGGTCGGGATCATGGATATAGTCCAAATCCACATGGGCCACCCTCAAGGGTCTGTCATGAGTCCGTTGCCCCTCCACCATTTTGGCAAATTCTTCGATGTTCGGATTTTCCACAATGAGCAATCGCCGGGCATAGGCTAAATCAGCCAGTGTATTGTGCCCGTCGCCCAAACCTAAGGTTATCCCCATGCCTTGATTCTTTGCCTCTTGAATCAATAATTGATTGGTTTCGCCATAGGGCCAAACCATTACGCGGGGTTTTTTGCCAATGTGAGCAAATAAGGAATCAGAGGCATGTTTGAGTTCCAGTCGGATGCGCTGACGATAAGCGGCATCGGTTTCATAAGATTGATGGATGGGATCGTAAACCCAAGTGACGGCAGCAGGTTGTAAGTTCCCTTGCGGATTGCCTTGGATGCCGTGGTGTAAATCATAGCTGTGGGATGCAATTTCCACCCAACCGGAGCGTTTCATTTCATTGATTTGCTCCCATGTCAGTAAACTTTCTTTAGCTGGGGAATCATCATCGTGGGGGAAGCTTCCAGTAGCGGTTCGGTTGGGTTCCATCCATTTGCCTACCACAGCGACTAGCGCGGGGTAGTGGTATTGCTTGAGCAAAGGATAAACCTTGAAATAGAGGCTTGAATACCCATCGTCAAAGCTCAGCAATACAGACTTGCTTGGCAAATTGGTTTTCCCTTCCTTAGCTTGCAACAAATCATCTACGGAAATAACGTGATAGCCCGTCTGCTTCAGCCATTCGAATTGCTTTTCCAAGTTTGTGGTACTGACCGTCGTTTTGCCTACGCTCGCGTCTTCAACGACCGCATCTTTAATATCGTGGTAAGACAAAACGATAAATTGACCCTCTCCCTTAGCCAAGCCAATGTTGCAACAAAGCAAAGCCAATGCAAGTGGCAATTTCAATTTGACCAAGCGATCTAGCCCTAGTCGGGTTGACCCGATTATTTGACTAAGGCCAACAACACGCCCGCAGCCACGGCGGAACCAATCACCCCTGCCACATTGGGGCCCATGGCATGCATCAACAGAAAATTATGCGGGTTGCTTTCTTGACCGACTTTGTTGGCGACACGTGCGGACATAGGCACGGCGGAAACACCGGCAGCACCAATCAATGGATTGACCTTATTTTCGCTGAAGCGATTCATGATCTTTGCCATGATGACCCCTGATGCGGTTCCGAAGCTGAACGCTATCGCACCTAAGACTAAAATGCCCAAGGTTTCGGGTCGCAAAAATGCGTTTGAACTTAACTTGGAACCCACTGACAAGCCGAGAAAAATAGTGACGATATTGATTAATTCGTTTTGTGAGGTTTTGCTTAAGCGCTCCACAACACCACATTCACGCATTAAGTTGCCCATGCAAAACATACCGATCAAGGGAGCGGCTGATGGCAACAACGCCGCAGTCAACAGCAGCAAAACCAAGGGGAAAATGATTTTTTCCGGTCGGCTGACGTGCCGTAGTTGCTCCATCTCGATCAAACGTTCCTCGGGTGTGGTTAGCGCCCTCATGATGGGCGGTTGTATCAACGGCACTAAAGCCATATAGGAATACGCCGCCACGGCGATGGCACCGAGCAGGTCGGGTGCAAGCCTGGAGGCGACATAAATCGCGGTGGGTCCGTCCGCCCCGCCAATGATGGCAATTGCTGCCGCATCTTTGAATGTAAAATGCAAACCGGGCACCAAGTTCAATGCCAATGCGCCGAGTAAAGTGCCGAAAATGCCAAATTGTGCGGCTGCACCCAGCAAGAGCGTTTTTGGATTTGCCAACATGGGTCCGAAATCGGTCATCGCCCCCACGCCCATGAAAATCAGCAAAGGGAAGATACCTGATTTAATTCCAAAATAAAGGTAGGATAGCAAGCCGCCTTCTTCGGCAATACCCGCCACTGGAATATTGCTGAGGACTGCACCGAACCCGATAGGTAGCAAGAGCAAGGGTTCAAACCCTTTGCGAACAGCCAGATAAATCAGCAAGAAGCCGACTGCCATCATGACCAACTGGCCCCATAAAACGTTGGATAGGCCAGTGCTTAGCCAAAGTTCTTGAAAATTACCCATATGCCCGCGCCCTCATCCGACTCTCACTAGGACATCGTTGCCGTTCACCGCGTCGCCCACTTTGACGCAGACTTCCAACACTTGACCGGCTTTGCGGACACGAACTTCGGTTTCCATCTTCATGGCTTCCATGATGACCATCACTTGGTTGGCTTCCACCCATTGGCCTTCTTTCACATTGACGCGCAAAATGTGGCCAGCCATGGGAGCCTTGACCATTTCCTCTTGGCCTGAAGCAGGAACAATGGATTTTTTTCCACCCACTGGTTGCTGCAAAGGGGAGGGCTGCGAGATGGCCTGCATGGAACTAATCGACCCGCTTGGCGTAACCTCAACTTGAAAGCTACGACCATTGACGCTGACAGTATAGGCTTTGCCTCCATCAGCGGTGGCTTTGACGGTAGTCACTGTTGCTGGGGGTGTTTCCTTGCCGGGTGCCGGTTCAAACGCCGAAGGGTTGCCCCGATTTTGCAGGAACTTCCAACCGACCTGCGGGAAAAGTGCGTAGGTCAATACATCATCAACTTCGTTTGCGGCTAATTTGACCGCAGATTCTGAGGCCATCTTGCTTAATTCTTGGCTTAGCCTTTCCAGTTCCGGTTCTAGCAAATCAGCAGGGCGGCAACTTATGGCTTCGGCGCCTTCAAGCACCCGCAGTTGCAAGTCTTTGTTGACTGGCGCCGGTGTCATGCCATATTCACCCTTCAGAACACCTGCTGTTTCCTTGGTGATGGTTTTGTAACGCTCACCTGCGAGAACATTGATGACCGCTTGGGTGCCGACAATTTGAGAGGTTGGGGTGACTAAGGGGATGAAACCCAAGTCTTCCCGTACACGGGGAATTTCTTCCAATACTTCGGCATAGCGATTTAACGCCCCTTGCTCTTTCAATTGACTCTCCATGTTTGTCAACATTCCGCCGGGGACTTGTGCCACCAGAATACGGCTATCCACGCCCTTCATTCCCCCTTCGAAGCGGGCATATTTTTTTCGCACTCCGCGGAAATATTCGGCAATTTCCTCCAACAGTTTGAGATCCAAACCAGTGTCCCGTTCCAGCCCTTCATAGGTGGCAACAATCGTTTCTGTCGCAGAGTGTCCATAGGTCATGCTCATAGTGGAGATGGCGGTGTCGACATTGTCGATGCCTGCCTCCACGGCTTTGATAATGCTCGCCGTGCTCAATCCTGTGGTGGCATGGCACTGCATGTGGACAGGAACCGACAACGAGGCTTTCAATCGCTTGACCAGTTCTTCGGCGACATAAGGCTTCAACAGCCCGGCCATGTCTTTGATGGCGATGGAATGCGCACCCATATCTTCCAAACGCTTGGCTAGATCGACCCAGGCTTCGACGGTATGGACTGGGCTAACGGTATAGGAAATCGTGCCTTGTGCATGTTTGCCGCATGCAATAGTGGCTTGAATCGAGCGTTCAAAATTGCGGGGGTCGTTAAGAGCGTCGAAAATACGGAACACATCCACGCCATTGTCGGCCGATCTTTCGATGAACTTGTCAACCAAATCGTCCGCGTAATGGCGATACCCCAACAGATTTTGGGCGCGTAGCAACATTTGCTGACGAGTGTTGGGCATGGCTTGTTTGATCAGGCGTAAACGCTCCCATGGGTCTTCCCCTAAATAGCGAATGCAAGCATCGAAAGTGGCCCCTCCCCAGCTTTCCACCGACCAAAAACCCACTTGGTCGAGTTTGCCACAGATTGGCAGCATGTCCTCTATGCGAACGCGAGTAGCTAACAGGGATTGATGGGCATCCCTTAGAACAACTTCGGTCATGCCTAGCGCTTTAACCATTCAACAACTCCTAAAGATGTGAGACACGTCAATTATTTTGGTGGTGATGAATCGCAGCGCTTATTGCGGCTACGAGTTCGGTATCGATTTCCTCACTATCACCAACCACTGAAGGAACTTGGTTAGGCTGTAATGGCAGGGACGATGGCTCGGAAGAATAGCGTTGGATAAGCTTGAAGTTGAGTCCAATAACCCAAACTAACAAAGCTAGAAAAAGATAGACAATGCCCATGCCGACCAGCATGAGCTTGATGCCAGAGAGTAAAATTTCGCCTAGTGATGAATCCATGTCCAATCGAGTTTACAGGTGGAAACCATTGAATGATAACCCCCGATGGTGCGAATGTCGAACTTAAAATGTTCACAATGGCAGCATTTGCGCTTAAGTGTTGCCTGATGAAAATGGATTTGTTCATATCTGCTAGGTTGCCCTTAAGTGTACATGAGTGGAAACAACTGGAAAAGCACTGTGATTGCTGGAAAAATGAGTGCATTCTGTTGAACCCAGAGATGACTATTCTGTCCAAGGGCTTTTGCTGCACCAGCCAAATCTGGCTAGTGTCTTTTGGAATTTCATTGTTTAATATAAAGAACTAAGCCCACATTTCATAAAATATAGAGAGGTTTTCATGTCACTTGCGGTTCTTGTTGCAATGTTCAAAGCATTGGTGGTACTTTCGATTCTTATTTTGATCATTGGACTCATAAAACCAAAATGGATTTTTTTCTGGATGAAGGAGCCGAATCGGATTCTGGTGAGTGGGGTGGCCTTAATCATGTTCATGGTGGCTATGACGGGTTACACACAGTTCACTGTACAACCTAAGCCCAAGTCTGAGAGGGAAAGGACTCAAGATGAAACCAATGCCCTCAACCTTGGGCAAGAAGTCAAATAACCACCGATACACTTGCGTTTTACACTATTTCTTTCATTCTCAATCGCAGACTGGTATATCAATGGCATTTTCAATTAAGCAGCTTTCCAAGTATTTTTTGATCGGTGTCCTCGCTTTCATCCCGATTGTCATCGTCATGCAAGTGGTTCTGCTGACTAAGGGGCTGATCGAAGGGCTCTTTTTCAGAGTATATGGCTATGTGGACAGCTACCTGTTCGCATTTATGGTGTTCGCCTCAGTCATTGCAGCCCTGTCCTACATCGGCTACACCATCGTGAAATCCCAGCGTTCCATCGTCATCCATGCTGTTGATTTGTTGATGGAAAAAATCCCTTTCCTGAATACGGTCTACCGGGTGTCGAAAAAAGTCATCAACATGTTCACTGGCTCTGACACTGACGGCAGAAAGGAAGTGGTTTACATCGAATATCCCAAGGAGGGGCTATGGGTGCCGGCTTATGTCACCAACCGAACTGGAGAGTGGTATGTCTTGTTCGTACCGACCTCGCCCAACCCAACCTCTGGCTTCACCGTGCTAGTGCATGAATCCAAGGTCGTAAAATCCGATCTAGACATTGAGGAAGTCACCAGTTTCATCGTCAGTGTCGGGGCAGATTTCCCACGAGCCGATGAAGTGAACAGGCTGAGAATCTGATAGGGGATCATGATGCAATTTACCAGACAACCCGCCGTCGCCGGGATGTTTTATCCGGCTGACAAGCATCAATTACAATCCGTGATCCAGAGTTATCTGGATCATACGACACCTAGCGGTGGTTTGCCCAAGGCTATCATCGCGCCACATGCAGGTTATATTTATTCCGGGCCCATTGCTGCCAGCGTTTATGTCAGGCTTCAACAAGGGCGGGGCCAAATAAGTCGGGTTGTCTTGTTAGGGCCGGCCCATCGGGTTGGGTTTCGCGGGTGCGCCCTCAGTAGTGCGGTTTGGTTTGCCACACCGCTCGGTGAAATACCACTCGATCAAGAAGCCGCAGCAGCGTTGGCCGACCTCGCTTTCGTGCATAAACTGGATAAACCGCATGAAGAGGAGCATAGCTTGGAAGTCCATCTTCCCTTCCTGCAAGAAGTCCTTGGTTCATTTAGCTTAGTCCCCATCGTGGTGGGGGATGCCTCACCGGAGGAAGTGGCTATCGTATTAGAGAGGCTATGGGGCGGGGATGAGACTTTGATTGTGATCAGTTCCGACCTTAGCCATTATCAAGACTACGCCACCGCACGGAGCATGGACAAAGCCACGTCGGCTGCGATCATGGCCTTGCGGCCTGAAGGCATTGGCTACGATGATGCTTGCGGACGTTTGCCTGTCAGCGGGTTGTTGCTCGTCGCCAAACAACGCGGGTTGAAGGTGGAAACCATCGATTTGCGCAATTCCGGCGACACCGCTGGCTCAAAAGACCGTGTGGTCGGGTATGGTGCCTATGCCTTCGAATAATTGTTCACTGACCGAAGATCAGCAAAACTATCTACTCAAGTTGGCGCTTGACTCCATCCGACATGGACTCCAGCACGGCAGACCCTTGAGGGTAGAAATGGCGAATTTACCTCAAGAATTTAAGGCCATTCGTGCCACATTCGTCACCTTGGAGAAACTCGGCGAGTTGCGAGGATGTATAGGTCGCTTGGAAGCTGCCCGTCCATTGGCTGAAGACATTGCAGAAAACGCTTATTCAGCCGCGTTTCAAGACCCGCGCTTCCCACCAGTGCGTGAAAACGAACTGGATCAATTGGAAATCCACCTGTCTTTGCTTACCCCTGCCGAGCCGATGACGTTTACCTCGGAGCAAAACCTGTTGGATCAAATGCAGCCTGGGCTTGATGGCTTGATACTGGCTGAAGGTTCTAGGCGCGGGACGTTTTTGCCATCGGTTTGGGAGCAACTGCCCGAACCGGTAGAGTTTTTGAACCATCTCAAACTCAAAGCAGGATTGCCGTCAAGCTACTGGTCAGACACGCTAAAAGTTTGGCGATACCGAACCGAAGTGGTTGAATAATGAAGCTCTAACCCATCCGACTCAGATTAAAAAACCGGGTCGGTTTACAAAAATAAAATAAAACTTGTAAATGCAAAAATTATGCTGTAGTTTGTTGTTGGGTTTGTTAAGTCACGCGCCAAGTCTGTTTAGCGTAAGTTCGATCTCTTCGATTTCACCTGTTCCAAACTTCCCGTATTACCGCGACACCCGCTAACAATCCTTAATGGAAACCCTTTTACCCAGCGCATTCTGCGCGAAATTCTAAAGAGCATTTTAATGGCCACTGGTTTACTTTCCCTTTCTGTTTGGCATCTCATTATAGTTGGTTTGATTCTGACCCACATAACGATTGCCAGCGTAACCATTTACCTTCATCGTTGCCAAGCCCACAGGGCATTGGATTTACATCCTATCGTGAGTCATTTTTTCAGGTTTTGGTTATGGCTAACTACCGGGATGCTCACTAAGGAATGGGTTGCCGTCCACCGCAAGCATCACTCGAAATGTGAAACCAAGGATGACCCTCATAGCCCCATTATATTAGGTATTGGCAAGGTCTTGCGAGAAGGCGCTGAGTTATACGACTCAGCGACTCAAAACCTCGAAACGATCAATAAATACGGGTTCGGCACACCCAATGATTGGTTGGAAAACAATCTTTACACCCCTTGGCGGAATTGGGGCATTGTTGTGCTATTGGTATTGGAATTGGTATTGTTTGGCCCGCTAGGTCTCACACTATGGGCCATACAGATGATCTGGATACCTTTTTGGGCGGCGGGTGTTGTCAATGGACTGGGCCATTATTTAGGCTATCGCAATTTTGAAACTCAGGATGCCTCGACCAATTTGTTGCCGATTGCCTTTTTCATTGGCGGTGAAGAATTGCATAACAATCACCATGCCTATCCCTCGTCAGCAAAATTATCCGTCCGGTGGTTTGAATTTGACCTCGGCTGGGGCTATATACGTATCCTGTCACTGTTCAGATTGGCGCACATCAAAAGAACGGCTTTAAAATCAAAAATTGATTGGGCCAAACCCATGGCCGATGCCGAAACCATATTGGCAGTGCTAAAAAATCGTGTCCATGTGATGGCGCTCTATAGCCGGAGTGTCATTGACCCGGTATTAAATTCGGAAATCAAACAAGCTGACGCAAAAACCAAAAAATTGTTGAAAAAAGCCAAACCTTTAGTGAATGGAAAAGTATTCCGACAGGATAATCTAGTGGTTGCAGATTTGACCAATGCATTGGAAGTAAGCCAAACCTTGGCGATTGTTTATCAGTTTAAACAACAACTGCGGGAATTATGGACAACCGCCGGGTTAAGCCATGAAAGCCGCCTTGAAGCTTTACGCGAATGGTGCAGTCAGGCGGAACAAACCCGTATCCAATGTTTGGAACAGTTCGCGCTGACCCTCCGTGGCTATTCGGTAATGCAAACGGTATATTGAAAATACTCAACAAGGTTTCAATAATTAGGCATGTTATAATTTAAAGGATCAATACGAATTTTATTCAACGGCCTGAAGTCCACGCCCAACTCCCTAGTCTTGAAACCATGAGTGAACAATACGACGCCTCCGCCATTGAAGTGCTGAGCGGCCTAGACCCGGTGCGTAAACGCCCCGGCATGTACACCGATACAACCCGCCCCAACCATCTTGCCCAAGAAGTCATCGACAATAGCGTGGATGAAGCCTTGTCGGGCTATGCCAAATCCATCGAAGTCAGGCTTTTGGCAGACGGGGGGGTGGAAGTGCGCGACGACGGGCGCGGAATGCCGGTGGACATCCACCCGGAAGAAGGCATTTCCGGGGTTGAGGTGATTTTGACCAAACTTCATGCCGGTGGCAAGTTCTCCCACAAGAATTACCGATTCTCCGGTGGTTTGCACGGGGTAGGGGTGTCGGTGGTGAATGCCTTGTCAGCCCGCTTGGAAGTGGAAATTCGTCGGAGTGGCAAAATCTATGCGATGAGTTATGCCCAAGGTGATAAAACTTCAGAGCTATCCGAAATTGGTGTCTGCAAGGTTCGTGACACCGGTTCCGTGGTGCGCTTTTGGCCGGAAGCGCGTTATTTTGACACGCCCAAACTATCTGTTTCGCGAATGAAACATTTGTTAAGGGCCAAGGCTGTGCTATGTCCGGGCTTGCGCATAAGCTTAAAGGATGACAACACTGCCGAAGAAACCGTCTGGTATTACGAAAACGGCCTACCCGAATATTTGCTGGATCAGATTGGTCACGTCGAATGCATCCCTTTGCAACCTTTTACCGGAAACATGGAATCTGCCGGCGAAGCCGCCGAATGGGCCTTGGTGTGGGCGGATGAAGTCAAAGAAGTCGTCACCGAAAGCTATGTCAATCTGGTGCCTACCCCGCAAGGTGGAACCCATGTCAATGGTTTACGCGCCGGTTTGACGGATGCGATTCGGGAATTCTGCGACTTTCGCAACTTGCTGCCGCGTGGCGTGAAAATCGCCCCGGAAGATGTCTGGGAAAAATGCCAGTTCGTTTTGTCGGTAAAATTGCAGGAACCTCAATTTTCCGGGCAAACCAAGGAACGGTTGAGTTCGCGTGAATGCGTGGCGTTTGTTTCTGGAGTGGTCAAGGATGCATTCAGTCTGTGGTTGAACCAACACCCGGCGACCGGTGAGAGCATCGCCACATTAATAATCGAAAGCGCCCAGAAGCGCCTAAAAGCCAGCCGTCAAGTGGTGCGCAAGAAAGTCACTTCCGGCCCGGCCTTGCCCGGTAAGTTGGCTGATTGCGCTTCGCAGGACACCCGCTTGACCGAGTTGTTCCTAGTGGAAGGCGATTCCGCTGGCGGGTCCGCCAAACAAGCTCGTGAACGGGAATTCCAAGCCATCATGCCTTTGCGCGGCAAAATTCTGAACACCTGGGAAGTGGAATCTGACAGTGTATTGGCATCGCAAGAAGTGCATGACATCGCCTTGGCTTTGGGCGTGGACCCCGGTTCCCCGGAAATTGGCAATATTCGCTACGGTAAGATTTGTATATTGGCCGATGCCGATTCCGACGGCAATCATATTGCCACTTTGCTGTGTGCTTTGTTTGTGCGCCATTTCCGGCCTTTAGTGGCTGCCGGACATGTGTTCGTCGCGATGCCGCCATTGTATCGCATTGACGTGGGGAAATCGGTTTACTACGCGCTCGATGATGCCGAGAAAAAAGGCGTTTTGGATCGAATTGAGGCGGAAAAGATTAAAGGCAAGGTCAATGTCCAGCGATTTAAAGGCTTGGGCGAAATGAACCCGTCCCAATTGCGCGAAACCACCATGAACCCCGATACCCGCCGATTAATTCAATTAAGTTTGGCTGACGGCGTGGAAACCGACCAACATTTGGACATGTTATTGGCAAAAAAGCGGGCGGGTGATCGCAAGGTATGGTTGGAAGAAAAAGGCAATCTGGCAGAAGTATTGTAGCTGACGGCAAGTAGTATCTGCCAAGTTGCCAAACTCCAAAGACAAGGTTCGCAAAAAGATTATTTTTTACGTCTTTGGAGTCAGGGAGTCCCTGCTCCCTATCCTAGGTTGCTTTCTTAATGCCCATTTTCTTGCTGTCGCCGTTGAATTTCCGCCATCGCTGCGAGTTGCTCGGGTGTCGCTTCAGTTTGATGTTTGTCTTTCCATTCGGAATAGGGCATACCATAAATGATTTGTTGCGCGGCAGCGTAGTCAATCTCCAAACTGCGAGCTTTTGCCTCGGCACTGTACCATTTGGCTAGGCAGTTGCGACAGAAGCCTGCGAGAATCATCAAATCGATGTTTTGCGCGTCAGTGCGTTCTTGTAAATGGGCTAGGAGCCGTCGAAATGTGGCTGCTTCCAGTTCTAATTTTATTTGTTCGTTCATTTTTACCTTGGATTATCGACCGTTTTTGTTGATTGGAAGTGAATTTTATATTGATTATGGTTAAAATAGTCATCCGAATAAACTTAAGCTAAAGCCAGCCCCAAGCACAATCCGATTTTTTTATCTCATGCCTACGGAAAGTCTCGCTTCGAAGGCGCATCCAACTTGGCCGCGGAACCTAACCACTTATTCATTGAAAACAACATGAAGCTGCTTTTCGACTTTTTCCCGATTGTACTGTTCTTTATTGCCTACAAGGTATTCGACATCTATGTAGCCACGGGAGTGGCTATCGTCGCCAGCATCCTGCAAGTGTTGGTTGCTTGGCTGAAAACCAGGAAGTTCGAGACCATGCACCTGATGACTTTGGTGATCATTCTGGTTTTTGGTGGGCTGACCCTGTATTTGCAGGATGAGCAGTTTATCAAATGGAAGCCAACCGTCGTCAATTGGTTGTTTGGTTTCTTGTTTTTAGCCAGCCAATGGTTGGGTGAAAAGACCATGATTGAACGCATGATGGGTGGCAATTTAAGTATGCCATCTGAAATTTGGCGAACGCTCAATCTGAGTTGGACATTCTTTTTCTTTTTGATAGGCGGTGTCAATTATTACGTGATGTCATATTTCTCGACCGATACTTGGGTTAATTTTAAGTTGTTCGGCATGTTGGGGCTGACGTTTGTGTTCGTACTGCTGCAATCGTTTTACCTGTCCCGCCACTTGCCAGACCCAGAACCGGAGCCAGAAACCGACGCAGAGGAGAAATAATCATGTTGTACGCCGTTATTGCAGAAGACAATGCCGATAGCTTGGAATTGCGCAAGCAAACCCGTCCTGCTCACTTGGCAAGACTGCAAGCTTTGCAAGACGAAGGTCGTCTGGTGTTGGCCGGGCCGCATCCCGCCGTCGATGCAGAAGACCCAGGTCCGGCAGGTTTTTCCGGCAGCCTGATTGTGGCAGAATTTTCCAGTTTGCCGTTGGCTGAAGAATGGGCGGCTGCCGATCCTTATCAATTGGCAGGGGTTTATGCCCGTGTCACGGTTAAGCCTTTCAAAAAGGTATTCTAATGTCTACCCGTAGCGAAAAAATCAAGCAATTGCTTCAACAAGGTCTCACTCCAGTCAAACTGGATATTTATGATGACAGTCAAAGCCATGCTGGTCATCGAGGTGTCCAAGAGAGTGGCGGAGGTCATTTTTATGCGACAATTGTTAGCGAAGCATTTGAAGGAAAGACTTTGATCCGGCGTCATCAATTGGTGTATGAGGCGCTGGGGGAGATGATGCGGACTGACATCCATGCATTAAGCATTAAAGCTTACACACCTGATGAATTCGAACGACTTGCAAATTAAAATAGGATTATTGAATGAAAAGACAAGCCCTTTGTGTCACCGCCGTTGCCAGCCTACTCGTTTTTGCTGCTTGCAACAACCCGCAAACCGACAATGCTCAAAAAAGTTCGGCCTTGACTTCCGCGCCTCCGCCATCTTCTGCCAGTCCTAAACTGACAGCGGAAGAAACCGTGGTCATCGTCAACGGACAACCCATTAGCAAGGCGTTGTTGCAGTCCATCATGGCTGAAATGTCTCAGCGCAGTGGTGGGCAGGGCATTCCTGAAGATAAAGTGATTGATGGTCTGATTGCCCGCGAGTTATTGCGCCAAGAGGCGGAAAAGCAAAATTTGGCGAAGGACCCGACGATTGCTTCAAAAATCGAAAATGCCGGTAGGGAAATCTTGGTGCAGGCGAGTGTCGAGAATTTCCGCAAAACGGCCGCAGTGACAGAAGAGGAACTCAAAAAGGAATATGACACCCGAGTAGCGGCTATGAAAAATACCGAATACAAGGCGCGTCACATATTGTTAGAAACTGAAGAAGCCGCCAAGGATGTATTGGCTAAATTGGCGAAAGGAGCAAAATTTGAGGAGTTGGCAAAAAAATTGTCAAAAGACCCCAGTGCCAAACAAAATGGCGGTGAGTTGGGCTGGTTTAACCCACAGCAAATGGTCCCTGAATTTTCATCTGCCGTGTCAACTCTGAAAAATGGTGAAACGGCCCCTGCGCCAGTCAAAAGCCAATTCGGTTGGCACGTCATTCAGCGGGAGGACTCACGCGAACAAACCCCGCCTCCTTATGACGCTGTGAAAGAGCAATTCCGTAATGTCATCATCGGGCAGAAATTGCAAAAACATGTCGAGGACCTGAAAGCCGCCGCAAAGATTGAGCGCTTGGCTCCCCCGTCACCGCCACCGACCCAAAATCCAGATGGAGCAGCCGCAGCACCGCAAGCTGCAACGCCAGCGCCTGCACTTCAGCCAGCAGCGCCTGTCGTCGTCCCGCCAGCCACCGCAAAGCCCGCCACACCGGCTCAACCAGCAGCGCCAGTGACTAACCCGGTCAAAAAATAGGCTTAAGGAACTTTACATGAAAACATCTTATGTGATTTTCCCCGCTTTTCTAGTCTCTTTATTAATGTTGCAGGGATGCAGCACTACGGGCGGCAAGGGTACATCATCGGACAAAAGCTCCACGTTAAGCCCGGAAAATACGGTGGCTACGGTTAACGGCAGAGGCATTAGCAAAAATGCCCTCAATAGCCTGGTGACTGAAATTGGCAAACAAAACCCTGATCAGAAAGTCCCCGAAGACAAGGCCATTGAATACTTAGTCAACCATGAGTTGTTGCGCCAAGAAGCGGAAAATCAGAATTTGCAAAATAGTCCGGCCACGGCAGGACGTTTGGAAAATTCCGTCCGTGATGTGTTGGCGCAGGCAGCCATCGACAATGTCCGCAGAGGCATCACCGTGACCGATGCGGAGTGCAGGAAGGTGTATGACACCAAGATTGCCGGTGCTGATTTGACCGAGTTTAAGGCACGGCACATCTTGCTTGAAACCGAGGCCGAGGCAAACGAGGTGTTGGCTAAACTCAAACAAGGCAGTAAGTTTGCCGATTTGGCTAAGAAATACTCCAAAGACCCTGCGGCTCAACAGAATGGCGGGGATTTGGGTTGGATGAATCCAACGCAAACGCTACCGGAATTTTCTAATGCCGTGGCATCTTTGAAGAATGGCGAGACGACTTCGACACCGGTAAAAACCAAATTTGGTTGGCACATCATACAGCGTGAAGATGCCCGTAAATTGACGCCACCGCCATTTGAAGACATCAAGGAGCAGATACGCAAAATGCTCATCGATCAAAAGGTTCAGCAACATATCGAAGAATTGAGGAAAGCCGCCAAGATTGAAACCAAGGCTTCCGGCAAATAGCCGTCTGATCTGATCTGACCCGACTCGGTTTCCCAACCGAGTCGGGTTTATCGTCTGTGGCGAAAAAAATCTTTGAGCAACTGCGAGCAATCTTCTTCCAATACCCCCCCTGTCCACTCCACCTTGTGGTTAAGAAAATCTGCTTCGGCTAAATGCAGGGCATTGCATACCGCCCCCCGCTTGGGGTCTTGCGCACCAAACACCAATCGCTTCACCCGTGCATGGACAATGGCTGACATGCACATGGCGCAGGGTTCCAAGGTGACGTAAAGGGTAGTGTCAATCAAACGGTAATTGTTAGTCACCAAAGCGCCTGTTCTAAGGGCGATGATTTCGGCATGAGCAGTGGGGTCTAGCGTTGAGATTGGGCAGTTCCAACCCTTCGCCACCAAGCTTTCATGCTTGACGAGAACCGCACCAACGGGTACTTCTGACAATGTTTCGGCATGATGGGCTAGTTCCAAGGCTATGGACATCCAATTTTTGTCGATGAGTGATTGATCCTTTTCCATTTAATGATTGAGCATTCGAAACAATGTGCCGTCTTTCTTGATGAAGTGATGGTACAAGGCAGCTAATGCGTGAGCTGCAATCAGGAAATAGCCGATAGTACCGAGAGTTTCGTGCATCTCTTTTAGAAATTGGGCAATATTTTTGTCTTCGCTGATTAACGAAGGCAAAGTCAGTCCAAAAAACGGAATTGGTTTGCCGTTGGCACTCAGCATCAGCCAACCGAGCAAAGGCATCAGTATCATCAGCATATACAAAGAGAAATGGACAAATTTTGCTAGTATTGTCTGCCAATCCGGCTCTTGCATCGAGCAGGGAACCGGGCCTGACAGACGAACCGCCAAGCGTAACCAAACTAGCGCGAAAACTAATAACCCAAGCATGAAATGCCAGGTTTTTAGAAGATCGCGCGGTTCGCTTCCTTTGGGGAAGAGTTCACGCAATTCTATGCATGAATAAACTACCACTAACAATAAAAACATGAACCAGTGCAGGCCAACAGCCATAAATCCGTAACGTTGAGGGGTATTTTCCCAGTTCATTATTCTTCCTCCCTAGGTTGATCGATAAAGTGATTGGGCGCTGGAATGTCATCGCAAATCTAACAAAATTACTCCCATTCAATCGTTGCTGGCGGTTTGCCGGAAATATCGTAAACGACGCGGGAAATGCCAGGAATCTCGTTGATGATGCGGCGTGAAACCAAGTCGAGAAACTCATAAGGCAGGTGCGCCCAATGAGCCGTCATAAAGTCCACGGTTTCAACTGCCCTTAACGCTACCACATAATCATAACGGCGTCCGTCTCCCATCACACCTACCGAACGCACCGGCAAAAACACAGCAAAAGCCTGGCTGGTTTTTTCATAAAGCCCGTGGCGGTATAACTCTTCAATGAAAATCGCGTCGGCACGGCGTAAGAGTTCGGCATATTCCAGTTTCACCTCGCCCAAAATTCGGACACCTAAACCGGGTCCGGGGAAGGGGTGGCGGTGGATCATTTCTGAAGGCAGTCCCAGTTCCAAACCAATTTCCCGAACTTCATCTTTGAACAATTCCCGCAATGGCTCGACCAGTTTGAGCTTCATGTCCTTGGGCAAGCCGCCGACATTATGATGTGACTTGATGACATGGGCTTTGCCGGTCTTGGAACCAGCCGATTCAATCACGTCCGGGTAAATCGTGCCTTGGGCCAGCCATTGGGCGTCAGCCAGTTTATTGGCTTCTTGGTCGAAAATTTCTATGAACAAGCCGCCGATGATTTTGCGTTTGCGCTCAGGGTCTTCCACGCCCTTTAGTGCTTCGAAATACCGGTCTGAAGCATTCACACGGATGACCTTGACCCCCATGTGTTCGGCAAAGGTCGACATGACCTGATCGCCTTCATGCAAACGCAGCAAGCCAGTGTCCACAAACACACAGGTTAGTTGTTCGCCTATGGCTTCGTGCAACAAGGCCGCGACGACGGAGGAATCAACACCACCGGAAAGGCCAAGAATGACTTGCTCATTGCCGACTTTTTTTCGAATATTGCTGATGCTTTCCTCGATGATATTGCGGGCTGTCCATAAGGCATTGCAATCGCAGATGCCCCGAACGAAGCGCTCCAAAATGCGTTTGCCTTGCCGAGTGTGGGTCACTTCAGGGTGGAATTGTAGTGCGTAGAATCGCCGGTCCTCGTCGGCCATGCCGGCAAAAGGCGCGGTGTCGGTGCTGGCGATGATCTTGAAACCGGGTGGTAACACTGTCACTTGATCGCCATGGCTCATCCACACGTCGAGCAACCCAAAACCTTCCGGGCTGGCATGGTCTTCGATATTACGCAATAAAATGGAATGGCCTCTAGCTCGTACTTGGGCATAGCCGAATTCACGATGGGCAGCGGGTTCCACCTTTCCGCCAAGTTGTTCCGCCATGGTTTGCATCCCGTAGCAAATGCCCAATACCGGCTTGCCGAGTTCAAACACGATGCTTGGAGCGCGGGGCGTGCCGGCTTCGGTGACCGTTTCTGGACCCCCCGAAAGAATAATTCCACGTGGTTTGAATTCGCGGATATAGTCTTCGTTGCAATCCCAAGGATGAATCTCGCAATACACCCCAATTTCACGAACGCGCCTAGCGATCAACTGGGTATATTGGGAACCAAAGTCTAGTATCAGTATTTTGTGTGAATGTATGTCGGCCATGTATTTTCCAGTTCACTCCCCATTAGGGAGAGGATAATGGTTTGGGTTGATAAATTGTTCTCGTTATCAATCGTCTGTTTGGGAACAGAATGCTTAATGTCTCAACTAGGAAAGGTTTTCAAGCTGGAGCTTGGGAACCGGCAAAGAACTTTCCCAGTTTAGTTTCAGACGAAAGGGCAGGGTTCCGTATCTGGCTCACGGGATTTAAGTTCATCATGTCGTGCCCAAATGTGTACAAAATACTCCTTCAATGTACTTGATTTATGATTATTCTTCAGTCTTTCAGCTTCTAAGATTACTACTGTATCGGTCAAACCTAATTTTTGACAGGAAAACTCGTTAGCGAATCGGGTTGTGCTTTCTCTTAATGCTTCCATCAACTCCCGTATAGTTTCAGGTTTACCAGGTGGCGTTAATATCCAAGGATTACCATTCTCAACGCAGGATATAACCGTGTTGCTCAATTGAATTGCCAACTCGTTACGGCGTGAAGAATCCTTGATATCCGCAATATGATTAGCCAATTCGAATATAACGGGGGTTGGCACATAAAAGCTAAACTTTTTCTCGATAGCATCGCTAAATTGCTTTTTGATGGCTACATGTGCATATTCCTCATAACAACCATCTACACGGAATAATTCTAACAAGTAACTGGTATCGATAACGTAGAGGCGTATTGCGTTCACGTCAGAGATTCCAACCAAGCTTGCGCCATGCGCTTATGGTACTCATCAAAATTCGGTGTCAAGTGTTGTTCTAGTACGCGGCGAGTGACCAAATCTCCTAGGTTTCCACGTTCTAATAAAATATCTGCACGAGGAAGATCAATCAGTGGGGTTAGGCAAGAAGTATTGGACTCATTGTCATAATAACAAAGGACGACGTATCTTAATTGATCTTGACTAAGACAGTTCAGGGTCGCAGGATTATGAGTTGTAGCAAGGACATTCAGTTTTCGGCGATTGCTACATTCCCATATATAATCCACCAACATATTCACTCTGGATGGATGAATCCCATTATCCATTTCCTCAATAATTATCCTTGAAGATTTTGGAACAGTTTCCAAAGCTGTAAGAATAGCCAATGTCCGTAGACTTCCATCAGACAAAAGACGAGCGTCTGCAAGTGAATTATCTGAACGACGAAAGGCGAGGATTACATCATTTAGTTTGGTCTGGACAAACTCAAAAGATTCAAGAGGTTCTTCTGGCAGTTGTTTGATATTTTCGAGTATCCGGCTTAATACTGCTTGTTGTTTATTGTTTTGGCTAAGACCATAAAGTACGGAGGAAAGGTTCGATCCATCCTTTACTAATAGGCTCTGTCCAATCTGCTCGTAGTTGCGCATCTGCTTAGGGTTAAGATCAAAAACAAAAGCTGCATTTAAATGTCTTTCGACTATGAGAACTAAATTTGAAGCATCTTTTTGTGTTTGAGTGGAGTTATCTAAATTAGCAAATGATTCATACCGTGATAAAACCGACCGATCCGAAGGCAGATGGGCAAAAGGTTTATTCCCGCCTTTTTTAAAGTTATCGAATTGTACATCTAAAATATCCTCTCGTTTTCCTTGTTTGGCAGAGAACACAATTCTCTTCCCCCAGCGTAATTCTTCATTTGATATTTTCGGCTGCGGGGCAAGGTTTATCGTTATGCTATAAACAAAATTTGTTTGTTTATATGTTGCAGAAAACTCCAAAGAGAACTTATCCGTACCGGTAATTTCATCAAGTTGATTTATTCTTACACAACCCGGCAACCCGCCTCTTACTTCAAATGTAGAACCACCCCCACGTCCAACGTCGGTTATTTCGTAAAGCGGGCGACCATGGGCTAATTGAGATAATAACTCTACTGCCTCAATGACATTACTTTTTCCGGCCCCATTCCTACCTATCATTAAAGTCAATGGATTCAATAAATTCAATTTTGCCGCAGCAAAATTTTTAAAATTCTTTAAGATGTGCAATACTCTTAACTCCTATAGCAACCACTCGCAAAACGCGATGCATATTGTTTATTAAGTGCAAGCGTTGTGTGACGTATTATTATCGAAATAATCATTGGACTAATAAATTATTAAATTCTTCGCAATCGTCATCGGTATATTCGGGCTTTCCGGGTTGACAATGACCGCTTGCCGAGCGGGAGAAAGCATTATATCCATGTCCTCCATCGTGACTGCACCCAACAAAACTTCATTTCCTAAAACTAAAGCACCGGTGAAACAGCCTCGGTTTTCAAATTTCACTTCGACGGGATCGACATAAGCACATAAATGCTTTCCACCGTCGGCAATCGTCACTTCGCGCTTATATAATTCCTCCAGTTCCAATTGGATGGCGAAATGTTCGGGGGTGCAAAGATGCAATGCCCCAGTATCCGCCAAAGCTCTGACAGTCACAAGGTGTAGCGCCCGGTTGCAGGGGTTGGATAACTGAATTTCAGTGTTGATAATGCCCATGGATTTCCCCTAATTCTCTAACCGATCATCGTCTGGAGGCGGAACATCTGGAACGGCATTGAGATAATGCTCAAATGCTTCCCGGTTTCCCAATCTGGCTTCGTTGCGCAAGAATTCCACTTCTAGCAGCGCATCGAGTTTTTCACTCGTGGTCTTTAGTTGAAGTTCTGTCTTATTTGAGTTCATCCCATTCATCCCTACTTACTTTAGCCTGCCGTAAAATCCTCGACAAGAACTCCCGCCCAATATCACCCTCATGCGGATTTGGTATTCTCAAGGAAATATCACCCTTCGACATGAAAGCATGACGGCTACCAGAAAATGGTCCTTGAAAGCCAAGTAGTTTAAGGTAATGGATTAAATCCCGTCGTGAAATTGGGCCAAATGTTGGCATTTAAGCCGCTTCTTTAATGGAAACATCATATCCGTCAATAACAGGTATTGGCAGATTTTTATAAACTCGAAACAACACCCATTCCTCAAGCACTTCTTCCAATTCATCCCTGCAAGATTCTAGTGTCTTGGCATTGGAATATACGCCATTGCATTCTGGTATTTCACCGTAAAAACTACCATCGTCAGATAGTATTTCGTACCGGGCGTGGCGCATGGCAGCTTTGAAGTAATCTAACAACATCGTATTATCTTCAGGTTAAACCGTCTTAAAACTAATTTGACAATGCCTTATTAGGAATACGCGTAAGCGTATCCCTAATCCAACCGATAATTCGGCGCTTCCTTGGTGATGGTCACATCATGCACATGGCTCTCGCGTATACCCGCCGAAGTGATACGGACGAAAGTGGCCTTGGTGCGCATTTCGTCAATCGTGCCGCAACCCGTGTAACCCATCGCGGCACGAACACCGCCGATCAGTTGATGGATGATGGCGATCATGCTGCCTTTATAAGGGACACGACCCTCTATGCCCTCCGGGACTAATTTCTCGGCATCGGCACTGTCTTGGAAGTAACGGTCGCTGGAGCCTTGCTGTTGCGACATGGCTCCCAAGGAACCCATGCCTCGGTAAGATTTGTAGGAACGGCCTTGGAATAATTCGACTTCGCCCGGTGCTTCTTCGGTTCCGGCAAACAAGCCTCCCAGCATGACGGTATAAGCCCCCGCTGCCAGAGCCTTGGAAATGTCACCGGAATAGCGAATGCCACCATCGGCGATCAGCGGTACGCCGGTTCCTTGCAACGCATCCGCCACATTGGCGACGGCGGTGATTTGCGGCACACCGACACCAGCGACGATACGGGTGGTGCAGATGGAACCCGGTCCAATGCCCACTTTCACCGCGTCCGCCCCGGCTTCGACCAAGGCTTTGGCGGCGGCGGCAGTGGCGATGTTGCCACCAATTACTTGAATATGGGGGAAATTTTGCTTGACCCAACGCACCCGGTCCAGTACGCCTTGAGAGTGGCCATGCGCTGTATCCACGACAATCACATCGACACCGGCTGCTGCCAAAGCTTCTACCCGTTCGTCGGTTCCTACGCCTGTACCTACGCCCGCACCTACGCGCAGACGCTCGTATTCGTCTTTACAGGCTTGGGGGTAGTCCCTCGCTTTTTGAATGTCTTTGACGGTGATCATGCCGCGAAGTTGAAATTTGTCATTGACGACCAAAACTTTTTCAATTCGGTGCTTATGCAGTAGCCTGATGGCTTCATCTTGCCCTGCCCCTTCCAGTACCGTGACCAAGCGGTCTTTAGGCGTCATGATTTTTCTGATGGGTTCTTCAAGACGAGTCGAGAAACGCAAGTCACGGCTAGTGACAATGCCAACCAATTCGCCATTATCCACGACCGGAACCCCGGAAATCCGATTGGCGCGGGTTAAGTCAATCACTTCGCGAATGCTGATGGTCGGCGGTACGGTGATGGGGTCTTTGATGACGCCGCTTTCAAATTTCTTAACCGCGCTGACTTCATAAGCCTGACGTTCGGCGGTCATGTTTTTGTGAATAATGCCGATGCCACCTTCTTGGGCCATGGCTATTGCCAGTCGCGCTTCAGTGACGGTGTCCATCGCAGCGGACACCAAAGGAATGTTGAGGTTAATTTCTCGGGTGAGCTTGGTGGTCAAGCTCACATCGCGGGGCAGAATATTGGAATACGCAGGAATCAGGAGAACATCGTCAAAAGTTAGCGCTTCTTGGTCTATTCGCATCAGGTTCTCCTCTTTTACCAAATAAAGAATTTTACGATTGTAGGGCGCTAGGCGCAAACTTAACTTTTCAAATCTCGCGTCTGCCGTTGAAGGCGTGAGCTAGGGTGGTTCCATCAACATATTCAATCTCACCGCCGAAAGGCACGCCATAAGCGATCCGCGTGGGCCGTATGCCGAAATGCCTAGCCATTTCGCTGATGTAATGAGCGGTCGCTTCCCCCTCTACCGTGGTATTGGTGGCGAGGATCAATTCTTTGACCATGCCGGTTTGCAAGTGTTGCTCCAATAAATCCAACCGCAATTCGTCCGGGCCTATGCCGTCCAAGGGGGACAATCGCCCGTTAAGCACGAAAAAGCGACCTTTGAACCCTGTCGATTGCTCGATGGCAAACACTTCGGCAGGTGTTTCAACCACGCATAATTGGGTACGGTCCCGATCGGGATTGGCGCAAATGGCGCACAATTCACCTTCAGTCAAGGTTCTGCATTCTTGGCAGTGACCGATATGCTCGACTGCCGCCAACAGGGCTTCAGCGAGAGTTTGCGCCCCCTGCCGATTACGCTGAAGCAAGTGAAATGCCATGCGTTGGGCGGATTTAGGGCCCACCCCGGGCAATGCACGAAAAGCTTGGATTAATTGTGCGAGCAGCCCGAGTTGTGGCATGAGTCTAGAAAGGCAATTTGAAACCGGCTGGAAGCTCCAACCCACCAGTCAGTCCGGCCATTTTTTCTTGCTTGATTTTGGCGACTTTGCGCACGGCATCATTGATGGCGGCGGCCACTAGGTCTTCCAGCATATCACGGTCTTCTTTGAGCAGACTGTCATCAATGCTGATCTTTAACGCTTCGCGTTTGCCGTTCATGACAATTTTGACCAAGCCCGCGCCGGATTCTCCGTGAATTTCTTCGGCTGCCAATTCCTCTTGGGCCTTTTTAATGTTTTCCTGCATTTGCTGAGCCTGTTGCATAAGGCTTGCTAGTGGGTTTTTCATGCTTTTCTCCGCTTTGGTTAATCCAGTGGTTTGATGGAACCCGGCACAATCCGGGCATCCAAACGTTCCTTCAAAGCCAGAACGTTTGGGTCTTGTTCTATTGCTTGTTCGGCAGTTTTTTGCCGTTCTTGCTTTTTCCGCAAAATTTGCGCAGCCGGGGTTTCCTGCATAGGGGCATCGACTATGAAATTCAGTTTCAAAGCTCGTTTGAAGTGCGTCTGCAAAGACTTTTCCAGATTAGCCTCCAACTGTGGGGTGCGGAAGCCCGCAGCCTTTTGGTCTAGGGCCAAATTAATATAATCCTTGCTAATTTCAAGCAGTACGCAATGGTTAGCCAATTGGAGCGTCAATCCGGCTAATTGCATGGTCTTGATAATGGTTTGCCAGTCGGTGCAATTTTCGATTGCGGCAGGAGGCACATCGGTTGGGAGATCGGCGGAATCATCCTTTTTCCCATTTCCCTCCGCGTTTTGCCTCGCGGCAAAGTTTTCAGGCAAGGGCTTGGTGGATGTGTCCTTGATTAAAGGCGCAGGCTTTTCCGCAGCCACTTCTACAGCACGGTGCGGCAATGGCTTGTCGGGTCCGCTGGAATGCCGGGTAGGCTGGCGAGTTGCCGTCGGCTTGGGTAAAGTCGGTGGCGCTTGATTAGGTTCACCATGACTGGCCGGGCGGAAGGCGAGCATTCGCAACAAGACCATCTCAAATCCGCATCGCGGCTCGGGCGCCATGGATAGGTCGCGCTGACCGAGCAAGCCAATTTGGTAAAACAATTGTAAATCTTCAGGGCTTAAGCTTTTCGCCAGCCCCAAAATGCGTTCGGCATCGTCATCGTGGCGCACTGCATCCGGCACCCATTGAGCAAGCGCGGCATGATGCAGCACGATCAATAACTGCTGTAATATGTCGGTAAAATTTGGTGAATGTTCCGCCAGTTCCGCGACTTGTTGCAACAGCAGATGGGCATCGCCAAGACTTAAGGCATCCAGCAGGCCAAATACGGGCTTGCGGGAAACGGTCCCTAGCATGGCGCTGACTGGCCCGTCCTCCAGAAATCCTCCGCCATGGACAATGGCTTGGTCCAGCAGGCTGAGACCATCGCGCATGGAGCCGTCAGCGGCTCTCGCTATGGCGCGGATGGCATTTTGTTCAAACGCAACGCCTTCCTTTGCTAGGATGGACTCCATCTGCAAGCGGATTTGTTCGGGGCTGAGCCGCTTCAGATTGAATTGCAAACAGCGTGAAAGCACCGTCACAGGAATTTTTTGCGGGTCGGTCGTCGCCAGCAGGAATTTGACGTGGGGCGGGGGTTCTTCCAGCGTTTTCAGCAGCGCATTGAAGCTATGCCCGGAAAGCATGTGAACTTCATCAATGATGTAAACTTTGAAGCGGCCTTGATTGGGTGCGTACTGGACATTATCCAGTAGGTCACGAGTGTCTTCGACTTTGGTTCTCGATGCCGCGTCTACCTCGATTAGATCCACAAAACGGCCCTCGTCCACTTCCCGGCAGAGCAGACACTCGCCGCACGGGTTGAAGCCCACTCTAGCCTCACAATTCATGGCCTTGGCGAGAATGCGAGCCAACGTGGTCTTGCCCACACCCCGGGTTCCGGTGAATAGGTAAGCATGGTGCAAGCGGTCGAATTCCAGCGCATGGGTCAGCGCTTTGACGACATGTTCTTGACCGACAACTTCGTTGAAGTTACGCGGACGCCATTTACGGGCAAGCGCCTGATAGGCCATGGGCAGCGTTCACTTGAGAAGGAATAAAGAAAGATTTGGAAAGGGTGGCAAGCCGAAAGAGCCACACCCCGGCACATGAAACATCTACTACCGTTGCTCCCTTCCGGGCCTGGCGGGGTTCGCAGCGATTCATTGCGAGGGGACCCAGTCGACTCGCCATAGAAACTAGTCGAATCATCATCGGCATTGATTACCGATGCAGATCAAGAACGCGCATTATGCGTTATTCTAAGACTGGATTCAAGTAAAAAATTCATGTCGCCCGATTTCTTTTGTTTTCGAGGATTGAAGACCACAAGGATAATACAATAATCAGCAAGCCTATCAGTCCGGTTACCCATTCAGGGACATGCAAGCTCATATCCGTCAACATCAGCACCGCCAAGGCGCCAATGGCATAATGCGCGCCGTGTTCCAAGTACATATATTCGTCCAACATCTTTTTTCGCACCAAGAAAACCGTCAAACTGCGCACGAACATGGCGCCTATCGCCAGCCCTAATAAAATCAGCACGACATCGCGGGTGATGGCGAAAGCCCCAATCACTCCGTCCAGTGAAAAAGAGGTGTCCAGCACTTCCAAATACAGGAATGACATCAAGCCCGCCCGATGAATGGTGTTTTCTACCGGGTCGATTTCTTGGAACAGGCTAGACAAGCTGTTAACAACGACATATACGATAATTCCCACGATCCCTGAAATGATTGCCGCCAAACTTTCGCCAGGGGGCAAAAAGTGTTGGGCGAACATTAGCGCACATAAAGCAGTCGCCACTTCGATGGATTCCAGCTTTCCAAATTTGGCCAAATGTCGCTCAAACCAGTCCAGCCAGTGCAAGGACTTGCTTTCCTCGAAAAAAAACGACATGAACACTAAGAGCAAATACATTCCCCCAAAAGCTGAGATTTGCACATGCGATGAATGCACATTACGGGCGTATTCATCAGGATTATTGAAGGCCATGGATGCCACGGTCAGTAAGCCTTGCCCCGTGACAACGGCCACAATCATGACCGGTAGCAGGAAGCGGACACCGAACACGGCGATGACCATCCCCCAAGTGAGAAAGCGACGTTGCCAAAGTACGCTCATGTTCTTTAGCACTGTGGCGTTGACAACTGCGTTGTCGAAAGACAGGCTCACTTCCATCAGACTCAAAATGGCTGCCAGCAACAGTCCGTTGGTTCCACCCCAAAAGAAAGCAGCCGTCAAACCCAACACAGTAACGATGAATGAAGATATAAAATGCCGCACTGAATGACTCCGTTTATGTTGGGTTGATTTGATCGGTGGTATCAAACCTTATGCTAAATAAGCATGGAGATTAGAAAAAGACTATTGAGCGCAATCAAATCCGATATGTTGGTTTCGACTACGCTCAGTGAATAACTGAATCGGTTGTAACTAAATAGTTGGCAAGGATTGAAGGATTGTTAGAGTAAAAGTTGGTTTGCTTGCATTAAGCTTATCACCAGAGCTTTTAATGGCTCATTCAATGCTTCGATAAGCAGTTAGCTATTTCACCTTTGGCGTGGCAATTTTCCATTTCCCATTGGGTTGTCTGCAAAAAATCAATTCCATGTCATCATTGGAATCCTTGGCATGGGTTATGATATTGAGCAGACGACAATCATGGGCGCTATTTTTCACTGATCGCAATACTTTAATCTCACCCGATGTGTTCGTTGCAGGGTTTTGCCAAGATTTTGTTTCATTATCCTGTGCATTATCGAGAGTGTCAAAAATGGCCTTTTCAAAGATTGACCAATCCTGCTTATTGAAAGTCTCGGCTGGAGTACCTTGCAAAAAACTCCAAGTCCCAATATTTGCGATGGCATGGCAAATATTCGGAGCGACTAGAATGACAGTTGATAAAATGCTTGCTGTCAAGGCTTGCTTAGTTATTTTCATTTGTTATTACCTAAAATATATTAATGTTAAATCGATTCCTATTAGCCCGTCATGTCAGATTATTGGAAAGTAAGAATCTGTCAAGATTGCCCATAATGGCCCTTCCTATGGCTTCCGTTTTTTTTCATCTTGGGGAATGGTATCATTCTTTAAGTTTATCAAACAAGCCCATTCCGCTAGAGACTACACATGAGCAAATTTCTCTTTTCGATTGCCTTCCTGTCGGCAGTAACATTGCTTGCCGCTTGCTCCATCTCAACCAGTTCGGAGAGTTCATCAAGGTCTTCAGGGAGCATTTCAGACTCGGCTTCCAGCCCTTCATCATTGGTCCCGTCTTCAAAAGACAAGAAGCAGTCAGGTTTCGCCAACGATATTCGTGATTACACCGCTGAGTTCGCCAAATCATCCGACACCAACATTGAAGCTTTCCGCGTAAAGCTCGGCAAAATTGCATCCAAATATGGAGTGACCCAATGGAACCAGGACAAATCCACTTACGTTGCCATTGGTAGGGGTTTGCGCAAAGCTGCTGTCAGCAAGACCGAGTATGATTCCTTCAAATCCAGCCTAGGCGACTCTCAGCCATGGAAGATGGATGCGATTGAGGAAGGATACAAGCAATAACGCCATAATAACCAAGTCATTGATTGTCATAAATATTGGTGTGGCGAGCAAAGTTTCCCCCATACCGGTGTGGCTTGAATTGAGGTTATGTTGTGAGCCTATCATGCTGCCGGCCTACCCAGCCTATGCCTTTGTCCATCGTAGGCATGTCCCACGCTTACTTAGCTTGGCTTTGGTGTGCTTGATCTTCGCCTTGATGGGGCATCCCTCGTTTGCCTCCACTTATGTCCAATTCCTCTATATGGATGCGAGTGAAGACGGTGCAAGTGGAGGTCATGCGGCACTCAAAATAGAGGACGAAGTCTTTCATTTCGAGCATATTCCGCCGGGTTGGTTGAGGATCAAGCGGGATGGGTTTGCACAATTCCGTGACCAATACATTACAAGGGAAAATCGAAGTATGGATGTGCATCATGTTGAAGTCTCAGAAGACACACAAAATCTACTTCGTGAACATTTCAATCGTATGCTGCTAATTGAGGATGAACAATTTGATCGGTTTGATGCTCTTCAAAGCGACCGAAAGTTGCTAAACGCTTTGTTGGACTTATCCATTCACGGGGATAGGAAATCGGATAACGCAAAGCGGATAGAATTGAAAGGGGCAGGTTTGTTCATGCCTGAAGAATGGCAATTTAATTCAACTAATCAAACGCACCGAACACATGTCGAAGATGCCAGTATCGCCCAATTGAAGGGTCGTGTCCTATTGGCCTATGGAAACGATTTTGTTCATAGCAAAACCCGCGAGATTTTGTCTCAACTCGAGACATTGAAGCCGACGAGTTATCCATTTTCCGAGGTGGGACTCGCCCAAGATAGTTTTCGGTCGGCAGGGTACTCATTCTCCAGCCGCTACGCCGATCTTTTGAGTAGGTTGGTGGCTTTGCAAGTCCTTGAGTATGGCATGCCGTTGCGCGAAGGCGTGATAATTCATACGAATGGCAATGACTTCCAATTGACTGAGAAGGAAAAGCTCAGTTTGAGTTTCTACCGGGATCAATTGAAAAACCAACTTGTGGAGCTTTTGATTAAACCTAGGACAGACTGGGGATATCCATTGCTACTCAGCATGGCTAGGCTGATTGCTTTGGAACAGACGATAAGCTCCGGCCAATGGGTGGTGTTGAATTGGGCATCCTCCGGCAAGGATGCAAGACCGGGAAACCCAAGGAATCTGGCAGAATCCACTTTCGAGGCTTACACTTCGGCCAGAGAGAGGTTTGAAACAGCTAAAGCAATATTAAGCGGCAAGGAAGAGGTCGACGAATGGTCTTATCTCCATCTTGAACAAGCCGCTAATCAGTTCATTGAACTTGGCAATGCCAAGCGTGAGGGGAGGGCGGTTAACTGGCCCGGAATGAATGTTCTGCCATCGTATTCAGCCTCGGTGGGCTTGCTGCCGATTGCGGTGGCACCCACTGAATTGCAAGCTGCCCTTGACGGTTTGGAAAACTACAGTACAAATTATAAAGACAATTTGACGAAGCTCTATTCGTATCATTTAATTGGACGAAATTGTGCCAGCGAGATTTTTCGTGTGATTGCTCAAGCAATGGAGCAGGCCTATCAGCGCAGCCCAGTGCGGCAAAATCAAACTCCATTCGATGAAGCTATTGAAACTGAATCCACCCGTAGGTTAGGAGGCTATATCTCCGGGCAAGGTTTGGAATTCATACCGTTTGTGTCTTCTCATATCGTCAATGACACTTGGCGGGTTTCCTTTTCTGAACGGGAGATTTCTTATCGTTTGCGTCATTTGGAGCAAGCAAGGCAACAGGAAAATCCATTGTGGGTGTCTTGGCGAGAATCGAATGTGTTTAGTTCCAGGCTTTATCGATGGCATGGTCATGATCCGGCGTTTGTGTTTTTCACCGACGATCTCACGTTGACCCGCCCATTGGCAGGAGGGGTCAACTTGGTAGCCGGTTTGGCGCAAGGTGTGGCGGGTTTGCTGACCTCGCTTTGGGATGGAGGTGAAAACCTGCATTTAGGTGTCAAGGGTGTTATCATCAGCCTGCCCGAATTGTTCTTTTTTAATATTCGTAAAGGCACATTCCCTGCCTCAATAAGCTGGGTTGAATGAAGTGTTTGCCAATATATAAAATCTTAACGGCAAGGCTGGAGGTTGAAGATGGCTAATGATGAAAGAAAACGCACTTGTTTTGTGGTCATGCCTTTTGGCGAGAAAAAAGACGCCGACGGAGTTGACATTGATTTTGACGACATTTACCGGTTTTTCTTTAGGAAGGCCATTGAAAGCTTAGGCTTGGAGTGCATACGTTGCGATGAGATTGCCGAGGCAGGTTCCATCCATGAAAAAATGTTTGAACAACTCTACAAGGCTGATGTGGTGGTTGTCGACATCACGTCCCTAAACGCCAATGTGTTTTATGAGCTTGGAGTGCGCCATACCCTGCAAAAATCTGTGACCGTGCTGATCCGGCGCAAAGGAACGACCATCCCATTTAACATACAGGGTCTTCAGGTGGTTGAATACGATCAAATGAAGTTCGCAAGTATTGAGAGGGCCAAAGAAAGAGTCCTTGAGATTATCAAGAACGGGCTTAATGTCAAAAAAAATGATAGTCCGGTTCATGCGGTCCTTAGCCTAAATATTGGCACTGAACCCAAGCCACTAAGCGAGACAAAAAAAATAAAGTTTCCCCTTAAAGCCAATAATAAGAAGTCAGTTTGTCTAGTGACCGGTGAACTCCATAATGTCAAAGATATAGACGTATGGGTCAATCCAGAAAACAATGGTTTGCTGATGGCCCGGCCATTAGATAACACCATCTCGGGTATCATCCGCTATCTGGGTGCAAAGCGGGAAGAAGGTAAAATTGTAGAGGACACCATTGCCATAGAGCTTCGTAATCTATTGGCAGAACGCAATGTCACAACTGTTGATCCAGGCGAAGTGTTTGCCACTTCATCCGGCAACCTATATAAAACCAATAACGTGAAAATGATATTTCATGTGGCTGCGTTTATAGGCCAGTTTGGAAAGGGCTATTTCCCAATCCCTGATATTACGGAATGTATTGAAAATGCTTTGAGAAAGGCTGACGAAGAATATTCCGATCAGGTATTTTCGTCGATTTTATTCCCTCTGATGGGGACTGGTTCCGCTAACCGGGATTTTGATGAGAAAGTGAACGCATTGCTAGATTCAGCAATCAATTACTTGGGGAGCGATTCCTGTGGTAATATCGGATATGTTTATTTTCTAAACTATTCAGACAGGGAGTTTGAACTATGCAGTCATTTACTTGAAGCCAATCAGAAGGTAGCGGATACTGGAGAACAAGTTCTTATGAATGCGGCAGATTCAAAACCTATTGTGAATGGTGAATCAAAAACGGTTCAAGAAGAAGGAGAAAATGCACTATCCCCTCTTAAGAATGCGTCCACATCGTTGCGAGATGTCAAAAAAATTTCCAAATAAATGGCAATATCCTAATTTGATTAACTTATTAGAATGAAAATTACAATTGCTTCTATGAATTTATCAACCAATTGTACAAATCGTTGTTTGCGATTGGGCCAGGCACTCGCGCCGCATTATGAAGTCGAAATTGTAGGGCCAACTTTCGGTATTGGTAAAAATTGGGGAAAGGGTATATGGCCCCCCTTAGAAAAAGTAGATATTCCTATTCGATCAGTTGCTGGCGATATTATGCCAATGTTTGTCAAATCTATTCGGAATTTGTTGAAGATAATGGATGGGGATGTCATTATTGCATGCAAGCCACGTTTCCCAAGTTTTGGGGTGGCTCTCATCAAAAGGGCATTATCTGGAACTCCCGTCATATTAGATATTGACGATGATGAATTAGCCCAGACATTACCTGCAAAATCTTTCCGTTTGCGACGTAAATTGAGCCATACCCATGAGTATCAATACACATCATGGGTTCATCGCTTGCATTCAAAAGCAGACGCGGTCTTCACAGTATCAGAAAATTTTAGGAAGACTTATGGTGGTGTCATTGTACCCCATGGCATGGATCCCAATGAACTCGACCCCGCAAAGTTCAACCGAGAAACAATTCGCCTAGAACTAGGCATCAAGCCATCGGATATTATTATTGGTTTTGTCGGTACTCCAAATCCTCAAAAGGGAATTGATCTGATTTTGAAGGCTTTGCAGATTATTAATCGGCCTGAGCTAAAACTAATGATTGTAGGTGCTGAACCAGAAGACGACTATGTCAAGTTTATGAACCAACAGTATGGTCGTCATTTAATTCTAATCCCTCTACAGCCTTTGGATCTCATACCTTATTTTCTATCAGCCAATGACTTGGTGGTTCTGCCTCAACGTAATTGTCCAGAAACCTTCGGTCAGATGCCTGCTAAGCTTACCGATGCAATGGCTATGGGTAAAACTGTCATCGCAGCCGCACGTGCGGATATTCCAAAATATCTCGAAGGGCGAGGTTTATTATTTGACGCTGAAAATCTCGAAGAGCTAATCTCCCATTTAGTTTGGTGTTTGAATAATCGATTCGAAGCCCAACAATTAGGTGAAAAGGCTCGAATTTATTTTCTCAATAATCTGACACTTAACGCCATGTTTGAAGCGATGGAGCCTAGTATAAAGCACTGCTTAAATCAATAGTCAAGAACATTCTTAAAGCGTTTAAAAATGCAAATTATTTACACTATAAATTTGTTACGATCCGTATTTATTATACTGTCATGTGTCATAATAATACTATGAAATTACTGCCCCGCCTTTGTCCTATTTGCGATTCGTCTGAACATAGCAAGTTGTTCTTGGAGTCTAATTTCGAGGAGGAGAAAACAGATAGCTTCTCTTTTTCGTCGAGAAAAATTCCAGAATTGATGCACTTGAGAATGTTGCTATGTCAATCCTGCGATTTGCTTTACGCTTCTCCTGCACCATCTGCGGAAATGTTGGAGTTTGCTTACAAGCGGGCTGGGTTTGACAGTGGTGAAGAAGCCGATTGCGCTTCGTACACTTATATACATCTACTTTCTGAAATTTTAAAGAGTTTACCAGATAAGGATGGTGCGCTAGACATTGGCACGGGGGATGGCGCTTTTTTAGAGAGGCTACTCGAAAGAGGGTTTAATAATGTTATCGGTATCGAACCATCTGAAGCCCCAATTAACAGCGCCAAAAAACATATCAGCCCGTTGATTGTGCCTGGGTCGTTTAATCCAGATGATTTTGCCGATAGAAGCTTTAGTTTGATTACCAGTTTTCAGACACTTGAACATGTGGAAAATCCAAAGGAAGTTCTTTCTGCGGTGATAAGACTGTTGAAGCCGGGAGGAGTTTTTGTAACAGTGTCACATAATTTTCGTTCTTATTCTGCACGAATTATGGGAAGCAAATCCCCAATTTATGATATTGAGCATTTGCAACTATTTTCCTTAACGAGCATGACAGGTATGCTGAAGAAATGTGGTTTTTCTGAAATAAAGGTTTACCCAGTGACAAACACCTATCCATTGCATTATTGGATGAAAATGTTACCAATGCCATTGTCTTTAAAGAAAGCTTCTATTGGTTTGTCAAAAAAAGTAAAGCTTGGGTACTTGAAAGTCCCTTTCTTTGCAGGAAATATGCTGGCGTGTTGTCGAAAATTGGACTGAATGTTAGATGAGGTTTGTCAGGTGCGCGTTAAACGATTTTGATGCCGAAAAGGGTATTGATGCAAACCTCAGCATACCGGAAACAGACTCTATAAACACTCCACTCATTTAAAATCTTTTAGCTAATTATGCGCTTCCTCATTCCGTTATTCTTGTTTATTGTCATGGTTGCTTTTCTTGCCGTCGGTTTGAAACTCGACCCCCGCGAAGTGCCGTCGCCATTTATCGGCAAGCCTGCCCCGGCATTCAATCTCCCGCAATTGAGTGATTTCGGCAAATCTATCAGCAATATGGATTTGCAGGGCCAGGTTAGCCTATTGAATGTCTGGGCCTCCTGGTGCGTATCCTGCAAGCAGGAGCATCCCTTCCTGATGAAGCTTGCCAAGCAAAATATCCTGCCCATTTATGGATTGGACTATAAGGATGAACGGGAAGCAGGGCTGGGCTGGCTTAAGCATTTTGGCAACCCTTATACTGCAATCGGCTTCGACGCAGACGGCAAGGTGGGCATCGAATGGGGGGTCTACGGTGTGCCGGAAACTTTTGTGATCGATAAAAAAGGTGTTATTCGTCACAAACATACCGGGCCAATCACTGAAGACTCTTGGCAACAAACCTTGCTGCCGCTGATCATCCAATTGCAGAAAGAAGGTTCGCCGTCATGAAATATTGGCTAATGCTTTTCTGCGTGACATTAAGTTTCAGTGTTCAAGCCATTGAAATTCGTCAGTTCGATGACCCTGCCAAACAACAGGCTTATGAAAATTTGGTTCAAGAATTGCGCTGTTTGGTCTGCCAAAACCAGTCCTTGGCCGATTCCGATGCCGATTTGGCCAAAGATTTGCGGACCGAGGTTTACAACATCATTCAGAGTGGTAAAAGCGAGCAGGATGCGGTCAAGTTCCTGGTAGACCGTTATGGTGACTTTGTGTTGTACAATCCGCCACTTAAGTCGACAACTTCCTTGCTTTGGCTGGGTCCATTTGGCTTGTTGCTGGTTGGATTGGTTTGTCTTGGGTTATTAGCGAAAAATCGGAATGCCGGCCGGAAGATGGAATCTGCATTGACTGAGGAAGAAAGCCGCCGTTTGCAAGCTTTAAAGAATAAACTCAAAGGATAAACTTATGATTGGTTTTTGGATGCTGGCGGTACTGATCGTAGTGGTTGCATACGCCCTATTTCTACCCGCTTTGCTTGGAAGGGGGCGTAATTACACCGTTGACCGCCAACGCCTGAACCTTTTGTTACATCAGCAACGCCGTGACGAATTGGCTGACGAGATTGACGGGGAAGAATTGGAAGGGCTTCAAGCTGAATTGGATAAGGACTTGCTTAACGATTTGTCTGCCTCCGAAAATGGGGGTAAACAACCTAAGCAAAAAGGGTATGCGCCAGTCGTTGTTGCTTTGATTGCTGCGCCGCTGCTTGGAATCGTGGTTTATTCGATGTTAGGCCGGTTCGATTTGGCGGATTTTCGCGCCCAACCGGAAGCTCATCAACAAGCCAATGCGGCCCCACAATTTCAGGAAATGATTGACCGTCTGGCCGAAAAGCTTAAACAGAACCCGAATGATTTGAAAGGCTGGTTGTTGTTGGGGCGTTCCTACCAGCAGACCGAACAACATGATTTGGCTGTCGAAGCCTATGCGCACGCCTTAAAATTAGAGCCAGACAATTTGGATGTTAAAGCATTGTATGCGGAATCGCTGAGTGATTCCCTTGGTGGCAGTTACGTGGGTGAACCTGCCCGAATCGCGGCTGAAATTTTGGCGAAAAACCCCAAACATCATACCGCGCTTTGGTTGGCTGGTGCCGGTGCGGCGCAAAGTGGTGATACCAATAAGGCAATTGGTTATATTGAAACCTTGCGTGGTGAATATCCCAAAGACAGCCCGGAGGAAAAGCATCTCGCCAAGGTGATTGCCGAGATCAAAGGTGAAGGGCAGGGGGCTGAGGGTTCAGAGGTTAACGATACCGATGAAAGGGCAGTTTCAAGCCTACCTGACACTGGCGAACATAAATCCATCAAAGTTAAAGTTGCCTTATCACCGTCGCTCTCTACAATGGCGGCATCCGAAGATACTGTTTTCATATTTGCCCGCGCCGCTTCAGGGCCACCGATGCCCTTAGCCATAGTGAAAAAGAAAGTGAAGGACTTGCCGGTTGAAGTGACGCTAGATGATTCCATGGGTATGGTTCAAGGCATGAACCTGTCAGCGTTCGATAAACTTATAATTGGTGCAAGAGTCACCAAATCGGGACAAGCCATGCCTCAACCAGGAGATTTGCAGGGATTGAGCAAGCCGACAGCCATTGAAAATGGAGGTAGCTATACTGTGCAAATTAGTGAGGAAGTTAAGTAGTGAAAATTTCACTAAATTGTTCTTTCATTCATTGTCGCTTTGTTTTGGGCTTATTGATCGGATGAGTTACCGAGTCTACAACATTATTCTTTGGATTACGATACTGTTTAATGTCGGTATCGCATTCGGCACTGAATCTGGTTTTCGAGCGACATTGGCTCCAGAAGAAATTGCTTGGTTGAACGCTCACCCGGTCATTCGTTTTACCAGTGACCCTGATTTCACCCCAGTAGAATTTATTGATGACAAAGGTCAATATACTGGTATTGCTGCCGATTATCTAGCTTTGCTTTCCAAGCGTTTGGGCGTTACATTTGAACTTGAGCCAGCATCTGATTTTTATGAGGCTTTGCAACTCGTTCGCGAAGTAAAGGCTGATTTTTTACCAGTGGTCGTTAAAACTCCGCAGAGGGCTGAATATCTAAACTTTACGAACCCTTACCTGAACTTGCCTTCTGCTGTGATCACAGCGCGTAATGATGTCGAAAATTGGAGCCTGGACACCTTGAGTAGAATGAAAGTTGCCGTGGTACATGGATTTTACACGCAAGAATGGCTTTCACATGAATATCCCGACATTGAATTGGTGCAAACCCCAGACATTCAAACTGCCTTGCTGGCGACTTCCTTCGGTGTGGCGGATGCAATGGTGGGGACTCTCGCCGCGACCTCCTATTTCACGAGCAAAATGAACATCACCAATCTTCGCGTGGCATTCCAAATTCAACAAAATTCCGAAAATTCGATGGGAGTCCGCAGAGATTGGCCAATTCTTCGCCAATTGTTAGACAAGGCTCTCTCCTCTATTAGCGTAGAGGAAAAACAGGCGATAACCCGTGGGTGGATTCATCTTGAACCGCCGCCACTCTGGAAAAATCCAAAGCTCAGGCTTATCGCTTTAACCGTTCTGGCAGCGCTTATTGGCATTATTCTCGCTATTTTGGTATGGAATCGAACATTGACAAGAAAGGTGCGTTTGCGGACGCAAGCTTTGGAGGAAGCCCATTTGCGATTGATGCAATCAGCCAAACTTGAATCTGTAGGGCGCTTGGCGGCAGGGGTTGCGCATGAGGTGAAAAACCCCCTCGCCATTATTCAAATGGGCGTGGATTACCTCTATGGGGAATTCCCCAAAGAGAGCGAAGCCTGTCAAGTCATCAAAGACATGGAAGATGCCGTCCAGCGAGCCGATGGGGTTGTCAAAGGATTGCTAAACTTTTCACACGAAAAAAAGCTTTCCAAGCGCCAAACCGACCTAAATGACGTGCTGCGTGATTCGCTCAAACTTGTGCAGTTTGAGTTGAACCATCACAATATATCAGTCGAGGAAAAATTGGCACAGGAACTCCCTACAATCAATGCCGACCCAGACAAGCTCAAGCAAGTGTTCATCAATCTATTCATGAATGCGATTCAAGCCATGGGACGTGAAGGCAAGCTTGAATTGACCAGTGAATGTTTTCGATTGAGAAAAGAGGGTGATGCCCTGCACCTTGCCAACGGAAAGTTTCGCCCCGGTGAACGGGTGGTCGTCATCAAAGTCGACGATAATGGAACTGGTATAGAGCCAGAGAAAGTTGAAAAAGTTTTCGATCCCTTCTTCACAACCAAACCAGTGGGGCAGGGGACTGGCCTGGGCTTGTCAGTTTCCCGAAATATTATCGAGTTGCACGGTGGAGCCATTAACCTTTGCAACCGAGAAGGCGGCGGAGCTTCCGTCGTACTCATATTCAAGACAGCATAAGGAAACCAACTTTATGAAAAAAAAGATTCTGGTTGTTGACGACGAAGCCAGTTTGACTCGCTTGATCAAGGCCAATCTGGAGCGTACCGGCAAATACGAGGTGATGACCGAGAATCATGGCAGCAAAGCGATAGAAACCGCGAGGAAGTTCAAACCTGATTTGATTTTCCTGGATGTGATGATGCCTGACATGGGCGGTGACGAAGTTGCCGCTATGCTTGAGGAAGACCCGCTACTGTCTCATATTAAATATGTGTTTTTGACGGCCATCGTCAGAAGGGAGGAAACGGAGCCGACAGGCAGTGATATTGGAGGCCATTTGTTTTTGGCCAAACCGGTCAGGACTGAAGAACTGATCGCCACCATTGAAAAAGTCTTAGGCCCATGAAGATTGCCACTTGGAACGTCAATTCCCTGCGTGTCCGCTTACCCCATGTGTTGGACTGGTTGGCTACGGAGCAACCCAGTCTTTTGGCTGTGCAAGAGACCAAAACCATTGATGCCGATTTTCCCATTGCTGCTTTGGAAGCAGCAGGTTATCAAGCGGTTTATAGCGGTCAGAAAACCTATAATGGCGTGGCCTTGATTAGCCAAGGCGGGGTCGAAGACATAGTCTGCGACCCGCCCAATCTGGAAGACCCGCAGCGACGAATATTAGCCGCAACTTACGGTAATGTGCGGGTCATAGACTTGTACATTCCCAATGGAAGCGAGGTGGGTTCGGATAAATACGCTTACAAGCTTGATTGGTTGTCTAAAATCCAAGCTTTTATAGCCGATGAACTCAGTCGGCATCCCCGGTTGGTGGTGTTGGGGGATTTTAATATCGCACCGGAGGATCGTGATGTATACGATCCTGTGGCATGGCATGAAAAAATCCTTTGCAGCACTCCAGAACGCGAGGCATTCAAGGGGCTGCTAGGTTTGGGTTTAAGCGACGCATTTCGACTGTTTGACCAAGGAGAAGCAAGTTTCAGTTGGTGGGACTATCGGGCTGCGGGTTTTCGACGCAACCTCGGATTACGCATAGACCACATCCTTGTCAGTGACGCGCTTCGGGATGAGTGCCAATCATGCCGAATCGACAAAGAACCTCGAAAACTGGAGCGGCCTTCCGATCATGCCCCGGTCATCGCCGAGTTTTTAGCTTAATCCAAATAACCATTGTAGGGCTGGTTAAACGTTCAAAGGATGGGATAAAGGATTCCTCTTAACTGTAGCGGTTAATCCCCCTCCAACTCACGTTGCACCAGCCAGTCTGCCCAGTTTAGTATGGCTTTCAGGCGAGGGGGCAGGATAGCCTGCGCTTCTTTGTAGGTTACCCAGCGCAATTCTTCGTGTTCGGGTTTGCCTAGGATTGGGTTGACAGGTAAGTAAGGCTCCCCTTCCAGGGACTCTGCCATGTAATAGCGTGCGATTTTGCCTAAACCATAAGGCGCGGTTTCTTGATACCCCTTGCCCCAGCGGAAATTTTCCAAGGTCAGGGTCAGGCCGGTTTCCTCGTTGACTTCTCGTATTGCGGCCTGTTGCGGGTCTTCGCCCTGCTCCACCACGCCTTTGGGGAAATCCCAATAATTAAAGGCACGTAACATCAAATAGCGTGGTTGATCCGGGCAAAGTCTTACAATGACGACGCCGGCCGATAAGGTGTAATTTTTCAAAGGTGCTCCATTCGTTTTCTTCCGCTACCAATGATACAACGAAATGCATCATGGGGCAGTCATGGATTCGAGTACGTGTTAGTATTTCACTGTTGCGCATCAAAAAACGTTTACAAAGAGGGTACTGTCATGCAGATTAAAACTGTTTCCATCAACCGGGGTTGGGACTGGATAACCGAGGGTTTTGCCTTGTTTCGGTTGAATCCAGTGATTTGGATCGCCATTTTTGTCATTTTCCTTGTTCTCGCCGTCTTGCTATCCTTGATCCCCTTTATTGGTGCCATCGCCACATTGTTGTTACACCCGGTGCTATTGGGCGGTACATTGCTAGGGTGTCAGTCTTTACAGCAAGGCCAAGCATTGCGGATTGACCATCTGTTTGCCGGTTTTAATCAAAATACCAATGCCTTGGTGACGGTCGGGCTTATCACGGGGGTTGGTTACTTTCTTGTCGTAGTTGTCATCGGTTTGTTGGTGGGTAGCGGTTTGGGCTTGAGCGCCTTGGGTGGCTATAACGATTTACCGACAGTTGCCATCGGCGGGGCCATGGTGGCTTATCTTTTCTCTGGCTTAATCGGTTTGGCTTTGACGGTTCCCATTGCCATGGCAACTTGGTTTGCACCTGCCTTGGTTGTTTTCGACAATAGGCAAGCTTGGGATGCCATGAAGACCAGCTTCAACGCATGTTTAAGCAATATGCTGCCTTTCCTGCTTTACGGGATTATCGTATTAGTGCTTTCCGTGTTGGCATCCATACCATTCGGACTGGGTTGGTTGGTGTTGGGTCCAACCATGATTGCTTCGGTTTATGCCGGGTATCGGGACATTTTTAGAGCAGCTTGACCAAGGTTGCGACAATTGCGACAGATGCCATCATCATTCCGCCTAGTTGGAATAAATCTTATCAAAAAGCCAGCGCAAATTTCGCCCCGCCGTCATGGAACTCAGCGGGACGAATTTCAAACAACGTTAGCTGAGTTTTTTCACAATCGCATCGGCTAAATCATCCGTTCCATGAGTGGAACCCTTTTTGAGGTCAGGAGTCAGGAATTCTCCCTCGCGAATCACTTCGCGGACTGCTTGCTCAATGCGTCTGGCAGCCTCCAGTTCGCCTAGATGTTCGAGCATCATCGCCCCTGCTAGGATGGTGGCGATGGGGTTGGCAATCCCCAAATGGGCGATGTCAGGCGCACTACCGTGAACGGCCTCGAAGATGGCGGCATCTTTTCCTATGTTTGCCCCAACCGTCAAGCCCAACCCACCCACAAGGCCGGAGGCGAGGTCTGACAGTATGTCACCGAACAAGTTGGTCGTGACGATGATGTCGAAAATTTCAGGCTTCATCACCATGTGCATGCAGCAGGCATCGACAATGCGTTCGTCGAACTCGATATCAGGGTACTGTTTAGCCATTTCCCTGCCAATTTCTAAGAATAGTCCCGAAGTGCATTTCAAAATGTTGGCCTTGTGAACCAAGGTCACTTTTTTACGTTTGGATTTGCGGGCATATTCGAAAGCGTATTGAATGATACGTTCGGAGCCTTTCCGTGTGATTACCGCGCTGCTTTCTGCGGCGATGGTTTCTTCGTCCACCTTGATGAAATGTTCGATACCGGCATACAAGCCCTCGGTGTTTTCCCGAATTGTCACCAGGTTGATGTTTTTGAACAGCGTGTCCGTTCCCTCAAAAGAAATGGCCGGGCGCACATTGGCGTATAGATTGAACGCTTGCCTCAGGGTGACATTGACGCTACGGTAGCCGCCGCCGACTGGAGTAGTCAGCGGCCCTTTCAGGGCAATGCGATTCTGGCGTATGGACTCAATCGTGGCCTCGGGCAGAGGATTGGAAAATTTATCCACTGCCGCCATGCCGGCAAGCTGGCGGTCCCATTCGATTTTCACGCCAGTTGCCTCGATAACTCGCATGGCAGCGGAGGTGATGGCAGGGCCAATGCCGTCGCCGGGAATAAGGGTAATCTTATGCATTTTATGAATTCCTTAAGATTGTCTGAGTGGATTTTATCCTAAAATTAAAAATAACTGGTGGATTACAGAATAAAGCAACAATCCCCATCGACATTGTTAAGCAAGTTCCGTGCATAATTTTTTTAATAAAAAAATTCCTTCACCTATAGCGTCCGGGCCTACCCGCAGCAGGTACACCTGCCCGACCAGCACCTGCTCCCGGCAGAGCGCCCACGCCCGAACCGGGCCGTCCCGCCATTCCCGCGGCAGGCACACCCGCCCGGCCTGCCCCTGCGCCCGGTAAAACACCCACGCCCGAACCGGGACGACCTGCCGCACCGGCAGCAGGCACACCGGCCCTCCCGCCGTAGGCTCCGGGCTGGTTGATTCCCGGATCGCGAGCAGTGGTTTCAGTGGAGAAACCGATTAACATAAGCCCTGCCATCAAAATCAGTGGTTTAATGATTGTTGTTGTGTTCATTTGGTTTTACTCCGACCTTGTTATGATTAAAAACCGTTTGTAGCGGTAGGTTACAAACGGTTCATTTTTGCCCGAAAATGGAATAATTGCCCCAAAGCGAATCATGCTTCTGCTAATAAGGCTTTCTTCAGTTTTTTCATGGCGCTGTTTTCCAGCTGACGGATGCGCTCAGCGGAGACATTGTAGCGAGCAGCTAAATCGTGCAGGGTCAGTTTCTCTTCATTAAGCCACCGGCTCGCCAATATGTCACGACTGCGGTCGTCCAACTGCTCGATAGCCGTTGCCAGATGGGTTTCCCGATGTTTTCCCCATTCATTGGACTCCAATACCTCGGCGGGGTCGGCATCGGCTTGTTGCAGATAGTGAATAGGCGCAGAGGTTTCGCGCTCATCGCCATCATCCTCAGGGTTTAAATCGAAAGCCATATCCTGATTACTGAGGCGGTTTTCCATTTCGTAGACACTGTCCACCCCCACGCCCAGCTCTTCGGCTACGGCATTGGCCTCGTCTTGGCTAAACCAACCTAGGCGAGTCTTGAACTTACGCAGATTGAAGAACAATTTACGTTGGGCCTTAGTGGTGGCGATTTTGACGATTCGCCAGTTTTGAATGATGAATTCATGGATTTCTGCCCGTATCCAGTGAACGGCGAAAGAAACCAAGCGAACTCCCATTTCGGGGTCGTAACGTTTGACGGCTTTCATCAAGCCGATATTGCCCTCTTGGATGAGGTCGGGCAAGGGTAATCCATAACCCATATAACCACGGGCGATATGGACTACGAAACGCAGATTCGCCAAGACTAACTGGCGGGCTGCTTCCAAGTCGCCTTCTTCGCGAAAACGCCGCGCCAGTGCGCGCTCTTCTTCAGCGCCAAATCGGGGCATCAGGGCGACCGCCCCGACATAGTCCTCAATGGAACCTAAAGAAAGGTTGACGGGAAGTGACAAAGCTTGTGACATGACGCTTAACCTACTCAAGTGTTGGGATGAATTATGTTAGCACTCCCGAAAGGCGAGTGCTAATGGTTTGATAAATTTTTTTTGTCTAGGTTCCCTAATGGTTTGTTGGAAACGACGAGATGTGTGAATTGCCATACAAGTCAGCAATTCTCATTTTGACGTGGAAGCCGTCATTCCGGCATGGACTGCCGGAATCCAGTGCCATGGACGGTAACGGGTCGGCTGCGTAAGTGTTTGATTAAGCGCTATGAGTGAACCCAAGTTTCACGTCCATGTGACTGGATTCCTGCTTCCCGGCAGGAATGACGGGCTATACATCAACGCTTTGCCTCATAATGGGAATTGCTGCATACAAGGAGACACCCTACAATCCCATTTCCTGTAAACTATGCTCCCGTCTTGACTAGAATAAAAACTAAGTTCCATGCCTCTTATACGCTTATCAGATGTTTCCATCGCTTTTGGAGTCCATCCTGTTCTCCATCACGCTGACTTTCAACTTGATCCGGGGGAACGGGTTGGGCTGATTGGACGCAATGGCGAGGGCAAGTCCACTTTGATGAAAGCGATTTCAGCCATTATACCCGCAGATACGGGAGAAATATGGCGACAACCGGGCATACAAGTCGCCATGTTGGAGCAGGAGCCTTGCTTGCCTGAACAAGATACCATTTATGATGCGGTTGCCGACTCCTTGGGCGACATAGGCCACTGGATAGCCGAATACCACCGTCTGTCAGAACACGCGCACTCCGACGAGGACGCGCTGACGGAGATGGGTCGCTTGCAGCATCAATTGGAAACCCAAAATGGCTGGCAATTGCAACAGCGGGTCGAGCAGGTGTTAAGCCGGCTGAACCTCCCCGGAGAATTGCCGGTGGCGGGGCTGTCCGGCGGTTGGCGGCGGCGGGTCTCGTTGGCGCGGGCGCTGGTTGTGGAACCCGATGTGCTTCTATTGGACGAGCCGACCAACCATTTGGACTTGGATGTCATCCTCTGGCTGGAAGATCAACTGCTCCAATTTAAGGGGGCCATACTGGTCATCACCCATGACCGCGCCTTTTTGCAGAAAGTGGCCACTCGGATTGTCGATCTTGATCGGGGGCAACTCATCTCTTGGCCTGGCGACTATGCCGATTACCTTGAGAAAAAGGCTGCGGCTTTGGAAGAGGAAGCCAAGCATAACGCTTTGTTTGACAAAAAATTGGCGCAAGAGGAAGTATGGATTCGTCAAGGCATCCGCGCTAGGCGCACCCGCAACGAAGGCCGGGTCAGGGCGTTGAAGGCGCTACGCAACGAACGGGCGGAGCGGCGCAACCGCCAGGGTCAAGCTAAAATCGAACTGGAACAGGCCGAACGCTCGGGGAAGCTGGTCATCGAAGCCCAAGGGGTGAGTTTTGCCTATCCTAACCGTTCCGTCATCCACGATTTTTCCACTGTCATCATGCGCGGCGACCGGATTGGCCTGATTGGACCCAATGGCGTGGGTAAGTCCACGCTGATTGCGGTTTTGCTTCAGCGTTTGCAACCGCAGAGCGGAACCGTGCGCCATGGCACTAAACTGAACATTGCCTATTTTGACCAACTTCGCGCCCAACTCGACCCGAACCAGACCTTGGCCGAGGCGGTTGGCGGTGGTAAGGAGTTTCTGGAAATCAACGGTCAGCGTTTGCATGTGATGTCTTATCTGGCAAACTTCCTGTTCCCGCCCGAACGCGCCCGCTCGCCGGTGCGTAGCCTGTCCGGTGGGGAGCGCAACCGTGCCTTGCTGGCGCAATTGTTCAGCGAACCCTGCAATGTGTTAGTGATGGACGAACCCACCAATGACTTGGATATGGAAACTTTGGAATTGCTGGAAGAAATGTTGGCAAATTTCGAGGGGACGCTGATCCTGGTCAGCCATGACCGCGCCTTTCTGGATAATGT
>CAIOOA010000113.1 GCA_903859815.1 uncultured Methylococcaceae bacterium | reverse complement strand
TTTGCTGGATGTCCATCTGCCCCCCCGACTGCTGGATCACCGCGCTGCCGGAGACAACCTGCCCGCCCGTGGGCAGTTCGTTCGGCGCGGGGTCGGCCAAGGCGACACCGGCCATGGCCAGGTGTATCGCTAAAACGATGGGTTGAAGCTTGAAGCTACGCTGGGTGCTGGGGGTGTCCATGGCGATTTTCTCCAATGGATTAGGCTATTATTGTTCTGAACAATCTTGGTAGCTGACTACGCTTGCTCGGGTGATCGCAACCTTTCCTTCGTGAAAGTAAGGCTGGATTTGACGTACTGTCTAACTCTTTCCCAGAAACCAGTACTCTTGACAAAATTGGGCGACGATGCCTCATTGCGTTGCGTCCCAGCAAGACTGCTTCATCCGTATCGGGTAAGCAACTCCAATAGTGTTGGATTGGTTTTATCATAGTTAAGTTCCTGATATTTAATGTGACGTTTTGTCGCACAGACCACTGAAACAAGGTTCATCTTTCGAATTTTTTTGTGTCTGGCAAGCTTGCTTCAGCAGTCTTGTTGAGGCGAATGTTCTCACGGTCAAAATCGCTTGTATATCGGAAAAAATCTGATTTTTGCGTAAAAATTTTCCTAATTTTCATAGGGGATAAAATGGATTTATCCATTTTCATATCATGGTTTCCTTGGATGAGGAACAGTGAGCCAAGGCCAAACTTGCCTTTATTGTTGAGGGATCGCCATCAGAGGATGAGCCTAGTGGCAAAAGGGGTGATGCCAATGCGGGGAACTAACGTTCACAGATTATTACCTGTAAGGGACAACTCTTCGGCAACTTGAGAAGTACCATGCCTAAATTCGGTGTGGGAAATGCCGATTACCTTGATCCAATCGAATTGTGCTATAAGTCTTCTCTAGCCAAGGTGTTCAATTTTCGACTTTTCTACCGCCTGCAAACATTAGATAAGCGGGATTATGCGTTTCTTCACGAAAAGGGAATCCCAACAGGTCAAGAAATTCATGAAATGACTTTCGATCCTCCTTGGGAACCTGCAAACCCATCAATACCCGTCCAAAAGCAGCACCATGGTTGCGGTAATGAAACAAGCTGATATTCCAGCGACCGCCGAGATGGGAAAGGAATTTCAGCAGAGCGCCGGGGCGCTCAGGGAATTCAAAACTATAAACATGTTCGTCCAGCAACCTAGGAGGATGGCCTCCGACCATGTAACGGATATGTTCCACCGCCAATTCATTACCCGTCATATCAGTCATGGGGAAACCGGCCATATTCAATTCCTTGGTCAATGTTTCACGATCCTTGCGTCCATCGCTGGTTTGAACACCCACGAAAACGTGGGCTGACGCAGAATCAAAAAAGCGATAATTGAACTCGGTAATGTTACGCTGCCCTAAACATCGGCAAAACTGCAAGAAGCTTCCGGGGCGCTCGGGAATGGTTGCTGCAAACAATAGCTCCTTTTGCTCCCCCACTTGAGCACGTTCCGCCACATGGCGTAAACGGTCAAAATTGATGTTGGCTCCGCTTTCAATCGCTATCAGGCATTGACCCTCCAACTCATTTTCCTCGGCGTATTTCTTCAAGCCGGCCACGCTTAAAGCCCCTGCTGGCTCGGCGATGGAGCGAGTATCGTCGAAAATGTCCTTGATGGCGGCGCAAATTTCGTCGGTGGTGACTGTCACCACCCCGTCCACATAATGACGCGCAATATGGAAGGTCTCTTTGCCTATTTGTTTGACAGCGACCCCGTCGGCGAACAATCCCACTTGCTTTAATGAAACTCGCCGCTTGGCTTTCAGGGCTTTGTTCAGGCAGTCGGAATCTTCCGGCTCGACACCGATCACTTTCACTTCGGGACGGACGAATTTCACATAGGCAGCCACCCCGGCGATCAGCCCTCCGCCACCGACAGGCACAAAAATGGCGTGGATTTCCCCCATGTGTTGACGCAAAATTTCCATGCCAATGGTGCCTTGCCCGGCAATCACTTCAGGGTCGTCATAGGGGTGTACGAAAGTCAGTTTTTGCTCCTCGGACAAGGCTAGGGCATGCTCATAGGCTTCGTCATAGGAATCGCCATGCAGCACGGTTTCACCGCCCCGACTGCGCACTGCTTGCACCTTGATGGCTGGGGTCGTGCTAGGCATAACCACCAATGCCCGTATACCTAGGCGGTTCGCTGCCAACGCCACGCCTTGGGCATGATTGCCGGCTGAAGCGGTAATAACCCCAGATTGCTTCTCCGCCTCGCTCAGGGATACGATCTTGTTATAAGCCCCCCGCAGCTTGAAGGAAAACACCGGCTGCAAATCTTCACGCTTGATATAAACTTTATTGTTCAAGCGCTTGGATAAGATGGGTGCGGCATCGAGAGGCGTTTCAACCGCCACATCATAAACCCGTGCGCGAAGGATACGCTCAATATACTGTTGAATCATGTCTGTCCAGTCAAAAAAGTATATCGCCAACCGGTCATTTTTCGTGAAAAGGCATGACAGATTGGCGTTTCAAGATGTATTATCCCACGATCTTAACCTAATGAAGGAGGAACACAATGACACAAGACGAACTTAAGAAAAAAGTCGCTGAAGCTGCCTTGCAATATGTCAAGGGTTTATCGGTTTTGGGGGTAGGCACTGGCTCGACCGTGAATTTCCTAATCGATATGCTGGCCGAGTTCAAATCGCAAATCGACGGTGCGGTTTCTAGCTCGGAAGGCACCACCGCAAAGCTGAAAAAGGTCGGCATCCCGGTCCTCGATTTGAACGACACCGGAACCTTGGAGGTTTACATTGATGGCGCGGACGAAGTGAATGAACACTTCCAAATGATCAAGGGCGGTGGCGGCGCATTGACGCGGGAAAAAATTATAGGCGCAGCCAGCAAAAAGTTTGTTTGCATTGCCGATGCTAGCAAATATGTCGGTACGCTAGGCAAATTCCCGCTGCCGGTGGAAGTCCTCCCGATGGCTCGCAGTTATGTCGCCCGTGAAATGGTCAAATTAGGCGGGCAACCCGTTTGGCGCGAAGGCTTTATCAGCGACAACGGCGGGCAAATCCTTGATGTGCATAACCTGACCATTCTCAATCCAGTGGAAATGGAGAAGGAAATCAACAATATTCCCGGCGTGATCACGGTAGGCATCTTCGCCATCCGCCCTGCCGACATCGTATTGCTGGGTTCAGCGGAAGGGATAAAGACGCTGCAATAAACGTTCGTTTAATCCGGCTCGGTTTTCAATACCGAGCCGGCCTGACTTGGATTAGAAACGAGATAGTCCCTCAGTCCACTCAAACCGCCTTCAAATTCGCCACATCCAGCACTAGCCATTTGCTTCCCACCTCGGGGAAGTTGACTTGCACCCGCGCTTGCGCACCTTCGCCTTCAGCTTGCAAGATGATGCCCTCGCCAAACTTGGCATGGGCGACACGTTGACCGAGCTTAAAACCGCCTGCAGTCCCGGAAGTCAATGAATAGGAAACCGGCCGTTCCTTGGCGGTGACAGGACGGGTGACATTCGCCCTCATGCGGATTTCATGGATATGTTCGGTGGGTATCTCGCGCAGGAAGCGGGAAGCACGGGGATAGCTTTCCTTGCCATAGATGCGACGGGATTCAGCATGAGTCAGATAGAGTTTTTGCTTGGCGCGAGTGATGCCGACATAACACAAGCGCCGTTCCTCCTCCAAGCGTCCTGCTTCCTCCATGGATTGTAATGAGGGGAACAATCCTTCTTCCAAGCCGACGACAAAAACCAAGTCGAATTCCAAGCCTTTGGCGGAATGCAGCGTCATCAACTGGACGCAATCTTCCGAGGCATCGCCTTGGGCTTCGCCGGCCTCCAAAGCCGCATGGGCAAGGAAAAAATCGAGCAAGCTCAGGTTTTCGCCTTCCTCTTGTTGCGGGGCTTCCATTTCAAACTGCTTGGCGGCGGTGACCAATTCCTCCAAGTTTTCCACCCTTGCCTCGCCCTTGTCGCCTTTTTCTTGCTTATAAAATTCGATCAAGCCGGATTTCTCGACGACAATCTTGACTTGCTCATGTAGCAGTTTGTCCTTGACTTGCGCCGACAGGGAATCGATCAAATTCAGGAATGCCGCCAATAGCCCTTTGGCTCTGGCCGTGAAAACATTCCCCCGACTCAATGCTTCGGCGGCAACCCACAGTGAACAATCTTCGGCTAATGCCAGTTCACGGATGGCATCCAAGCTCTTGGCGCCAATGCCTCGTGTTGGGGTGTTGATGACCCGCTCGAATGACGCATCATCGCTACGGTTGGACAGCAGCCGCAAATAGGCCAATGCGTCTTTAATTTCTTGCCGTTCAAAAAAGCGTAAACCGCCATACACGCGATAAGGAATGCCCATCGCAATCAGTTTTTCTTCAAATTGGCGGGATTGCGCATTGGAGCGATACAAAATGGCGGATTCGGCCCGTTTGTTTCCCTCCTGAGACCATTGGCGGATGCGATCCACGACAAAATAAGCTTCGTCTTGTTCGTTGAATGCCGAATAGACCGCGATGGCATCGCCAGCGCCATCCTCGGTCCACAAGTTCTTGCCCAGCCGACCTTCGTTCTTGGCGATTAGGGCATTGGCTGCATTGAGGATATGCCCGGTGGAGCGGTAATTCTGCTCCAACCGGACGATTTGGTGATTGGGGTTGTCTTGTTGGAATTTGAATAGGTTTTCGATTTTCGCCCCGCGCCAGCCATAAATCGACTGGTCGTCATCGCCAACCACAAACAAATTGTCACGATCATGGGTTAATAATTTCAACCATGCATATTGAATGCTGTTAGTGTCCTGAAACTCATCCACCATCACATGACGAAAGCGACGCTGGTAATGCGCCAGTTGTTCGGGGTTGTCGCGCAGGAATTCGTAGGCCCGAAGCAACAACTCTGCAAAATCCACCAAGCCGGATTTGTCGCATTGTTGCTCATAAATCTTATAAACCCGCAACATTTGCCTCTCATAAGGGTCGGAAGCTTCAAGCATGTGGCGGGCGCGATGACCTTCGTCTTTTTGTCCGTTGATCCACCATTGGATTTGACGCGGAGGCCATTTTTTATCGTCCAAATTCAAGTCTTTGCAGATGCGCTTAACCAATCGCAATTGGTCGTCTGAATCCATGATTTGGAACGTCTCAGGCAATCCCGCTTCGATGGCATGGCGACGCAACAAGCGATGGGTTAGCCCGTGGAAGGTTCCCATCCACATGCCGCCAGCCGGAAAGCTAAGCAAGGTTTCGATGCGTCCGCGCATTTCGCGAGCGGCTTTGTTGGTGAAGGTGACGGCTAGGATGCTATTGGGGGAGACTTGCTCCACTTTCATCAGCCAAGCGATGCGATGAACCAGCACACGGGTCTTGCCGCTACCCGCGCCGGCCAAGATCAGCATGGAGGTGGGAGGGGCAGTGACCGCCTCACGTTGGGCGGGGTTGAGTTTGTCGATGATATTGGTAATGTCCATGAAGGCATTTTACCGCAGTCGGCTCATGATTGCCGAAAGGTATTCACTTGTTTCCAAGCTAAAGCTTTCTTAGGGTCGGCCAATGACCAAGCTTGATCTTGTAAGTCATAGCCTCCCAAACTGGAGTTTAAGAATTAGTTCAAAGATATAGTCGAACCCGAATTTTCTTCAAGCAGCCTCTCGCCCTGACTCATGAAGCTCATTGTTATCAACCAGTTTTTGGCGCAAGGACTCGGCCCCTAGCTCCAATCCATTCGGCCAACATAGCGCACCCATATTGATAAAACAACGGGCGAAATAATCTGAATCGCGTAGAGGCTCTAACAAACTTCCGGTACGCTGCAACGTTGGCTTGAAATCTAGTTCGCCCCAAGAATGATCGGAGAAAACCAGTTTCAAACAAAAACCAGATTGAGGAGTAGCTTGGATGAGCTTAATCATTATCGGCTCCGGGTATGTGTTCCAGTGGTTCAAATTGTTGGGCGAGTTTCCAGTTATGTTTGAGTCCGTCCTTATGCTCTTGACACCATTCCCTTACAATATTAGCTGCTCGGCGTGGTAAATGTCCTTTGATTACAGTGCCTGTATCGATTTCGACGAAAGCCTCATAACCTTGATATTCGGCATGAACATGGGGTGGTGGATGGTCATCATGATACATGCGGATAGTAATCCCAAAAAAGTAAGAAATGATAGGCATATCCAGATTTTAACAGTGGGTTATGAATTATGAAGCAAGTTTCACGATATGTGCCGATGAAGGAGGCGCATCGTTCGCGATTGAAGGGCTTCGCAAGCTCAGCCCATCCTGCGGCCCTATAATTTTGACTCAATCCATACAGTTTGCCTATAGAATGCTCTAAGGGATTTAATATCTAAGTTCATTTCTGAGTTCCTCGGCTGTAAGCAATGGATTCTTTCTGTGTAACATGCGATGACAATTTGAACATACCGCAATTAAATTGTTTGTACTCATCCTAGTTTGTTTTGTAAGTGTATAAATAGGAATAATGTGGTGCGCTTCGATAAAACCATGCCCCAATTCTCCATAAGCATCTTCGAATGAAAAGCCGCAAATTGAACATGAAAAATCAGTTAGTTGGGCTTTGAAAGCTCTGATAAGTCTTGTAGATCGTTCCTTTCTTTTGTGGATATTCAGTTGTTCTCGACCTTCATCACCCCAAGATTCCTCAAATGGGTCCAAAGACGGAGGATTCACCCTCTCTTCTTGCATTGCAACATCCAATTCCTCTAAGAAGAGATTTAATTCTTCATTATTCACATAATTACTTGGATAAAATATGGAGTTTTGACCGGGCCACCCACTTTTTACTCTGTTTGGATTAAATTTTATTCTATTATTTTCAGCAATAAGAGTTACATCTTCTTGCTTTGCTGTAATTCTATAACTATTAACTCCGTCTGTTTCATGCTGAACAGTTGGGTATTGTTTATGGGTTTGCCGTTCCCGATAAACTCTTGCATTTCTGTACCATCCTACAACCCGCTTCCCTCCTGTGTCATGAGTTGCTGTCCAAATTACATCTGTACCATCAATATGGGGAGCACCTTCATTAGCCCCTAAATTTTCAATTCTGATTTGAGCATCAAAACCATCCTCATCCCCTTTCCATGTTTCAACATGCCCATAAACCATTCCATTTTCATCAGGTAGAAAATTGCAGCATTCGAAAGCCTCTCCATTTTCAACAACATATCTTCCGCCTCTTTCAGGTTGATCTATTTGCCCATCAATTCTATGATGACCTTTATATTCACGCATCCAAGCAATATGACAAAAAAGTTTAGGCATTTTAAATCTCCAAAATTTAGTTTATTTTCATACCTTCATAAAAAACCAACCCAACCCGCCCGATATGCTCAATTAAATTAGGATTGTCAATTTGCTTAAATAACGAAAGATCAATCTTATAAGGCAACAACAAATCATCCAATTCCGTTTCGATTTTTGCCAATTCCCGGTGAGTCAAACTATCGCCTTTCAACGTCAGATCAATATCCGAGCCGTTGCGGAATGTGCCTTTAGCGCGGGAGCCATAGAGGATTGCTTGGTCGATGTGCGGGTAACGCGAAAATACTGAGTGAATCTTGCTTATAGTCTTGGATGACAACCCTGTCTTGTCCAAGTTAGATAACATGGGCAAGTTCTGTCAGGGTTATTTCAAGTTGAACAAATAAATCGTGAAAGGTATTCACCGTATCTTCCACAATGTCATCGGCAGTTTCTTGGTTATAGGTGTGCGAAGTTAAATTTCGGCACCGGATCATATCCATCCAGTTTTCGCCATCGACTATCAAACCCCTATTGAACGCTTCGCGGGTGGCATCGCGTGAACCCATGATTGAGGTATTGCCCTGGTATTCAAAATAATCTTTGATGACATTCCAAGCCAGTTCATGGGTAAACTCAAATGCTTTGATTAAGCCTTGCTTTTCAAGTTTGGATAACGGCCTTTGCCGATACAACTCAACGGCCTCGGTCAATGAACCCAGCGCGTTTCTGAAGTTTTCAAACCGCTGCTGCCAACGAATGTCTGGTTTGCTCATTGAATAAGCTCTGGATTTGGGGAGATCGGGATAAGCTTATTTTAATCTGCTCAAGTTTAAGAGGAATAGCAAAACCTATTCCTCCCAAACATGAAAACAGTGCGCTCAAGCTTTTTCCAAACCCATCGCCGCTTCATCCACCAGCCAAACCAACTCACCGGCTTCCAGTTGGACGGTTCCGGCTGGCAAAGTTTCTTTGGTGGCTTGCCGGATAGTCGACAAGGCTTCCGCTTTGTCATGTCCAGTGACGAGAAATAACACATGACGGGCTTGATTGATGACTTCCAAGCTCAGAGAAAGGCGGGTGGGCGGAGGTTTGGGTGAATTGTGCACAGGCAGTACCCATGGCCCAACCGGATGAGTATGACCGGGGAATAACGAAGCAGTATGACCGTCTGGACCCATGCCAAGCACAATAAGATCAAAACAGGGGGGATTGTCGCCAAAATATTGCTTTAGTTCGGACTCGTAGCGAATGGCGCTGTCTTCCACTGTCCCGTCGGAAGGCATCGGGTGAATATTGCCTACAGGAAGCCTGACCACATCACCCCCGGCTGCCGCGAGGGGTTCGATCAGGGTTTCCCGTATCATCCGGTAATTGCTATCGGGATGATCCAGCGGCAGGAAGCGCTCATCCGCCAGAAAAATATGCAAGTTGCCCCAGTCGATTTGCTCCCGCCACGGTAACGTGGTCATCAGCCGGTAAAACCGTTGCGGCGTGGAACCGCCGGATAGGGCCAAGCTAAAGCGCTCACCCGGTCGCTGCGCCATGATACCGACGAAACGACGGGCGGTCTCTTCAGCCACGGCAGCAGGATCGGCAAAAACTTGAATTTGTCCGTTCATGACTTAACGCAAGGATTTGTAGTAATTGAGCAGACCGTTAGTGGATGAGTCGTGTGCCGTCACCAACTCGTCCCCCGTCATGTCTTTCAGCACCGTTTTGGCGAGTTGCTTGCCCAATTCCACCCCCATCTGATCAAACGAATTGATGTTCCAAATCGCCCCTTGCACGAAGACTTTATGCTCGTAAAGGGCAATCAATGCACCCAAAGTCTCAGGGTTCAGGCTCTGATAGAGGAAGGAATTGGACGGTTTGTTGCCGGGAAAGGTTTTTGCCATGGCTAACATGTCCAAGCATTCTTCCTGCACCCCTTCTGCAACCAATTCGGCCCTTGCTTCCTCGGTGGTTTTGCCACGCATCAAGGCTTCAGTCTGGGCGATGAAGTTTGATAAGAGCGCTTCATGATGCCCACCTAAATGATGATGGCTCTGCGCGGCTGCCAAAAAGTCACAGGGAACCAATTTGCTGCCTTGATGGATCAATTGGTAAAAGGCGTGCTGACCGTTGGTCCCGGCTTGGCCGAAAATGACCGGGCCAGTGTCATAGTCCAAGCGTTTTCCTTCCACGTCCACGCTCTTGCCATTGCTTTCCATGTCCGCCTGTTGCAAATGGTCGGCGAGGAAATCAAGATACTGGTCGTAAGGCAAAATGGCTTGGGTTTGCGCACCGAAAAAGTTGTTATACCAGATGCCAACCAAGCCCATCAGCACTGGAATGTTGCGCTCCAGAGGTTCTGTGCGGAAATGCTCGTCCACTTTGTGGGCACCAGCCAACAGTAGCTCGAAATTGTCCATGCCGACAGCCACGGCAATCGGCAAGCCAATCGCCGACCATAAAGAATACCGACCGCCCACCCAATCCCAAAACTCAAACATGTTCTTGGTGTCAATGCCAAAAGCCTCAACCTTCTCGGCGTTGGTTGAGACAGCGACAAAATGCTTGGCAATGGCATCCTTGCTTTCCACCCCTGCCATGAACCACTCACGGGCTGACAAAGCATTGGTCATGGTCTCTTGAGTGGTGAACGTCTTTGAGGCAACGATGAATAACGTGGTTTCCCGGTCCAAATTCTTGATGGTTTCGACCAAATCGGCTTCGTCCACATTAGACACAAAATGAACCCTCAATTCGGGCCTGCAATAAGGCGTCAATGCCTTCACCACCATCTTAGGGCCCAAATCGGAACCTCCAATGCCGATGTGGACAACATTGCTGATGGGCTTGCCCGTGTAGCCACGCCACTCATGTGAGCGTATGGCTTCGCTGAACAGCCGCATTTGATGCAATACGCGATTCACGCCGGGCATCACATCGACCCCGTCCACCAAAACGGGCCGGTTGGAGCGATTGCGCAAGGCGGTGTGCAGCACCGCACGTTTTTCTGTATTATTGATTCTGTCACCCCTAAACATGGCCGCGATCTTTTCCTGCAAGCCCGCTTGGCGCGCCAGATCGAACAGAAGCCCAAGTGTCTTGTCAGTGATACGGTTCTTGGAATAATCAAACAACAGATCGTCCAAGCGTATCGAATAGCGTTCAAAACGATTGGGGTCGGCAGAGAACAAGTCCCGCATATGTTGGCGGGCAATTTCCCATTGATGTTCTTGCAAGACTTGCCATGCCGGAAGTTGGGTACACCGAGCCATAGTTGATTCCTATATTCGCCGTTGAAAGTTGCAGCCGGAATTTCCGGCTTAATTTTTTTTTGCCCATGCTACTACAGGCGCAATGATGAATAAACGCCAATGATGGTCTATCGGACAATTTTCCTATTGCCGTTTCGCTATTTTATAGAATAATGAATGACAAATCTCTTTATCGTGCAAGAAGTAATGACTGAATTCGGGCAACCCCAACTCAGTCAGCGTACTGATTTAGAGCCAATTAGGGTGAGATAGGGCGAAAAGCTTTGCCACACTGACATAAAGGCTTAAGATTGGCGCGGAAATAAACTTCCGCGCCAGCAGGCAATGGGCCTAATTTATGCCCTTGCTATTCAAATGCGGACCGTAGTGTTTATCGACATTGGGGATATGGCCAACTAGCCAATCCTTGACAAAAGCGGTGGTGTCTTGGGTAATCTCCAACTCGCCTGCATGGAATTTTGCAGCCACCCCACCGCAAGTTTCCAGCAGCTTGGTATGTTCCGCCTTATGGGCATCGTATCCTGGGTAGCCAGTTTCAGTCATTAGGCGCTCTTCTTCTGCGAAATGCTCAACAACATAGTTGACCAATGTGTCCAGTTTGGCTCCGATTGCTGCGCGGTCCCCTTTGGGTACTGCATCGTGTAGGTCGTTCAGCATACCAAACAGAACTTTGTGTTGCTCGTCAGCAATGGTGACGCTAGTGCCAAATTGTTCTTTAGTCCACGAAATGAGTGACATGCGTTTCTCCTCTTTAAATTGTGAGTGCTTTTGTTTTACGCTGTTAAATAGCCCAATAGGGCAAGGTAATTTTAACAGATTATAAACACTTTTTTTTACTACGTTGAATAATCCCTTGATCCTTGCCTATCGCCATGGACAAAAGAATTCCGTACCTTTCCAGTGTGAGACTGGATGCGAGTATAATAGCTGTCAATACACTAAATGAATGGAGAACCCATGAGCAGCGAAAACAAACCTTGGGCAGGACGGTTTACCGAGGCAACTGATGCATTCGTGGAAGCTTTCACCGCTTCGGTCAACTTCGACAAACGCCTTGCACCCTATGACATACAGGGCTCCATCGCCCATGCCAAGATGTTGGAACGGATAGGGATACTCAAAGAGAAAGAAAGCAAGGCCATAATCCAAGGATTGGAGGAAATCCTTGACGAAATTGAGCGGGGAGACTTCCATTGGGCGGTGGAACTGGAAGATGTGCACATGAACATCGAGGCCCGCCTGACGGACCGCATTGGCGACGCTGGCAAAAAGCTGCACACTGGCCGTTCGCGCAATGACCAAGTGGCCACCGATATTAGGCTGTTCCTGCGCACTGAAATCGACAGCATCACCGACGAACTGATCCGCCTGAAAGTGGCGTTGATCGATATTGCGGAACGGGAAGCCGATGCCATCATGCCCGGCTTCACTCACTTGCAGGTCGCTCAACCGATCACTTTCGGTCACCACATGATGGCTTGGCACGAAATGTTGAACCGTGACTGCGAAAGGCTGATCGACTGCCGCAAACGGGTCAATGTCATGCCGCTAGGCGCGGCAGCCTTGGCTGGAACCAGTTATCCGTTGGACCGGACACTCACCGCTGAGTTGTTGGGATTCAGCCATCCCTCCGCCAATTCCTTGGATGCTGTCAGCGACCGCGACTTTGCCATCGAGTTTGCATCCTGTGCCAGCTTGATCATGATGCATTTGTCGCGCTTCTCCGAGGAACTGATCTTATGGACTAGCGCCCAGTTTGGCTTTGTCGACTTGCCGGATGCATTCTGCACGGGTTCTTCCATCATGCCACAGAAGAAAAACCCCGATGTCCCCGAATTGGTGCGTGGCAAGGCTGGTAGGGTTTTCGGACACTTGTTTGCCCTGCTGACCTTGATGAAAAGCCAGCCACTGGCCTACAACAAAGACAATCAAGAAGACAAGGAACCGCTGTTCGACACCGTGGACACCTTAAAACATTGTCTGCGCGCCTTTGCCGACATGATGCCCCATGTCCGCCCCAACCGAAAGGCAATGCTCAAAGCGTCCAAAAAGGGGTTTGCCACCGCCACCGATCTCGCCGATTATCTAGTCCGCAAGGGGATGGCTTTCCGCGATGCCCATGAGATTGTCGGCAAGGCTGTGCGGCTAGGCATTGAAACCAAGCGGGATTTGTCCGAAATTTCCCTGCCTGAGTTGCAAAAATTTTCATCCACCATTGAATCGGATGTTTTTGAAGTACTGACCTTGGAAGGCTCGGTGGCAGCCCGTGACTTGATAGGAGGCACGGCCCCCAAACGGGTTCGCGAAGCAGCCCGCTTGGCTAGGCGTGACTTGGAAAAGGCTAGAAAATCGTGATAACGAACGAAAGGATCACCACTCTGATCGACCTCATCCGCCATGGCGAACCAGTGGGCGGTAGCCGTTATCGTGGGCAGATGGATGATCCTTTGTCCGCCACTGGCTGGGAGCAAATGCGGAAGGCGGTAGGCAACCATCATCCATGGGAAGTCATCGTCAGTTCTCCCTTAAGCCGCTGCTTGGCGTTTGCCGAGGAACTGAGCGAGCGGCATGGGATTCCGTTGGAAATCGACCCTAGGCTTCAGGAGATTGGCTTTGGCGCATGGCAGGGCAAGACCAGAGATGAAATCTCCTGCTACGACCCCGGCTTGCTTCAGCGTTTTTACCGCGACCCGATGAATAATCGTCCCGAGGACGCCGAGGGTTTGGCCGATTTTCATCACCGCATCGTCACCGCTTGGAACGAAACCCTTAACCGCCATGCCGGCAAACACCTACTGCTAGTTTGTCACGCCGGGGTTATTCGCATGGTGATCGCCTATATCCTCGACATACCCCTGAACAACCTATTCCATATTAAGGTTGCCAATGCTGGCATCACCCGCATCGAATGCTTGGAACAAGGCGATGAGTTCATGGGACAGTTGGTGTTTCATGGAGGGATATTGTAATCGAATCCCTCCGCCACGCATTATATGCCGTCATTTTCCAGTCCAATACCCGTGCGGGGCGGCTGTTTGACATTGTTTTAATCATCTGCATTCTGGTCAGTTCGACCATAGTGATAGTGGACAGTGTCGCGGAAATTAACCAGCAGTACGGCAAGCAATTGCTCATTGCCGAATGGTTTTTTACCGTACTCTTCACGATAGAATATGGCCTCAGAATCTTTTGTGTTCACAAACCATTCAAATACATTTTCAGTTTTTATGGGCTGATCGACCTTTTGGCGATAATGCCAACCTACGTCAGTCTGCTGGTACCCGGCACGCATTATCTGCAAGTCATCAGGATATTGAGGATTTTGCGCATCTTCAGAATTTTGAAGATGGTTCAGTTTATTCGCCAGTCGAATCTTTTATTGAATGCCCTTTGGGCCAGTCGGCATAAAATATTAATATTTCTGTTTGCGATTTCGACACTATTGGTGGTTTTCGGTTCGGCGATGTATCTGATTGAAGGCCCGGACAATGGCTTTACCAATATACCCACCTGCATCTATTGGGCAGTGGTGACGTTGACGACAGTGGGCTTTGGTGACATCACCCCCAAAACCGACTTGGGCCGTGCGGTGTCGGCGTTGGTGATGATTATTGGCTACGCCATTATTGCCGTACCCACTGGCATTTTTTCTGCCGAATTAAACCAAGAAATCAAGCGTCAGGAGGATCCAAAAACATTAAGAGCTTGTGGCGATTGTGGAAAAAAAGGTCATGAGGAGCGGGCAAAGTTTTGCATGGAGTGTGGCTCGCAATTGCCTGACAATCCCACGACCTGACAATTAGGCCGCATGGCATCTGCGCCAACGCATCAGCAATAATCCGCCTAATCCAAACAAAGACAAACTATCGGGTTCGGGTATGGTAAATTCAAGCGCATAGCGTCCGCCTACCTCAACTTCATTAAACACAAAAGCTAGGGACGGGCTTAAGCCGCTGACTTGATAATTTACCTCGTTCAGTCCGAGCAAATGGTTGTCGGAAAATAGGAAATCCCAGATCATCCCTCCGCCAGGCGCGAATAGGCTGTTTATATTGATGGAGATCAGGCTACCCACGCCGAATGTCACTACCCCATTCATGACATCCAGCTCATCGTAGGAACCGGTTTCGATCCCGGCGATTTCGATCATTAGCGAACCGTTAATACCGATGCCGCCATCCACCGTGAGCTTGCCAAGTTCGCTGCCATCAACAATGGTGTTGTCTATGCCGGGTGCAAGCTTCGCCGCGCGGTCGATGATGACATCGCCCATCAAGGTGCCTTCGCCTGTGATAACCCCGCCTTGAATGTCTAGCGTGGGCTGTTGGAGTAGGCCACTGACGATGGTTTTCCCTTCTCTCTGGATAAATTGCCCATTGCCTTCGATGCTTGCCGGGGTATCGATGCCTAAGATGCCATCATTGTTAAGTAGTCCATCATTTATTAGGGTCGACCCATTGGCCAGCGTTGCACCGGCTTGATTGTTAAAAACACCTGCATTGGTAAATTTTGCCCCTGAAATATTGTATAAGCCAGCACCAGATGCATTATTGAATGTGCCTTTATTAGTCATTGTTGAATCGGAATAATTAACTAAGATATACTGATTATTGACCGTGGCATCCAATTGATTGGTGAAGGACCCGTGGTTATAAAATAATCCGGTGTTTGTAAATGTGCCAACTGGTTGGTTATTGACGCTACCTTGATTTTTAAATAACCCAGCCGTATTCAAATCTCCCGAATTATCAAAACTAGCACCTAGTTGATTGCCAATCTCACCAATGCCGTCATTATCGCGTATATTATTTATAGCACCGGTGTTGACAATGTTGCCGAAATTGCTTAGCAAGGCATTGGCGTGATTATTTAACGTACCCGAGTTGCTCAGGCTTGATTCGGCGTAATTGCCTAGCGTTCCCCCACTTTGGTTGTTTAAAACCGCGCCCAATTGGTTGTTAACATTGCCTTTTAAGTCATTATAAAACACACTATTATTGATAAGAGCAGCACCAGTTTGATTAGTTAAAGTACCATCCACATTCGCGAGAGTATTATTATTGGTTATAGTGCCAGTATTATTAATTACGCCTTTGAAATCTCCGAATAAACCATCGTTTATTAAGCTGCCAGCATTATTGATAGTCCCAAAATAGTTTGAAAATCGGGCATGCTCGCCTATATTCAAGCCGTGGCCTGTGGGATTGCTAAAATTGTGGTCCTTGAGTACCAAAACGCCTTCAAGCTCTGACAGGTTATTTTCCAATTGCTGAAATTGTGTGCCTGATCCATTCAGGGTGACACTGGCGTTGGCAGCAAGCGTGGTAATGGGCGAAGACCCATCGCCAAAAGCAAGAGAAGCGGCTTTCGTTCCAGACACTAAATTCCAACTGCCCCCCGAAAGTATCCCGCCTGTTAGGTTATCCGACTGGGCAATGTTGGCGCTGCCGCCATTTTCAATATTCAGGGAACCCGTATTATTCAGTGTGCCAGTGCCTGAGATAGAACCTGTACTGTAAATAAACCCTGCGTTTTCAATCAGCCCATGATTGTTGATTGCTGAATCGTTGTAAAGTTTGGCCGACGAAGTATTTGTCAGAACACTGAAATTATTCAACACATTATTATTCGTCAGACTACCGGCATTGTTTAAGCTGGCCCCTATTTGATTGTGAATCGTGCCAGCATTCATCACCTGTCCACCAAAACTGACGTTTAAATCTCCGTAAGCGGACAGGCTGCCAGTGTTGTTAATTTCAACACTGCCTTTTTCTTGAATGTCAATGCTACCAGTCGCTTGTATTTCACAGTTTGTTGAATCTATAGTTTCACTACCGGTTACGGTTAGAGGTAAGCTGATCGGGCAGATGATTGCCGCCTGTGCGGGTAAAGCCGCGTTGGCCGCGACTAGAGCCAGACCAAGGCGGATAGCCCGAACCAAATGGGTGGGTCGCTGTGGGCTGGATGCCCCAACATCATCAGATACCCTCGGTTTGGGTAAGATGGTCTCTGGAAAACGGGCAATCATAGGATGAATCTCCGAGCGGCTTTTTATCACTAGAAGCAAATGCCAAGCGAATAGGTCGGGTTAGTTTGGGCTATTTATTAAGCAAGGCAACGGGTTGGCAGTGTCAAATAAGCATCACTCGGCATTTCCACAATGGCCTATGCGCAACACTTCCGTGGCTTCCTCTGGCAACAACGGTTTGGCGAACAAGAAACCCTGCCCAATCTGACAGCCGCCGCCAATCAAAAATTGGCGTTGATTCTCGGATTCAACACCTTCGGCCAAGGTGGGTATGTGCAAGATGTTGGCTAATTGAATGATAGCATTTACGATAGCCCGATCTTCAGAGTTTTGTGTCATACGGGCAACGAAACTTTGGTCAATTTTCAATTGGGATGCGGAAAACCGACGAAGGTAGGCGAAACTGGAATAGCCAGTCCCAAAGTCATCAATTGCCAGACGCACTCCCAGCTTGCCAAAATGCTCCAGAATGCTGCGCGTTTGCGCAGTATCGTCGATCAGCCCGGATTCGGTGATTTCCACCACCAACCAATCCGAATCAAGCCCACATTTTTGGAGTGACTCATCCACAATATTGGCGACCTTGCCTCTCCGCAATTCGGTTGGGGAAACATTCACGGCAATGGGGACACATAATTCCATCTTCACCCATTTGGCTGCTTGCCGACAAGCCTCCTGAATGACCCATTCGCCTAGTTGGATAATGAGTCCCGACTCCTCTGCCAAGGGTATGAATGCGTTTGGCAACACCTCCCCGATACTCGGTCGTTGCCAGCGCAGGAGTGCTTCCATTCCCACAATTTGTCCTGTCTTCAAATCGACTTGGGGTTGATACCGCAGGGTAAACTCATTCCGATCCAAAGCCTGATGCAAAGCACACTCTAGTTTTAATTTATGCACCAGATCTGCGTCCATTTTTTCGTTGAAATAGATACACTGATTTCTGCCTTGCTCTTTTGCACGATACATTGCAGTATCGGCTTTTCTGACCAGTGTATCGATATCCGTCCCATCATCAGGGTAGACTGCGATACCGATACTGGCGGAACGTTGTAGGTCATTGCCTTCAATCATGACCGGAACCCTGACCTTCTCCATGATTTTTTCGGCCATCGCCCGAAGATCATTTTTTGAACGAACCCGGGTTATCAAAGCAATAAACTCGTCACCCCCCAAACGGCAGAGCGAATCCGAATTCCGAACTGAGCGTTTGATGCGTTTGGCGATCAATTGCAAATAGTTGTCACCTGATGGGTGGCCAAGCGTATCGTTAATGCTTTTAAAATTATCGAGGTCGATGAATAGTAAGCCAATAGGACGCTTGTTATGGTTGGCCTCGGCTATGGCGAGTTCGAACTTTTCCCGCAACAGTAGACGGTTGGGCAATCCAGTCAACAAGTCGTGGTGTGCTAGAAAGTCAATTCTCGCTTGGGCTTTTTTGATCTTCGATATGTCAAAGAAAATGCCTACGTAATGGGTGGCTGGCTCCTGCCCAGTTTGTACAGATGAAATATTGAGCCAAATTGGGAATATCTTGCCGGACTTTGGGCGGATACAGAGTTCTCCAGACCAAGCGCCTTCCGAGCAAATGGATGCCAGGATATCTGCCAAAAAATCTTTGGAGTATCTATCAGACACTAGCTTGCTTGATGTTAGACTCTTAATCTCTGAGGCTTGATAGCCAGTGATGAGGGTGAATGCAGGATTCGCCGACAGCAGCATGCCATGGGCATCGGTGATGACGATGGCATCCCCGGCGGCTTCGATTGCTTTGCTGGTCAGGCGCAGCCTTTCAGCAGTTTCCAAATGCTCGGCAACTTTGGCTTGTAACGCGCTGGAAACGGCAACCAAATCATTGCTGCGTTCCACCACTCGTTCATTCAAATGCAAGCACATCGCATCCAGCGCATTGCGGGTGCGGGCTAACAGTAAATGGGCCTGCACCCGGGCAAACACCTCTTCCGCTTGGAATGGCTTGGTGACGAAATCCACCGCGCCAGCCTTGAGGCCCAGAACTTTGCTTTCGGAATCCTGGAGTGCAGAAAGGAAAAGCACCGGCACGTCTTTTGTCTTGGGATTGTTTTTTAAGCGTCGGCAAACTTCGTAACCGTCCATGCCCGGCATTTGGACATCCAATAGAATCAACTCTGGTGGGCGGTTGACAGCCGAACGCAAAGCTAACTCACCACTATTGGCAGGGCGCACGAGATAACCCTGCTTGCTCATAAGATCGACAAGCAGTTGAAGTCCGGCAGGGTCATCATCCACGACTAAAATGCCAGCTTCGGATGCTTTCCCCGCCTCTTGATTGAGGAACTGTCCGTTCACAATGACTGGTACCACTTTTGTTGATTTAATTATGCTTATATTTTAAGCCATTCAGAGCAAAATAATTGCGATTTTGGAACTATAGCCGATGCAGGTAAGTTAAAATAAGCCACAATTCATCAACTGGATGTTCAATGACTCTCGCGGAAAAACTTCAAAGACCCAACCCCCTGATTATGGGCATAGTCAACGCGACCCCGGACAGTTTTTCTGACGGCGGATTATTCGCCGACCCGGAATGTGCCTTGCATCATGCCTTGGACATGGCAAGGCTCGGGGCTGACATCATTGACGTGGGCGGAGAGTCTACCCGACCCGGTTCCTCCCCAGTGAGTGCATCTGTGCAAACCAACCGCGTCATCCCAGTGATCGAAGCATTAAAGCGCTCCCTTCCAGCCGATACTTTCATCAGTATTGACACTAGCTTGACGAAAGTGGCTGAATCAGCGCTAAATGCTGGTGCCACGATCATTAACGATGTCACGGCAGGCTTGGGCGACCCGGAATTATTGAACTTGGCTGCCGAACGGGGTGTCTCCATTGTACTGATGCATATGCAGGGAACGCCTTGCACAATGCAGGACAATCCAAGCTATGTTAATGTGGTTGAGGAGGTGCATGGCTTTTTGATGGAACGAGCCGAGGCGGCAAAAGCGGCCGGGATACCCAACAGCAACATCATACTCGATCCCGGCATTGGTTTTGGAAAAAGCAGGGAAGATAATTTGGTTTTATTGGCGAATCTTTGGCGTTTTTCGGCAGTTGGCTATGCCACGCTACTCGGAACCAGCCGCAAACGCTTCATGGGGGCCGTGTGCAATGAAACCCGCCCACGCGAACTCGTTGCCGCCACGGTGGCAACTACCGCGCTAGGCGTCATGGCTGGGGTTAATATCTTCCGTGTGCATGACATTCGGGAAAACCGCCAAGCGGCGGATGTGGCCTTTGCCATCAAGCAGGCGAAGCAAAGTTAGGCAGCAGATTTGGAGCGCAGCCTAATGCGAGTGGCGCATCAATTCGCCGTTGCACTTGCCTTCGAACTCTTGGTTGCCTGTACCGTCGACAATGGCTTGCCCACGGATCTACGTCATCATCTTGCTGAACGCGGCATCGAACTTCAGGAACTTGAGTCAAGAGCGCCCCTCTCAGGGAGATACGGCCACATTGTTGCAAGAAAGGATATGGCGACGCTTCAACGGCTTACTGAAGACTTCGCCATGCGCCCTGTCGCTGAAGGGGCAGAGCGCAGCCACTGCTTGAAGACACTTGCTGTAGCCGCCGTCGACGTGTGGGCAATCACAGGGCGTCCGGCGTCACTCAAGCTCAGAAGCGGTGCACAATTCGAATACATGTGCGTGGTCACCACCCCGGACAACAAGATGTACGTGGTTGCTGAGTACGCTTACGGTTGAGGCTGTTCATCTGCGGCCTAACCCCTAGGCCAACCGGACACGCGATGGCATTCCGGTTAGCTCAAACGATAGACTTACTTGCCACTAATTAGAATCATGAAAATCAAGCTTTTCTTGCTCATGCTGACCTTGGCGGGCTGTTCAGGCCATAAACCGGTCAAACCACCGCCAGTGCAAGCTCCTTCCACTGAAACCCGCATCCCCAAGGGGGTGGTCGGTTCCTATTATGCGAACCGGCTCACTGGCGACTTCGCCGGTTATCCTCAACTGAATGATTTCATCACACACATGGAAACCGTGCATGGCATTCCTCGCGGGTATCTCTACGGGGTGTTTTCGCAGACTCGCCGCAAGCAATGGACCTTGGATTACATGAATAAACAGGGGCCTAGTAAAGGCCCGCCTAGCCCAGGCTCTTGGTCCCGCTACCGCAGCCAATTTTTAACTGAATTGCACATCGAAAGCGGTGTGTCTTTCTGGCGTCGCCATGCCGCCGCACTGAGGCAAGCCGAAGAGCAGTATGGCGTTCCGCCCGAATATGTGCTTGGCATCATGGGGGTTGAAACCATCTATGGACGAAACATGGGTAAGGATAGGGTGATGGACGCTTTGACCACGCTGGCCTTTGATTACCCACGCAGAAGTGCCTATTTTACCGAGGAGTTGGAAAACTTTTTGGTAATGGTCAAATCTGAAGGGATTGACCCCTTTGAGCCACGTGGTTCGTTTGCCGGGGCCATGGGGTTCGGGCAATTCATGCCGGGAAGCTTTTTAAAATGGGCAGTGGACCACAACTATGACGGGCGGCGTGACTTGTGGAACCCCGAGGATGCCGTCGGCAGTATCGCCAATTATTTTTCGGTTCACGGTTGGCAAAGGGGTGAGCCGGTCGTGACCCGTGCCATCGTGCAAGGGAATGTCAGCTTGCCTACCGGTTACGACAAACAATATACCCTACCGGAATTGGCAGCCGAAGGCATCACGCCAGCCACCGATGTTCCCGCTGACGAAAAGCCAAGCCTGTTGCTGTTGCGCGGTCATTCCACTGACGAATATTGGTTGGGTTTGCACAATTACTTCGTGATCACCCGCTATAACCACAGTACCCACTATGCCATGGCTGTGCATGAACTGGCTCAAGCCATTAAGCATCGATATCTTGGTGTTGCAACAAGAGGCTATTAACATGAGTGAAGTAAAGCAATTTCTGGCTTTGGGCATTGCAGTGCTAACGGTGTCGGACACCCGTAACGAGGACAATGACACCTCAGGGCAAACTTTAGTACAGCGATTGAAAGAAGCCGGTCACCAGTTAGTTGAAAAGCGTATTGTTGCCGATGACATTTATAAGATTCGTGCCGTGGTCTCGCATTGGATAGCCGAACCAGCCGTGCAGGTCATTATTACCACAGGCGGAACGGGCGTGACTGGCCGGGACGGGACACCCGAGGCAATCAAGCCTCTATTCGATAAACTATTGGAAGGCTTTGGTGAAACCTTCCGGGCAATATCTTTCCAAGAAATAGGCACTTCCACTATGCAATCAAGGGCGATAGCCGGCGTGGCGAATGGCACTTATATTTTCTGCCTGCCCGGTTCGTCCGGCGCTTGCCGCACGGGTTGGGACAATCTGATCAAAGATCAACTCGATTCCCGCACCCGGCCTTGCAATCTCGCCGAGCTAATGCCTAGGCTTATGGAAAAGTAATGTGCATGGCGGGTTTATACAGCAGGTCAATAAATGGATTTTCCATAGTGCCATAAACCACTTAATCAGCTAAGTTCCCGCAAGGTTTCTCAATTCCTGCCGCAAGTGGGAGCGGTCCCCGAGGCGGGTCAACAACGGCCCATGCTGATGGAACTCGACGATAGACAGCGAGGCTGTTGCCACGCCAATCCGGTCGCGATAATTGCCAATGTCAATGCCCAGCAGCGAACATAACAAAATTCGTATGGTGGCTTTGTGGGAAACCACCAACACATCACCTTGTTCATGCTCGCTTTGAATTTCATGCAGTACCGACAAGGCGCGTTGAGCGACATCAATGCCGCGTTCACCAGCGTTCGGCGCATTCCAGCCGGCATCCGCCAGCCAGTTGAGATAGTCTTGCCCAAACTCAAGCCGCGCCTCCTCGAATGTCTTCCCCTCCCAATCGCCAAAGTCCAATTCGCGTAAGCCGTCCCGATATTGCGGTTCCTGTCCAGTCGCCTTGCACAGGGGTGCAACGGTGGCCTTGGTTCGGCGCATTGGGCTGGCGTAAATCCCTACCCATGGGTGGTCAAGGTAAACCGAAGCAAAGTCTTCCGCCATCTGCAAACCAGTGTCCGTGAGTTCTGGGTCTGAACGACCACAATAGCCGCCATCACGGCTGGCTTCGGTTTCCCCGTGCCTAAGCAAATAAAGTGTTAGCCCTGTCATGTGTCCCCCTTTTTAGTGATTTATTGCAGTTTAACGCTTGCCTGTCATGGCAGCAAAGGTGACTTGCCAGCCCTAGTCCAGATTGCAAGATTTTGAATTTTGAACGTCGCGTTTTAAACTATTGTGACAAACCTTACTTTTAATTAATAGGGAAAATATTTTCATGCTTCCACTCCTGAAAAAAAATCATCCTTGGGTTGTCGGGCTAATTGGATCAATCTTCTTGCTGCTTTCCAGTATTGAACTCGCCTTTAGCGGTAATAAGGAGATTAAGACATCTGATGAAATAAACAGGGACTTGAATTATTTACTGACTTTTGTCGGCCCAAGTCACGCTGATTGTCATTCTTTGGAATCCGGTAAAATTAGCGAAGCCATGAAATTTGTGACCCGGCCCAAAGAAAAAGGGGTGCTTTATTTTCCTGATGATATTGATGGTTTGACCTCGACCTATCATGAAGTGGACATCGCCCGAAGCTTGGATCAAATTTTGCAATTAACCGAAAACCCTCAAATTCCGGCGGTTTTCACGGCTCCTTCCACGATCCGCATGTCCCGTTGGCAATCCATTGAAACCCCTGACCACCAACGACCTAAACTTTGGGAATATTTGCCTAAGCTTGACCGGCCGCTGTGCTTTTCAGGAATAGAACATGTGGTCAACACCCCTGACCAGCACACAGGCGCCTATTATGAGTACGATTTATATCGCAGCGTGATACTGACCAAATACAATGGGCTTAACCTGATGATCAGCTTGTCCAAGCAAATGGATATTTCCAATGTTGGGAAAAAGGGGCTGATTATTGGCGGCGATGACCAATGGGATTATTTCTACTCTGACAAAGCCGGGTTAAATAATGCCGCTCTTGGTTGGGTCGATTCTTATGTCTACAATTCCCAGTCCGTATCCTTTTATTTAGAAAACCCATCCAACCACAATTCTGTCAGGGTCGGGGTATTCAAATGGCTAAGGGCTGGCTGGTCCAACATCAATTTTGTCGAAAGGGCGCATATTGAAGATGGTTTAGAGCGTTTTGCCAGTGTATTAAAGCAAATCGTTGAACATCCCAGTATTTCCGATACCCCATCATGGACCCATACTCTGCTGGAGATTCAGCATCTGCCAAAAGCCCAATTGCAAGCCCTCGTCAAAGATTATTTGCAAAATATCCAGAAACAGGCACAATCCGAGGGAAACCCCTCTTTGCCTGAAATAAAAGCTATGACGACAGGTGGCCTGTACTTGAATCGCCTGGACCGTGAAGAAATGCAAGCTATCTTGACGATTGAATTCCTCAAGCAATTGCTCGGCAAACCTTCGCAGTTGAATTTTAAATAGCTTGTGGGTGAGGCATACGGCAGATGAAATGGCGCATTAACAACATTTAGTTGCGCCAATTTCGCTTGCATAGGCTATTGTTGATACAATTGTCGGCCTAACATTTAGGCTCCTTGCGGCAGCAATCACGTAAAGACACTTTGCTGCATGATGCTCCGAGCCATAAGCTAAGGCAACCCCAATTTACACTATATTCCACAATCCATACAAGGTGAAAATATGAGCAAAATCGTAGATATTAAAGCGCGTGAAGTTCTGGATTCCCGAGGCAACCCCACCGTCGAAGCGGATGTCATTCTTGAATCAGGCGTCGTCGGCTCAGCCATGGTTCCGTCTGGCGCGTCCACGGGTGTGCGTGAAGCCATCGAATTGCGCGACGGCGACAAAGGCCGCTACTTGGGTAAAGGTGTGCTAAAAGCCGTTGAAAACGTCAAAACCGAAATCCGCAGCGCCGTATTGGGACGTGATGCGAATGACCAAGAAGGCTTGGACGCTTGCTTGATCGAATTGGACGGAACTCACAACAAAGCCCGCCTCGGTGCCAATGCTTTGCTGGCGGTTTCGCTTGCCAATGCTCATGCGGCAGCCAAAGACAATGCCAAGCCCTTGTACCAATATCTGAACAAAAGCGGTCAGTTCATCCTACCCGTGCCGATGATGAACATCATCAACGGTGGCGCACATGCAGACAACAGCGTGGATTTGCAAGAATTCATGATCCTGCCAGTCGGCGCTCCCAGCTTCCGCGAAGCACTGCGATATGGTACGGAAGTGTTTCACAGCTTGAAGAAAGTACTGAGCGGCAAAGGGCTTGCCACCACGGTTGGCGACGAAGGCGGATTCGCACCTAACCTGTCTTCCAACGAAGAAGCGCTGAGCGTCATTTTGGAAGCCATCGATAAAGCCGGTTACAAAGCGGGCAAAGACATTTACCTAGGCTTGGACGTAGCCAGTTCCGAATTTTATAAGGATGGTGCCTATGTTTTGGAATCGGAAAAGGGCAAATCTTTCACTTCTGAACAATTTGCCGATTTCTTTGCCGGATGGGTTGCCAAGTACCCCATCATCAGCATTGAAGACGGCATGGCCGAAGGCGATTGGGACGGCTGGAAAATCATGACCGAAAAATTGGGCAGTAAAATCCAATTGGTCGGTGACGATTTGTTCGTGACCAACCCGGCGATTTTGAAGGAAGGCATCGACAAGCATATTGCCAATTCCATCCTGATTAAAGTCAACCAAATTGGCACACTGACCGAAACCTTGGCCGCCATCCAAATGGCCCAAGCCGCTGGTTACACCGCCGTTGTGTCACACCGCTCCGGTGAAACTGAAGACACTACGATAGCCGACTTGGTGGTTGCCACTGGCGCGGGTCAAATCAAGACTGGATCGCTTAGCCGCTCCGACCGCGTTGCCAAATACAACCGTCTGTTGAAAATTGAGGAAGAACTTGGCGACAAGGCAGTTTTTGCGGGTCGTAATGCGTTTAAATTGGCGATCTAAACTGTTGCAACATTTACGTTGTGAACAAGGTCACCGCATTATTAATCCTGCTGATCGGCCTGCTTCAATATAAGCTCTGGTTCGGCGATGGCAATGTGCTGGAATTCCAGCGCTTGAATGACCGCATCGCCGAACTGAGGCAAGAGGGGGCGAAGCGCCGTGAGCGCAACGCCGCCCTCGAAGCCGAAGTCATGGACCTCAAACAAGGACTGGACGCTGTGGAGGAACGGGCGCGTCATGAATTAGGCATGATTATGGATGGCGAAGAGTTCGTGCAGGTCATCGACCCCCAGCACGAACCCGAGCTTTCCGTTTCACCCGCACCCGTAAAATCCACGATTACTGATGAAGTGCCGGAAGTAGCGAAAAACACCAAGAAAGAAAAACCTCAACAGAAGAAGAAGCCCAAAGAGGCCGAGACATCTAAATCAAAAGAATCCAAAAACACGTCTAACAAAAAGTCAGAGGGTGAAATCTCCACTAAACAAACCTCTGCGAAAAAACCAACAACTGATGCGAAAAAACCAATAACTGACGCTAACACCAAATCAACGACAACAGAAGCAGCCACCAAAAAGACACCGCCTAAACCTAAGGTGGTAGCGCCGAAACCGGTAGAGGTTCCTAAGCCCCCGCCGAAAAAACCTGACCAACCACCCGCCAAAGCCTTGGAACCATTATTTTAAGCTAAGGGAACACATGAACCGAAATCACGCTTTCTGGGGAGTTGTACCTGCCGCAGGAGTGGGCAAGCGCATGGGCGCGGATATCCCGAAGCAATATCTACCCGTACTCGGAAAACCCGTGCTACAGCATACTTTGGAACGATTGCTCAGGGTCGAAGCCTTGTCCGCTGTTGTCGTGGCTTTGGGGAAGGAGGACGGCTTTTGGCCGGATTTGCCGTTTGCCAACCATCCCAGAATCCTCGTCGCCGATGGCGGCAAAGAACGGGCCGACTCCGTGCTGTCTGCGCTGAATCGATTGGAAGGCATTGCCAAGGCGGACGATTGGGTGTTGGTGCATGATGCGGCGAGACTCTGCATCACCCGTGCCGATG
>CAIOOA010000112.1 GCA_903859815.1 uncultured Methylococcaceae bacterium | reverse complement strand
GTTGACCGGTACTGCATGACCGCATTGAATGCCGTGCAGACGCGCATTTTAGGGTTGATCGGATTCCCGCCGACAATCTACCAAGGGATTGAAATGCAATCCGGGAAACTGGCCGTTAAAATGGGCGAACCGTGAGTGTAAAGGCGGAAAATCGGATAACCCTGTTATATTCAATTCGACAACCCCGGATGTGTGTACAACCAGTGGAACCAACGGTAGCACTGTGAAGGGTAATGTTGTCGGCACCTGCACGATAGTTGCGAACCAAGCGGGCAATGATAATTTCAACCCCGCGCAACCATTACCGGTCGATATAAAAATAAGCGCGCTGTATTCATTAACGGTGACCAATGCAAACGTTAAGGGTGGAACCGTCACCAGTAAACAAGGTGAAATCAATTGTGGAAGCATCTGTACGACCAAAATACCGGGCGGAACGCCATTTACCCTAAATGCCATTCCCTCCGCTGAATTTGAATTCAATGGCTGGGGTGGGGATTGTCAAGGTTACGGCAATACTTGCACCGTGACCATGGACGCGGACAAAACCGTCACCGGGAATTTTGATGTGTTCAAAAAGAAACACCGCCCGGCTTGGCGGAAGTTGTTGGGGCAATGAACCTTTCTTGTTCTCGCTATTGCGTTGGCCCCGGTTCGACAGTTTTCAGGCAATACCGCCAGCGGTCAGGCTGGCCTTTATAGATTAAGGAACATACCATGAGATTGACGTTTTCCTCATCTATCATTCGCGGCCCGTTTGCGTTCGGCTTCCTGGGCCAGCGTGATCATGGCGTTTTTGAATTGGGGTTCGGCCTTTGAGTTATGGTCGGAGTCGGTCATCAGTGCCGCCAAGGTCCTGGCGATGACGGCCATGACGAGGATGGCGAACAGTTCCTGGCGGATGCCGTTCTCGGTCTGGCTGTGGAAGGTTTCGATGTCGAGGGTGGTCTTCTCGTCGCGATACTGGAGTTCCACCGCCCATCTTCGGAAGTATAGTTCGATGACGGCGGCGGCGGCAAAACGGGGTTCATCCGGCAGGTTGGTGAGCAACACGGAGACCTCGCCGTCGGGTTTGGTCATGCGGATGGCGCGCAGGGCGATGGGTGACGCTCGACTTCCGTCAGGCGGACGACATAACGCGGCATGGCTTCAATCTCCAGACTAGATGCAAAGCCGTTATGAAAACTCAATCCATCTGGTCTGTCAATTTAATGCGGTTGGCGCAGTAGGGCAGATTGGCAATTTTAAATCCCCACTAAAATGTTCTTGATTGACATGCTTAAAAACGAGAGAGTAGACTCGACCAAAAGCCAAACCCGATCGTAAGGCGGGGACGGAAAGTCACGGGATGGAATGCCCCTGCGACAACAGCATGAATAGCAACTATGTTGCGCCAATATTAAATCCCGCCGTAGACATTCTCTAAAGTGTCTGATTCAACAAGGAATAATCACTTATGTCATTCACCAATTTGTCTAAAAAAACTGTTAGACCATTTATCAATGGGTTCGTATTGCTCAGGCAGCAGGTATTGGCTTGTTTTTGTTTGCTGAGTTTTATCCAGTTTTTACCGATTGCCGCATGGGCAGGAGACAACCAATGGACGAGCTTAGGGCCGGAAGGGGGGTGGATCGGGGAATTAATTGCCGATCCTGCCAATCCTTCCACGGTTTATGCGCTTACAGGTTCGTCGGTGTTTAAAAGCGTCAATAGTGGAGCGGGTTGGAATCTGATTAGTACGGGACTTACCGGCGGTTTTCATGGTTTCGCCATCGATCCTAAAACCCCAAGCACACTTTATCTTCTCGGCGAGGCAGGAATTTACAAGAGCATTAACGGCGGGACGAGTTGGAGTCATTTCAACAATGGCTTGCCTAGTTTATATCATGTATATCATACAGGCGCTTTGGTTGTCGATCCCTTCAACCCATCCACGCTCTATACAACAGTATGGGTTGACACAGCAACGGGAGGTGAAACTAGGGTATACAAGACCATTGATGGTGGTGGCAATTGGAGCCTACTGCCCGGCACAGGATTGCAAAAATCCGGTATCGAAAATCTATTCATTGATCCTTCAACTCCGTCTACGCTCTATGCAAGCAGTGCCTACGGTATTCTTAAGAGCGTCGATGGTGGGGGGGGGTGGAGCCTAGCCAACTCTGGTTTGCCGACATCTCGGTTGCCGACATCCGGCTTTATCCAGAATCTAATCATTGATCCTTCAACTCCGTCTACGCTCTATGCAAGCACTCGCTACGGTGTGTTTAAGAGCATTAATGGCGGTGGCAATTGGACCCAATCTGTCACCGGATTGCCGTCGGCTTCCTCCGTGAATGCGTTGGCTATCGACACCTTAGCGCCAAACACGCTCTATGCCATGGATGGCGGCTTGTACAAGAGCATGGATGGCGGTGGCATTTGGAGCTTGGTCAATCCAGGCAAGGCAAATGTTTCTGTCAATGCCTTGACTGTCGCCCGATCCAACCCGTCCACGCTGTATTTTGGAACTAATAATGGAGTCTATAAGAGCATCGATGGCGGGCTAAGTTCGGTTCAAGCCAATGTCGGACTGACCGCGACCAGTTTCGATTCCCTAGTCGTTGATCCTACGAATCCGACTACGCTGTATGCGACAGGTTTTGACAATGGATTGTTAAAGAGCATCAATGGCGGGGTAAGTTGGAGTCCGTCAAACAACGGCTTAAGCAGTAATTTTGTGTTTGCCGTGGTTATCGACCCGACCACCCCGTCTACGCTTTATGCGATCTCAGATTCCACCTTGTACAAAAGCATGAATGGCGGGCTGAGTTGGAATGCTGCCAACAATGGTTTAACAGGGAAACATGTCATGTCCTTGGCCATCAATCCACTAACCCCGTCCATCCTCTATGCAGGAGTTTCTGGCCTAGGGGTGTATAAAAGCATGGATGGTGGAGGAAGTTGGAATCAGTCCAACACCGGCCTTGAAACGGCGAACATGAGTTTCGTTGAATTGATCATAGATTCAACCAAACCATCAACCCTCTATTTGTTTGCAACAGGCCTCAATGGGCCTTTTGGTTTCAGTAGCCAGATTTACAAGAGCCAAGATAGTGGGGGAAATTGGAGCCTAATTAATACCACCGGACTATCGGCATATATCAGAATGCTGAGCTTAGACCCGACCGCCCCATCCACGTTGTTTGCGATTGGTGATGGGGGACTACTGTACAAGAGCACCGATGGAGGGGCCACTTGGAACCTGTCCAACACGGGTCTGCCATCATCGTCATTTGTCACGACTATTGCCATAGACCGGTCTCATGTGGGTACGCTCTATGTCGGCACTAACGGCAATGGCGTATACAAAAGCACCAACAGCGGTGGGAATTGGGTTCCATTCAACAACGGACTGAGTGTCATGTCAGTCAATAGTCTAGCCATTGATCCCATTAACACAAGTACGCTTTATGCAGGAACATATGGTGGTGGGATTTATAAAATCAGCGACACCCCGCCAGCAGGCACATCTCCAGTAGTGACAACCGGAATGGTTTCAGCCATTACTCCGACCTCCGCGACACTGAACGGTATAGTCAACCCTAGTGGATTGGCAACTATTGCGCAGTTTGAATACGGCTTGACCACAAACTATGGTTCATCGGTCAGCGTAGTGCTTTCACCTAACAATGGTTCGACACCCCAAAATGTTAGTGCGGTGATTAATGGATTGCAAGCTGGTCAGGTTTACCATTACCGCCTTACAGCAACCAACAGCCTAGGCACAGCAACGGGTAATGACTCACAAACATCAGCTCTTTTGAATATCACCAACCCAAACCCTCAAGGAGGAACCGTGATTTGCGATATTTGTAACATCAACTCCTACTGCGCCTATCAATCTGTGGTTACTTGTACCGCCACTCCAATTTCCAATGACTACCAATTCTCAGGCTGGGGCGGGGCTTGTTCGGGTTACGGCAATGTTTGCACCGTGACCATGGACGCGGACAAAACCGTTACGGCGAATTTTGATGTGTTCAAAAAGAAACACCGCCCGGCTTGGCGGAAGTTGTTGGGGCTATGGCCGAATTGATATTTTTACCGCAATAATTTAGAGGTATAATCTGACATGAATAGATTTTTAGGGTTCGCTTACTCTGGATTGCCACAAAGCAGACTTCGCCAACCCTGGCTTGTCATTTCAACTTGTTGTTTAACCGTTTTTCGTCGCGGGTTCGCGCCCGCTTTGAGTTTTATTCCACAGGAGACATGAGCATGAAGAACACACACAAATCCATTTTTAAAACCACTTTGGTTGTCTGTGCCACTTTGACGCTAACGACACCGGCCAACGCAATCAGGGGGGGGTTATTACCCCCTGTTAAAGTCTTGGAGATTTTATTGACATCGGATGGCAACCCGGGTGGCAGTGGTTTGCTTTATGGCGGCTGCATGGCTTGGCTGTCCTCGCCGGTCAATACCGCGAGCAATGCCCCCGACTGTACGGGTAACTGGGTGGCGTTTAGTTGCGACGGAACCTATACCTCCAAAGAGGTTGCCCAATTAATGCTGGATCAAGCTCAATTGGCCATGGTGACCAAATCTAGTATTTATGTGGAAGTTGACGACTCCAAAAAACATAACGGTTATTGCACGGCGGTTCGCATGGATTTGTTGCCTAATTAATGTTCACGTAACTTGAGTTGGCTTATATGATCCTTCAACAATCAAGGAGTGTCGATGTGTGCGTTGACACTCCATTTTTGTCGCTGTGTGTCATTCGTTTACGCTGATTTGCGGGAGTTTCAGCTATGAAAATTCGGTATGGCATGGTTGGCATTTTGATGATCGCTGCATTTTTGTTTGGCCGATGGCAGTCGGGTAATCAATTAGCCACATCAAATGTGCCAAACACATTACAAACACAATCCTATAAACAACCAAATTTGCAAGGTCTGGCAAATCAAACTGCGCCTGTCCCTAAGAAAAATATTACATCTGACAAGCCATTTCACAGTCCTAGAATGGTCGAATTGCCGCCGCTACCGGAAACGGTGAGTGTCCCACGCGATACCGGGCCATTTATTGATGCCGATCCCGGCAAGGGAATATCACAAATAAAATCAGATTCTTCACCTCCTCGGGACACCGGGCCGTTTATTGATGCGGGCGAACCTACCGTCAATGCCAATTGAAAAACTGTACATTGACCAAGATGAGTTACAGGGACTAAGGCAACCCTTGCGACTGATAGTAATGCCGCCGACCAGAAAAAGTAGTATATATTTCTTACACCGTTATCTACTGATTAATCTATTCAGGCATGGTTCATTTTTGTAGTCGTTACTGCGTAAAGGTAGTTTATGAACCATGCCGGAATTTCAAACACAGGAATTCAAAACAACCAAATGCTAATTTCCTACTATAACCTTATTGATTGACAACTGCTCAAAGAGGGGAAGTTTATGGCAAACAATCTAAACCCGCCTAGAACGGAGTGTGAAAACGCGAGTCTTGGAGGAGTTATGATTCGGCTTGTTGTCAACAATATAAAATAGTTTTCAGATTAAAGGACTTGCATTATGAGCAGTTTACCTGTCTCCATATCCATCGCCAACAGCCTACAACTTGTTTGCAAGCTGATCGGCGATATGCTGAAGCAAATTACGCCTTGCTCCCCTACTTCGATCACCCCCAATAGTTTAATCCGTGGGCCAACCATCAATTTAAACCGCATCAAGCTGGTTTTATTTTGCCTCTTTAATATCTATTATTGCTGGAGTTGCAAGTCAAGAACCCAATACAAATGCAACTACGGCGACCAATCAATACTCAGTTGGCAGTCCGTCCCTCAATAATATGCCAACTCACTTTGCTCTCGCCTTGATAATGAAACTCTAAGGAATTCAGCCATGACCTATCGTCGTTATTTTATTTGCCTAGTTCTGTCAATGTTGGTGTCCATCAGCACTGCCGTATTTGCTGGCGATCCGCCGAACAAGCTGAACTATCAAGGCATACTCACTAATGGCACCGGACTACCCATCACCGGGGCGGTGACTATCAAGTTCAGCCTGTATGACACGCCCACTGGTGTTACAGCATTATGGGCGGAGCAGCAATCGGTGACACTCGACAAGGATGGACGGTTTTCGGTGGTGTTAGGCTCAACCACACCACTCACCCCGGGTTTGTTCACTGGAACAACTTACATTGGTGTGAAAGTGGGCAACGATTCCGAAATGCCAAGGCAACAACTGACCAGTGTGGCGTATGCGCTCAACGCCAACATACCCAAAGGCGTTATCGTCATGTGGAGTGGTACTTTAGCGACTATACCCGCTGGATGGGCATTGTGCGACGGGAGTAATGGAACGCCGAATTTGAAGGATAAGTTTGTAGTAGGGGTTGGCGTTGATTTTGCTGTTGCTGTTGGTGCCACAGGAGGTACAAAGAGTGTTGATATCAGTCATAGTCATTCGATTGCTGCTGATAGTCCCGGAACAAACTATGTTGGAGATCATCAACATTCTTATAGCGGTACAACATCAATAAACTCAAACACAGATAAACGTTCTAAAACTGATGATCTCCAAGACACAGGAGGAAGTGTACATAACCATACTTATTCTGGTGTTACATCAGTTTCTGGAGGACATACTCATACGGTAAATGCTCACTCTCATTATGGAGCCACTGGTGTAGCGGGTACGACGACATTGGACAAACTACCACCCTACTTCGCCCTCGCCTACATCATGAAACTTTAATTTGTCGGCAAATCAAACTCACACGGATTAACAAAAGGGTATTGCCATGTACGCTAAAACCCATTGGCCTCGGTTTTTAACCAGACCCGTTATTATGATCGTTCCCACGCTCCCGCGTGGGAATGTCAATCAGGGCGCTCCCGTTCCAGAGGAACAGCAGACTCCTCAGACGTTGGCGTTCCCACGCAGGAGCGTCACTGCCATTAAGTTAAGCAAAAAACCGCCAGATTTGCGATGATTATACGATTTTGAGTCAACAATGGATAAAAAGAGCAGGCGTTGGAAACCAGTCGGACACTCATTTTGGGCAGTGCGTTCAAATCCCTTC
>CAIOOA010000111.1 GCA_903859815.1 uncultured Methylococcaceae bacterium | reverse complement strand
TAGCTACCTGACGGCCCGTCCGAGCAAAACGATTCTGGGTGCTGCGCATCAACAGCTTACGTTGTCTTGGTGGGAAAGACGTTTTGAATACGACCTTTTGGTTTCTCAATCTGTCTGGCAGGAATGCGCAGCGGGTGATCCCGACGCCGCACGAAGGAGGCTGGCAGCACTTGAGGGACTAGATGTACTTGCTACAACGGAAGAGATGATCGGTCTTGCCGAGGAACTGATTACCCAGCTCATCATCCCAGAAAAGGCAATTGAAGATTCCCTGCATATTGCCATTGCTACTTTGCACCATGTTGATTTTTTGCTTACTTGGAATTGTCGGCATATCGCCAATCCTGTGATTCAAGAAGGTATTGCAGAATACTTGGAAAAGCGGGGATTGTTTTTGCCTATCATCTGTACACCCGAAGAACTTCTAGGAGGCCAAGACGATGAATGACGAGATAATTGCGGAAGTGCGAGCGATAAAAGATGCCATTGGCGCGAAATTCAATTACGACCTCCGAGCTTTATTTGAAGAAATCAAACGTGGCGAAGCCGAACTTCAAGCTAAAGGGATTCACTTGGTTCCTCCCCCAACTGATCCAGCAAGCTTGTCTAACTCTGCATTACAACGTGGAAAAGCCCGTAGAAGGGCGCAATAGCGAAGCGTATTGCGCTGGATGAAATCAAAAGCCTAACATCACGATCCAGCCCGGATGTAGCCACTTTGCGGCGAAATCCGGGATGTTCGTGGCTTGAAAACCCGTATTTCGCTTCGCTTCATACTGGCTACATTCCTGCGAAACGCGGTAAGACGCATTCGTAGGGCATGAACGGCTTCTCCGCGTCTTGCGCAGATCATCTGGATACGAACCGCCGATAATTTGTACACCGCTTGAATTAATGGAGGACTAAACTATGTGGCACGATCCAATTGTGGAAGAAATTCACCGTATCAGAGACGAACACGCGAAGAAACTAAATTACGATCTTCATGCGATTCGTGAGGATATTCGCAAAAAGCAGTCAACTTCTGGCATCATGGTAATTTCACGTTTGCCCCGTCGCTCAATTATTCAAAATGTCGCCTAAGCTGATTAACGCGGCGCATTCGTAAGGCGCGAGCGGCTCCGCCGATTATTACGCCGCATGGGAAAAAAGAACAAAATGCCATCAACAACCCATCATAGGTTCTATGGATTTCAACATTGAGCAGAGTAGATCGGTCAACGGATATATCGTTGGACGTTGTTTCACAACAATAGTTGACTAGATCAACTGCCTCAATGCGATTTTACTTGGCTATGTGCTGTCTATAGCGCCCAATAGACGATCAAACGCATCTTCGTATTTATATAGAATCTGAGGCCATTCTCGGTGTGTTGGTTTGATGCGAAGCTGGTTATGCGGAATTATTCAATTCTGTTGCTTTGAATTACGAGGTCGATCATAACCCGCATCCAGCAAGAAAAGCCTTTGTTCAAGAAACCTTGCTGAAAAGTAAGCAAACTATTCAAGCTTCGGATTCAGTGGAACATCGTGCCCGCATATATTGCAACAATGGTTTATATCGCCCCATTTTTTCCACAGCCATCGGTCACAAGACCGGAACGGCTGAGGAAAAAAGTCTGCGGGGCATCGAAGTGATTGTGCCATTGACATTGCAGGTGGAACTTGAGTTTGTGGAAAGCAGCCAACACCCTTTGTCGGCCAAATGGATTGATGTTTTGCGTCCTGCCTTACACTTGATCCGCGCCGTCGATGCGCATCGTTCGAGAGGTTTGGGGCGGGCAGTTTTGAAACTGCCGGAGGCCAAAAGATGAATAGTTTTGATCTCGACATCACCTTATTGGAAGATGCGGTATTCTCCGAACGCACGGCGACCGAGGGAGGTCATCGCGGTTTGAATTACATTCCCGGTGCGACTTTGCTAGGCGCTGCGGCCAGCCGTTTGTATCCAAGCCTGACCCATCAAGAAGCGTTTGACCTGTTTCATTCTGGCCGAGTGCGTTTCGGCAACGGACTGCCGGTGGATGAAGACGGGGAAATGGCCTACCCGATCCCTTATTGTTGGCATTCACTCAAAGGCGAGACCTGTGTGGAGGATAAAATCTTCCAAGGAGAGAAAATCTGGAATCTCTCCTTGGAGGAACCGACCAAGAATAAGCAACCCTCCCAACTTCGCGCCTGTTTCGTCACTGCCTTTGGCCGCGAGGTGAAGCCAGAAAACAATCTGCGCATGAAAACGTCCATCAACCCTGCCACTGGAATAGCTAAGGAAGCTGCCCTGTTTGGTTATGATGCCCTGCCAGCGGGGAGCCGGTTCCGGGCCAGCATTGGAATAGACAAAGACATTCGGCCCGAATTGATGGAAAGTCTGCGTGATGCGCTGACCAAGCATCCTTTGCTGTTAGGGCGTTCCCGTTCTGCCGAATATGGCAGGGCAATGGTAGTTTGCCGTCCATTTTCCGAGTTGGGTCACGGTGTGGAAGCTGGGCAAGCCGTACAGCGTGTCACGCTTTGACTATTGTCCGACCTCGCCGCCTCGGACAAAAACGGGCAACCCTGCCTATACCCAAATCCACAATCGCTAGGCTTGCCTGAAGGCCAATTGTTGACGGATAAATGCTTCATTCGTACCCGCCGCTACTCACCTTGGAACGCTTACCGGGGTGGGCCGGATTTGGAACGGCAAGTCATCGTGCAAGGCAGTGTGTTGGTGTTTGAGTTTGAGCAACCCGTGACTTTAACTCAAAAGCATCTGCAAAGACTGCAATCCGGCCTAGGGATGCACCGCGAAGCTGGCCTAGGCCATGTTTGGCTGGAGCCTAAACTGTTAAAAACGCTGCACCCCCAGTTCCCCAACAAGACTAGTGAACATTCTCAGGCGACACCTCACAGCTTGTCGAAAAGCCCGTTGATTTTATGGTTGGAAAATCAACGCAATCGACAAATCAACTACCAAGAAGAGCGGGAGTTGGCGGTCAAACTTGCCCATCAATACCGCGAACTGCTGGTTTCGGCCCGCAAGCTAAAGGGCTGGGCGGACAAAACCCCCATCGGCCCGTCTGCCAGCCAATGGGGCAATGTGGGCGAAGCTGCCAAAAGCGCAAGCAATGACAATGACTTGGATAGGCGGCTTTTTGATAGCCAGGTTGGTGTTGCAAACCCAACGCCCCCGGTTGGCAAGATGAGTTTTACCTTGTTAGTGAAGACGAAAATAAAATCCAAAAATTCGCTGAATGGCTTAAATCACCCCAGCAACCCTTGAATTGCCGGATATTGCAGCATTTGGCTCGTGAAATTCAAGCCATTCTGAACAAGGAGAAACAACAATGACACCTGAGCTATCCGTATTTTATGTGGCACGGGTGACATTGGAAACGGTGACACCGCTGTCTATCGGCACTGGTGCAATAGATGGCGTATTTGATGTGCAACTGGTGCGTGATGCAAACGGTTTGCCTGCCATTCCAGGCAGCAGTTTAGCGGGGGTTTTGCGCCATCTTTACTGGCTGACCCATGAGGATGACCCAGCAGTCAAACAAAAAATCCATGGGCTGTTTGGTTATCAAGAGGGGGACACAGGCGAGGCATCCAAGCTGCATATCAGTTGGGGCGTGATGCAAGACAGCAAGGGTAAACCATTGGAAGGCTTATTGCTCGGCCCTCAGGCTACGAACTGCCTACAAGGGGATAAGCTGTTGAAAGTCGCAATAGCCACCGCCGACACGCCCGTCTTCCGTGACCGGGTGCGTATTTCCCATCGCGGCGCTGCGGAGAAGATGGGCAAATTTGACCGCTCGGTGCTGCCAGCAGGCTACCGCTTTAGTGTGGAGCTATCGTTATGGAGCCATCAAGTCGACGATTCCCGCTGGGGTGAAATTCTCAAGCTGTTGGGCCATCCTTTGTTTCGCATCGGTGCTGGTACGAGGGCGGGCTTGGGCAAATTGAAAGTGGTGCAAGCCCATAGCGGCAGCTTTAATCTAAAGGATAAACAAGGTCGAAAGTCTTTTGCCAAACTCGACTCCTCGCTCGCAAAAGTCGAAGTTTTGAAACCGTTCCTATTCCAATTAATATCATCGCCCCGGTTTGTCACTGCCACGTTGAAACTTAAACCGAAAGGATTTTGGCGCATTGGGCAAGGAGACACGGCGCATTGCCAAGATGGCAGCGGCAAGCTCGCCGATCTGTTACCGAAAACCGAGCAACGGGTGAAATGGAATGGCGGGAATGTTGAAATTGCCATAGCCGAACTGTTAATCCCTGCCTCATCAATCAAAGGCGCGTTGGCCCATCGCGTGGCTTTCCACGCCAACCGATTAAATTCATATTGGGCCGAGGAACATCAAGAATCCATTGCCGATTACGAAAAATCCGAGCATTGCGATGCGGTCAAGAATTTGTTCGGCTTCGCCCGCGATGACCGACCCACTAAAGATGGCAATGAGGTCAAGGAAAATCAACCCAAAGCCCAAGCGGGCAAGATTTGGATTGATGATGCCTTCGTCGAGTTTAACCCCAGTGATTTACAACTGATGATGCACAATGCCATTGACCGTTTTTCCAGGGACGTGCGTGAGCATTTTCTGTTTTCGGAGGAATTGGTGTGGAAAAAACCGATCATCGTCAATATGTTAATTGACACGGATGGACTAGATAATGTGGTACGCATCGCCTTGAAAAATACATTGGTTGATTTACAGGAAGGTCGTCTAAGTTTTGGCGGGGGCGCAAGCAATGGACATGGTTTGTTTGAGGCGACTTTGCATTTTTCTGATAAAGCCGCTTGGCTTAATGGCAAAACCTTGGGTGCTGAATGAATCTTCAACAATTAACAATGGCTTATGGCTTGGTTGCCGGAAAAAATGCACTTCCCGGCATGGAGTTGGGTAGATTATATTCAACAAGCCACCGTTACCATTCTTCTGATAAAGCGTTGGAACAAATGGTGGGTTTTAAGCCCAAACAAGCCTGGATAACATTCCAAAGCACCAATATAGTCATCCTCAATGGTGATTTGCCGGCAATTTATCCTAATGACTATGGATTTATATTGGCGGCCGAATGTGTATCGGAAGATGGCAAGCAATCCCTACATATTCGCTATGACGGTACTGAAGAAAGCCCATGGCTGGTTAACATTTACTTTGACGGCTCATTCACCCTTGCTAGTGGGCGGCAAGCAAAAACCGGCCAATCAGCATTCACCCGGTGAGGTCAATTTTTTTCAAACACCTGACGGCAAACAGGCAATCCCAGGTTCCAGCTTGCGCGGCATGATTCGCAGTGTGTTGGAGATATTGACTTTTTCCCATTTTAGGATGGTGGATGACAAGCGTTATGGCTTGCGGGATATTAGTGGAAAACATGTGGATTTGTCTTATACCACAAGGGTACGCAATCATGTAAAAGCGGGTTTTTTACGGCTAGGCGCAAAAGGAGAGCCGGAAATAGTGCCTTGCGAAATGGCAAAAATCAGCCAGAGGGATTTGAAGAAGTGGTGGGGTTTGGATCAAAAAAAATCGTTGTATGACAAGGGTTCAAAGGTCGAAGAAAAGTATCAACGCTGGGAAAAACTAAGCAAGGATAATGGTTTACCCAATGCGTATGAAGTCAAAATCAATGTCAAAGAAGGAAAAGTAATCGAGATTAACCAAGGTAAAACGATTGCCTTTCCTGTGTTCACAGGGCAAATATCAGTTGATCAGTGGAAGTATGGGAAATTGGACAAGCCAGGAAAACATAATGATTTCATGTTTTATGACATTAGAGAAAACGATAGCTTTAAACTTGCCGACATAGACCCCGCTGCTTGGCGTGACTTTCTATTCATTCACGGTGACGATGCCAAAAATCATGAAAATATGCCATGGCCGAATTATTGGAAAGGCAAGTTTTGGAAAGGGCAGCAAGTGCCAGTCTTTTATATCCATGACATGGTTGGACACAACCATCCCGACCACCTTGAAAACAAACCTGATTTTGCCAGCCTGATTTTTGGCAATATCGGCGAAAAACCAGAAGAAGGGCTTAAAGGGAGGGTTTTCATTGAACTGGCGACAGCAGACGGCACTTATCAATCAACGGAACAACAACCGACCATACTTATCAGTCCAAAACCAAGTTATTACCCCAACTACATCAAACAGGACACTTCACCACCTTTCCATGACAAGTTGAGTGGTGGGCAACAGGCCCAATATGCAACCTATGTTAAAACGCAAGACCATTACCAACAAGAGCTACGAGGCTGGAAACGCTACCCCACTCGACCTGATGATGAGGTGAAGGTTCAAGAAATTCAAGACACTCAGGCCAGAAATAAGTCAATTCAAGTCAAACTACATACTATTGCCAAAGATAGTACATTTACCGGCAGACTGGTTTTTCATAATCTTAAGCCCGAAGAACTTGGGGCATTATGCTGGGCCATGAGCTTTGGTAATAATGTCCAATGTCGGTATTCATTAGGCATGGGAAAATCTTTTGGATTTGGGCAAGTAAGCTTGATCGTAAAAGGGGGTAAAATCAAACCAAACCTTAAAAGTGCTGAAACTCAAAATTTAAGCTTACAAAGCTGTATGGAAAGCTTTGAAAGATATATGGGTGAAAAACTTGGTTACGCATGGCGAAACACGGAACAAGTCAAAGCATTGCTTGCTCTTTGCAACCCAAACAATCGAAATGGCTTTACAGGAAAGCTTGAACACATGCGGCTTGATCCGAGACCGAATGAATTTGTGGAGGCAAAACAAGCTGGATTAGTTTTGGCAAAATACATCAGCAAAATCTGAACGTCAGCGTCCATAAAACCGCCAACCAAGAATTGGACGATGCCCCCAAGTCTGCCCATGTCAAACGGAAAGCCCAAGAGTAATTTGAACCCAAGGCGTTCATGGTTCGCCGTTCCATGCCGTGGACCACGGCGCAAGCCCAAGGGTTGGAATTCATCGCCGGCAAGTCGCTGGACGCTTTTGAACAGGTGCTTCGTCGAATGGCAGGGGTGGGTGACGGCATCGCCGACGCGCTGTTCACGTTCTCGCGGCCGGTGACTGGCGGCTCACTGGTGTCCGCCGGTAGAATCAGGCCGGATTGACTTGTCCATTTTGAGGTTTTGAGTCGCAATCCAATCGCCATTGTAATTTGTTGTCGGGTACAGGCGACGGTGTTAAGCCCTATCGTTCACCATTTCTTGATCAGGTGTCTGTAATTGGCGACAAACACCTATTTCTTAGTTCTAAATCAATAAGCTAATCTGATGATTTATAGGCATTTCGTATAAGGCGCAATTGTTGCGAGGTTTTATATCGTTGCTAAATGCTTGCTTTACCTACGAAAGCTAAACCATGCGAATAGATTGCGCAAAGCCACTGGACTAAACCCTGGATGTGTATGCCATGCGAAGGATGGCTTAAGTAGGTTTGATTGACATCATAAGGGGGGTGCCATTATGTTTTCCTCATTTGAATCGAACCCAATAACGGTCTCTGTGCCTATAGCCATGAAATTCAATACGTCATGGCGAATCACATCTTGCCTCATCGCCTTATTTTTCCTCATCCTAAGTTCCTTGCCTGTGTTTGCGGCCACCACGGTCATTGGTAACACTGGGCTGGTGGGCTATTGGCCTTTGGAAAAAGACTGGCGGGATATTCAAAGCGGTTACAACCTCGTGCCAGTGGCAACGGGCGGTTTCATGCCATCGACCTATGTTGGCGGGCCGAATACCAATAGTTACGGGCCTACAGGCAACCCGACAGGGAACGGCGCGTCCAACCCTCGTTTGATAGGCATTTCCCGTACTCAAGGCATTACAATGGAAGGCTGGGTGCTGATTCCTAACAATAATACAGCGGGAACCTTGTTTGGCTTTGGGCGCAATACTTATTGGAATGAACCCAAGTTTTCACTAACCGTGGGATGGGGCTTCTTGTGGGTCAATACGGGTTCTATGGGCAACGGCCCTTCGATCAGATACGCCCGCTATGGCGACCGCTGCTGGCATCATGTCGCCGTAGTGCTATCGCCCATATCCCGGACTGGAATGCCATTGCGAGTCTACATCGATGGCAATGAAGCAGTACCGGAACAAGTGGTTGGAACGTTGGATCAGGCAAGCCTGTTGAAGGCGAGCCTGTTTGGCAAGCCCTTCCGCATCGGCGAGTTTGAAAGCACCGACGGGTTGACTAGTGGCGCGTCCATGCGGGTGGACGAGGTTCGCCTTTGGAGCCGTGCATTGACCCAAAACGAAATCACCTTGTTGAGTCGGGCCAACGGCGCGGGCTTGCGTTGTGAAGGTCCGCTATTGCCAAAGAACCCGATACTCTCCAAGCGTTGCGTGTTTCCGACCCAAACCCAAACGCCTTCCATGGAAATGGGTGTACGCGTCTTAGACCAGCGGACGCTGGCAATTGTCTCAGACCCCAATCCTTGGCTAAAAAAACGCATCAATACCGATTGCGGTGTTTTCCTCAAGGAACTGGAGGCTCAGCGTTCCTTGGTTCAAGACTGGTTCTACCAATATCAATATGGCTTCGCCATCAAAGAAACGCTCATCAATTACCGTCCTGCCTTGCTCAAGGCGGTTTCCAGCGCCGACCATTTCCAGATCAAGGACGATGGCGGCATGATGCTTCCAAATCCTTCGCAATACGCAGTTTGGCCTCAAGCGGTGCGGGAGTTCCATTTTCCGGCAGTCATTAATGACGGCAGCGAAATCCACGCCTATTCGGCGGAAGTGGTTTATTTTAGCTACCTGCGCTTGCCATACGACCTGCAAAACGGACTGACATACGCGGTGACAGATCGTTGGGGACATGCAATGTCATTCACTTACAACGATTCAGACACGCTTTCTTGGGCCATCAAAACCAACCAGTTGGGATATCTACCCGAAGCCCCGGAGAAATATGCCTATTTGGGAGCATGGCTAGGGCCGGTATTAGGGGCTATGGATATTGCCAGGTTCGACGGGCAAATGTTTGAGGTCAGGCGCAACGGCGACAATGGCTTGGCTTACAGTGGCAAGATCGCTTTTCGTGCCGATGACAGGAAACTTGAAGGCTCCGGTGAATGGGTCTATCAAATGGACTTTTCAGCATTGAAAACACCGGGTAGCTATTACATTCGCGTTCCCGGCATGGGTCGCTCCCGCACCTTCACCTTAGGCAATAATGCCTTGGGCGAAGCATTTTACATCCATGCCCGAGGCATGTATCACCAACGCTGCGGCGTGAATTTGACCGCACCCTACACCGCTTGGCCTCGCGGCGACAATCATACCAGCACTTGGTATGGCGGTTTTCCTCCCGACGACGAGGATTATCGGGATCATTCGGCTGAAGGTTGGGGGCTTCGGGATGAGAACGGTCGCTATCCAACAAGCTATGGCTTTTTCAATGTGATCCAATTCACCGCGACCGACACCGTGGTTCCAAGCTTGAAAGGCGGCTGGCACGATGCGGCGGATTTTGACCGCAACCCCTCGCACTTAAAAGCCGTCAACGATTTGGCCCATGCCTATCTGATGTTTCCCGAAAATTTCACCGACGGGCAACTCAACCTACCGGAAAGTGGGAATGGCGTTCCCGACATTCTGGACGAGGCGGCGTGGGGCATGGAGGTTTGGCGGCTGGCCCAACAAACGGATGGGCGGGTCAGCACCCGGATCGAGGCCACTAGCCATCCTCAGATACCCAATCCGGCCATCGACACCCAACGCTATTATCTGGGATTGGCTACGCACAATTCCAGTTTGACCTACGCCCAAAGTGCCGCATTGCTGGGCCGCGCCCTGGTAAAAGCGGGTGATGTCCAGAGGGGCGCATTGTTCATTGACAGTGCCAAACGTGCATTTAACTTCGGTATTGACACAGGTCCGCGTGTCAACGTGTCCTACAAAACCGACAAGGGGGTTATCCATACTTGGACCGAATCGCCCACGGTCGATTCTCGCAGGGTGTTTTATGCCTTGGTGCAACTCTGGCTCGCTACGGGCGACCCCGCTTATCGAAGCGCACTGGATACGGCAAACATGCAAACCCTGTTCAAAGACGAAGTGGGGGCTTTGTACTGGCGAACCAATTCCTACGATCTGACCGACATCACCCTCGCACCCAGCCTGTTTCCTGTCGGTTGGGCCGACTTGGCTAAGAATGGCCTTGTGAAAAATGCCGACGACTGGTTGGCAAAGCAGACGCAAAGCCCTTATCGCAAACTTTGGCATGCGCCGGGTCAAGGCTATTTCCCGTTGATGGGATGGGGGGCCAACGGATTCATGCCGATCAGGCATTTGATCGCGGCTTGGCGCATGAGCGGGGAGCAGCGCTTCCTGTCCGGTGCATTGCTGGCAGTGGACTGGATGCATGGCGGCAACCCGCAAGGGCGGGTCAACACCACGGGGCTAGGGCAATACAATGTCACCAGCCCTTTGCATGCCCCGTCTGACACCGACCGCATCACTGACCCCGTACCCGGCATCACCATCTACGCTTACACAGGCGGCATACCGTATTCGGCGAGAACGGCAGTTTATGGCTTGATCGAGCCAGAGTATGCGTACATGCAGTTTTTGGGTTCGTCGATAGCGCAATTGCCGCCGCCTTGGGATGACACCAGCATGACGGTGGATGCCATCGGCAAAATTCTCTATGACGCAACTCCGATTTGGCGAAGGATGGTGGCCTTGGAAGGCTCCAACGTGGCCCAAAGCGAATTCACCATAACGGAAACCATCGTCCCGGCCGCCTCGGTTACCGGTCCCTTGATGGGCAAAGGCTGGTTGCCATCTACCAGCTTAATCAGCCGTGGACCTCGCGCTGAAAAGGACTTCCGTGAATCGCTGTGGTATTTGCCTTGATTTTTTGTCTTAGTATGGCCCTTCCGGCTTAGATGCGCACTATTGGCTTTGTCAACGAACGCATCTAAAGTCGGCTGGGGGACATTGATAGGAGATTCTGGCTGTTACTTTGTGGAAACTTGTTGCCTTCCTCACCATCAACACCGAGCCAAAAGGACTGATGAAGCACTCGACAATAATGGATATAATCAAGCCGCATTATTAAAGGTTTGGGCTAATGGGAATGGCTAAGGCTATGGCAAAAGACGAAGCGTATCAAAAAGCTGAAAAGAAGATTAAAGCAGCACGGCGATCGGGGGCGAAGGAACTGGATCTCAGCGGCGCCTGGGATGATGAGTCGTTGAAACTCACCGAGCTACCGGAGTCGTTGGGCCGACTCACCGCCTTGCAGTCGCTGAACCTTTCCTGGAACCAATTGACAGCCCTGCCGGAGTCGCTGGGCCAACTTACCGCCTTGCGGTCATTGATACTGTCCGACAATCAACTGACGGCACTGCCGGAGTCGCTGGGCCGACTCACCGCCTTGCAGTCACTCAAGCTTGACCGTAACCAATTGACGGCGCTGCCGGAGTCATTGGGCCAACTCACCGCCTTGCAGTCGCTGGACCTTTACTCCAACGAATTGACGGCGCTGCCGGAGTCGCTGGGCCGACTCGCTGCCTTGCAGTCGCTAAACCTTTCAGACAATCTTTTGACGGCGTTGCCGGAGTCGCTGGGCCGACTTATTCAGTTGGAGTCACTCTATCTGCACTACAACGACAATCTTGGCCTCCCCGTTGAAGTGCTTGGCCCAGATTTCATCGAAATCCAGCTCGCCATGTATCAAAAGCAGCCAGCACGACCGGCCGATATCCTAGATTATTACTTTCGCACAAGGCGGGGCCGACGGCGGCTAAATGAGGCGAAGCTGATACTCGTAGGCCGGGGCGGTGTGGGGAAAACTTGTTTGATTAAGCGGTTAATTCACGACACGTTTGACGAACACGAGCAGGAAACCCCCGGCATAGAGATTCAGCCATGGCAGGTCAGCCTAGCCGATGGCGATAGTGTACGGCTGCATGTGTGGGATTTTGGCGGGCAAGAAATCCTACACGCCACCCATCAGTTCTTTTTGACGGAACGCACGGTTTATTTGCTCGTGCTGAGTGGCCGCGAAGGGTCCGCAACGCAGGACGCGGAATACTGGCTGCAATTGATTAAGAGCTTCGGTGGTCACTCCCCTATTATTATCGCGCTGAACAAGTCGATTCAGCATCCGTTTGACGTAAACCGTGGCTTACTACTGGAAAAATATCCCCAGATTGCTAAATTCGTTCACACGGATTGCCAGAATACGCCCGTTGGCGCATTGGGTGTTACGGAACTGCATCAATCAATTCTTGATGCAATAGAAAACGTGGGACTCCGCAAAACCGATTTTCCAGCCGACTGGTTCGATATTAAAGAACGATTGGCCGCGATGAAGGAAAACTTTCTCCCTTGGGATAGTTACCAAGAAATTTGCCGCAGCTTGGGAGAAAAGGACGCCAAGGCGCAACGGGATTTAGCGGGTTTTTTGCATATTCTGGGCATTGCCTTGAACTATCGTGACGATCTGCGCTTGCGCGAAACCTCTGTGCTTAATCCCCGCTGGGTCACCGAGGGCATTTACTCGCTCTTACGGATCGGTCAGAAAGAGAGGCAAGAGCGTGAAGGGGTGCTGGAAATTGCCGATTTGGCGGGTGCGCTAGACGCACAGGATTATCCTGCCTCTTCTCATGAATTTCTGCTGGCGTTGATGGAAAAATTCCAGCTTTGTTTTCAATTGCCTAGTCGTCGGAAACGTTACCTTGTACCAGAATTATTGGGCGAAAATCAACCCGAGGAGATCAGATTGCTAGTGGCCGAGCCGGGATTGGGCTTCCGCTATCAATATGAGGTGCTGCCCGAAGGCTTGTTGCCGCGCTTCATTGTCCAGACGCATGGACACAGCGAAGCGAACCCAAAGTGGCGGTGGCGAACCGGTGTCGTACTCAATCGCGACGGTTGTCGGGCCGTCGTCAGGGCGGACGCACGGGAGCGGCGCGTCGATATCCACATTTCAGGCCCTGCCCGACAACGCAGGGATTTATTGGCCATCATTCGAGACCGTTTCGACGAACAGCACAGCGATCTCAAGGGGCTGGTTGTCGATCAGCGCGTTCCCGTGCCGGGCGAGCCGGGCGTGACGGTCAGCTACAATTTTCTGCTCACGCTTGAGAGTAAGGGTAAATCAACGGTTTGGCCGGAAGGGGCGCAGCAAGAATACCCGGTGGCGGACCTGCTGAATGGGGTCGATACACCCGAACGTCGCGCAGAGCGGCACACACAAGAAAGAACCAGATCATTGGAGGTCACTATGAGTAAAAAACATGTATTCCTATCGTATTGCCACGACAACTCGGATGAGGCTGAACAACTGCATAATAATCTCATTGCAGCAGGTGAAGCGGTTTGGTGGGATCAAGACATCCTGCCAGGCCAAGATTGGAAGCTGGAGATTGATAAAGCTATGAAGCATGCTTATGCCGTTTTGCTTTGCTTGTCGGCAGAGACCGAATCGAGAACGACAAGCGGAATCTACCCCGAAGCTGCCAATGCAATTGGGGCTTTACGCGAATACGCTCCCGGCAATGTATTTTTAATTCCGGTGCGTTTTTCCGATTGCGAGATTCCAATGTGCGAGATTGATGCCACGCGGAGATTGGATCGACTGCAATTCGTTGATCTGTTTCCACCCGCTAAACGAACAGCAAACCTTAAGAAGTTGATCGACGCGCTGCAATCGGCCCCACATCATCCTTAAGTTATGCGGAATGTGTTGCTGGCGGGTAAGACGAATGGATATGACGGGGTGTGATTAAAAGTGATGCGCCCCTTGCAAAATTCCTATTATGCCGCTTGTTTTTCGATGCCACGCCAATAGTCGTCATATTCCCGGTTCGCACGGGCAAGCCGCAACGCCAACATGGCTTCGACATTCGCTGGCGTC
>CAIOOA010000110.1 GCA_903859815.1 uncultured Methylococcaceae bacterium | reverse complement strand
GTCTCTTTCAACCTGTTCATTTGCCGATAGATATTGTTTTCTAAGAAACTTCAATTGTATCACTTTGGGCAGGTTATTTCCCCTCCATTGGCACTCGCCGCCGCTAATTCAGCTTGCTTTAATGAATTTTGCAAGATCCTCTGGTGTGTGATTACATTTTTATTTGCCATAGGCAACTCCATATTAAACCCAATAATTGGGCTTATTGTGATAGTACCTTATGTGTTGCAACCGATCTATACCTACAGCCTAGTCAAGGCGATGAATTATAAACTCCCATTTCTTTACTCCGTCGGGGCTATCGTTCCGTTCTTAAACGTTCTATTGCCTGCTTTTTTGGCGGAACGGGCTAGGGCGAAACTAGGCATCTCGGCTTTGCTGTGACTGGGTAAGTCGAACTGGAAAAGCCGATAGGCCGGAATAAACTCGGACCAGCCGATGTTTCCGGCAAGCTGGTTGCGAATGATGCTACAGGAAATAGGTCAGCGAGATTGACGGCTGGACAGACGCGGTGAACCCGTCATTTTGGCAGGGATGCCAAAATCCAGCGTCCATGGAGGGCAAACGAGAATTTCCGACTTACACTGACCAGGTTATGGCTGACCGTCATGTTTGGATGGCAGCGAGCCTTTGCCACTTGGAGATTTTTTGCCTTGTGTAAAATTAGTGATAGAATTAGGGTAAGATAGTGAATTAGGATTAACGACCAGCCCTAGAATAATACGAAGGTGAAAAGCATTCCATCTTGAGATTAAATCATCCCACTTGTGACCTATTGGGTTAAAATTTATGGCTTGTAAAATAAGCTTATGTTTTTCATAAATATTAATTTGATAGTATTTTTAATAATTCAGCTTTGTTAATATTTTCATGATTTTTCTTTTAATATAAGGATTGATGATATGAAGGTTTTCCTTATCAGAATATTTTATGTTTTATATGCACTGTGGCTAGTCCCTACAGCGAATGCTAAAAATCAACTTTCTTTTGATTGCGGAGATCATGATAACAGAATAATAATAGCTAGCGGTGATAAAGACAGTTCATATTATAAAATAGTAGATGATATTCTAGAATATTGTCACGATTATGCATGTCATTATAACATTAAATCAAATAATCATTATTCCGTAAAGACCATAAAACCTAACAATACTAGCTCTGTCACCCACGGTGGATTTCATAATTTAGAACTTCTAAAGACAAATGATGCCGATGCTGGGATGGTTCCTTTAGACGTACTTATAGATCGGGGTGAAGAGGGACAACATTACGAAAATCTCAAATCTCTTCTTGCTCTTGGTCAACAAGCAATGCATATAATTGTATTAGATAATGGAAATTTTAAAACCCTCCGTGATCTTAAAGGTGAAACTATTGGAGTTTGGTCAAGCTCGATAATATCATTCAGTATAGTAAATAAAATAATACATATAACCGATAAAATAAAATCTTCTTATGGTGATAAACAAGAAGCCTTAGATGAGCTTAAAGCAGGACATATTTCTGCATTTATAGCTATGGCGGTTCCAACTGCTCCATGGATAAAAGCCCTAAATGATAACGAAGTCATATATAAGATTATTGGCTATAATTCACTTTATATCTTGGATATAATTGATAAAAAAGGCTATTACCAAGACATAGAATTGGATTACTCTAAACTCCAAAATGGAAAGATCGTAGACACCATTAGTTCAGAGAGTGAATTATTGGGTAATATAGATAGTATAAAAAAGAATAAATATTCTGACTTTCAAAAATGTGTAAACGACCATCTAGGTTCATTAAAAGGAAGACATGATTCATTTAACAGAGATGTCAAGGATGTTCTAAAACCTAAGTGGCAGCCATACCAAAACTGAGAATATTTACATTTATTTAAAATTATTTATATCTAGACAAAATGGAATATCAGTGAATTCACTTTCCTTTTTATTTTTTGATAGGTTAGATAGGTTGAAATGCCTTTTAGCAGAATTTTCAAGTTCTACATCACCATGTCTTTCATAATATATAGAAAGGTAATAGCTTGTCCATTCACTATATTTTAATATAGCCTTTGTATCGCTAAGGCTTGCTTGTATTTTTGGGGTTGATTTTAGTTTCCAAAACTGAAGAAATGCTTTATCTAATTTTTCCTCTGGGTCTTTATTTTTATCTGAATTTATCGGATTTAGATATAAACATCCATATTGTAGATTTTGTATTGCCTTATGTATATCCATATGATAGCTATCACTATCATCTGCTTTTTGATTAGATATAATATCTTCTGCTTTACGAAATTCATTTCTTTCTTCCATTTGTTTCCATACATAAATAATAATAATTAAGACAATTAGAATAACTCCATAAACTAATATTTTGTGTCTATTTAAAACAGGCTTTATTTTTTTTATGTGCTCATATATTGAAGCAATAAAACCATTTTCTTTTTTGCCTTCAACAGTAATAGGTGGAATTCCAGTGAGGCGAAATTCTTCTTCCATTACTTTGTTTTTGTCTATTCCAAGTTTTTTTACAGCAGATTCAAATGTTGAGACTTCATGAACTTTTATACCTGAATTTTTTAGATAAGTTATAATATTACGAATTTCACCTGTTAATATTTTTTCAGGTTCAGTGATATTTTTTTTATCGTCATAAATAACATAATCATGTGGAATAAATATTGCCTCAATTTTATGTTGTTCTGATCTTGTTGTCTCACAGAGTTTTTTTAATTCTTCCAGTTTTTGTAATAAACCCCCAACTGCTTTTATTGGCAATTCTCCTTTTTCGTTTTTTCCACGTTCAACGTCCAACGCGAATTCGCCTGTAGCTGCAAAATATTGATATTTTGGCGATACTAATTTAGATAACAATAATAAAGCAAAACCAAGTTCACAACTATTTTGTTCAGCCTTTTTTGTATCACTAGCGTGAAACCTAAGGTTGTTAATTTTTTTTTGTAAATTATGGTAACCTTTAAGATAGTCTTTGACCACGTTTACAGATTTTTCAATACTTTTATGATCAAATTTTTTTATTATTTTGTACCCAATTGGTAAACCGGTAAATTTATCTTTGTTTTCATATTCATCTTCTATTTCATATTGTGTTACATCATTACATTGGCATTTAATTAATTCTGCATAATCCTTATTAGGATATATTATTGGTATCAATACTTTTATATCATTATACATTTATTTTTCTCCATATTTTATGCAAAAAAAACGACCAATACAAATCAAATACTATAATATACTTAGTCTAGCTTCTTAGATATCACGCTACCACAAGAACAAGTATTTTATTTACGACAAGATATAATATTATATATTTTCCTTCTCGGCTACAACAATTGTCCAAAGGTGTTTGCGCACTTCATCCGTATCTGGAATACAGGTAGAACCATTGGCATCATAATCCAACTTAATATTTGCTAATAAATATTTAAATTCTTTATCGCCAAATATAAAAATATCTTTTTCAGAATAGTCATAGGTTGCATCAATGCTCAATTTCAACGCTTTATCAACTTTTGTTATTTCCATTCTTATATCACCGTGAGGAAATTCAATTGGATCTTCTGGCAGTGTATTACCGCTAGATGCTGCCATGCGCTGACATGAAGTGATTAGCTTGTACACGTTCTTAGGTTTCGGCCAGAGACCCTGTTTCCTCTCTTTTTCAAAACGGAGCAACCATTGAGTAAACGTTTCCCCATCATCCGGTTGAGGTAACTGGTCTGCAATCTCCTTAATTTCTTCATCAGTGGGCAAGGGTGGGTTTAGAGCAGCATCCATTTCACGTAAAATATAAGACCAAGGATTTTTATAATCTTGCAGAGTTTTGTTTATTTCGCTCATGATATTTACCTTTTAAATATTTATGATGACTAATTTCAGGTTCTTTGGGAATTCGCATGGTGACCAGCAGCAGGCTGCTCACATGCCATTGTTTTTAAATGCGTAGCCACTTTCCAAGAGCCGTTTACCATGCGAATTCCCAAAGAGCCTAATTTCATACGTTCAGGTTTGGATTGCCAGCGTGCTGCATTTTATGACGTTGCAATAAATCGTCGTGATTATCATCAAGAAATTCATCCCACAGTCTACAAGCTCCTTCACGCATCCATTCTTGAAGTTCTGATTTTGACATTTTCGATCTTTCCGGATCTTTGGCTAGTTTAGTATTAAATGATTTCACATGAACTAGTCCTTTCGTGCCATAGACTGGTAATTGTTTACACCAAACATGGTCTATGTAACTTATAATAAGAGGACTGATTGGTTTGTTTGTCTCGGAAATCCAATACCTTATAACATTCCCAATTAATCCAGGAACTAATTTTAGATTAATTATATCCATAATATCTTTTCCAGTTGACGTTGATTTTTTTTCACAATAGTTAAGGTGTTCAATACTTTTTTTTTGCAAATTTTTTTTATCTGGAAAATCTTTATCTTTATAAATACACTTCATATATTCTAAAGTTATTTTAAATAAATCTTTCTGTGTTAGCGACATTCCACTTTCAATTCCAACTTTAGTTATTTGGTCTTTAGTGCTATCCTCACCAATAGCAGATTTATCAATTATTTCTTCCTCTTCTTCACTAATAATTCTGTTTGTCCACACTCTATTTAACATGGATTGACCAACATTGGAATCTTGAAATTCTTTCAGCTCATCAAAGCCAGCTATCTTCACTTTATCTGGATTTTTTCCTTCCTCTATTGCTTTAAACTTCTTATCATTCTTTAACTGATTAAAAGCCTCACTGAAAGCCTTTTCTTTATCTTGCATCCAAGACTTGGATTTTTTAGCCTCTCGATATAATTCTGTCAAATCTTCTAGTTTATCTAAAGAAAGATTTTCTTCTTTATATTTTTCTGTCAACCATTCACTAGGTAATAAACCACAAGATTTAAGGTGACCATATACATCATTGGCTGTTTTTATAATACATTTCAATGAGAATATATTATGTTCATTAAAAAAATCATTACTTAATGGAGTGGGTGCTATTTTCATCACATCAGTTAATGATGGTTCCTCCATCATTTCCTCCTTGTATTCACCTACTTCTATCCAAAAAGGCCCATTTTTTTCACGGGCGTTACTTGCTGTTTTACTAATTTTAACACTCTGTGTTTTACGATGCTTTATTATAGCTTTACCAAAATCATCAAACCACTTCCTGTCGCCTGGTATATCCAGTCGAATCTGGTCAAGCTTGCGACTGATTTTTGAGTCTTTCCAGTTCCCTTCGCGTTGGCTAAATTTGCACATTTCTATAAATAAGTTATGCAAACTAGTTGGGTTTTCATGTGAACTAACATTAATTGTGTATAAAAATATATGACTCAAATATAGAAATGCTTCATCTTCTCTAAGTTCTTTTCCTCTCGAATTATATTGGTAGCCTTTTGCATTATGAAAAAAAAGTAGGTCTTCAATTATACATGGCCTTACCTTACCGAATAATTTTATTGTATTATCAGTTATTCCAATTTCTCTAACTTGTTTGTGCAAATTAAATCGCCACATCATCTCAGCATAAAAATAATCATAAATAAATTTATCTTTAGTCATATGCCTCTCCATGCTTTCGGCTATGTCTTCCGCTAACCTCTCAAGAAGACTCTCAGCGTTTCCTTTCTTTTTCGTTTTATCTCTATTTTGTTCGCTCATAACGATGACCCTCTTTTTGGTTAAATGTTTTGATCCGTACCATGTCTTCTTCAAGATAAAAATCCGTCCCTCCTTCTCCGTCTGGAAAAAAATCTGCAAAAATTTTTCATTGAAGGCTCAACATTGATCTGTTTACACTCAAAAAAGCGGTACGCACCATCCTTTACTCTCTGTTGGCTCCCAAACAAAGCGAAAACCTTTTAACGCATATAGGTTAGCAGAAAAGACATCTTTTAGGCTTGCTTGCCATCCCTACACACTTGATGCTGGCATTCTAGGCCAAGCAGCCGACTTTTGCATGATTGGCTGAATCATCCCTGTTATCAGGATAAATACACAGGGCGCTTTCCTTGGTCAGTTCATTCCCATAAAAATTTTTTCAATAGTGTTCAGCCTAACGACGAAGTCGGGCGGCGGATTTATCTTGATAAACCCCATAGGAAGCTCAGAAAGGGACGTGTGGCTGTTGTGATCGGGCAAAACGCTTTGAATCTCAAACTATTGAAAAAAGCATTTCCGTGAAGGTTGATCATGTCGAATAAATTAAGCACTACGTTGTTGTTGACCGCACTGGCAACGCATTTGGATGGATGCGCCCCTAGGCAAGCCTACTATAACACCCAACAAACGACCACTATAGGTGGACAAAGCCATTATCAAGTTGAGCGTGACCTGAATTTCGCCCTGCAAGCCCAGTCGCGTATTTTGGATAAGCCCATGGCGCCGGGCTATCCGATGCAGGCACTCAGTCGGCAGGACGAGCCAAAACCCGCGACTCAAGCTGAACCGCGTATCACCAAAAGGGGTTATATTGACGGCTATTACTGCGTAGAAACGGTGGAAACGGTTTATCAAAATGCCCAAGCCTACGACCAAAATACTTTACAGTGCCTTGACCCACAAACCCGCCAATGGAAGAGGATTGCGCCATGAATATCTATTTCAAAATGATTCTGCTCATTGTTTGCCTATTGAATTCCGTTGCCAACGCACTTGAATTCAAGCCATTCATTTATCAAAACCGGCAAATATTATTGCTGATCGGGGAGTTTGTCCAAAATGATTTCACCCAGTTTTATAATATCTCTCAAAAACTTTATCCGATTCATGAGATCTGGCTGCATTCTCCCGGAGGCAGTCTTCAAGAAAGCTTGCAGATTGGGCGTAGAATCCGCGAACTTCGCATCACGACCATCGTACCCAGTAATGCCGAATGTGATAGCGCATGCACATTTGCATTCTTAGGCGGGGTGCAACGATATGTCTCCCCGCAAGGTGCATTTGGGGTGCATATGTTTTCTAATCTAGGCTGTAGCGAGAAAAACGTAGATTTACTCACGTACAATATGACTCGTTGGATAAACGCCAAGAAGGTTGAAGGTGTCAGGGATATTGCCAAGGCTCTCATTCAAGAACAACAAGCTTCCGCGCAAATTGCCAAAATCCAAACAGATTACGTGTTGGAAATGGGGGTGTCCGTGAATTTACTCAACCGGAATTACGCAACCTCATGCAATGAGATCGATTATTTGAAGTGGGACGAGTTGGTTAATTACCATGTCGTCAATGCCACACCGTGAAGGGTTGGATTGCTTGCAACACGCTAAGGTAAACGCCTAGGATCGGCGTCTGACAAAGGCCAGACGCTGTTCCCGCTAGAGTCGATATTCTTCCAAAGGATCAGGGTTGGTGCCGTTCCCCCCAAACCATCCCCGCGCACACTCATCGCTCAAGGCCCAAGCGATAACGTCCAACGGTTCCTCACCCGCAGCCAACTTTCGATCTTCTTCATGCAACAAACCAAATAGGCCGTCCAGTGACTCGCCGCCCTTCAGGCGGCGAGCGCTGGCAATGATCGACTGGACGCGGTTAAGCCGTTGTTCAAGTGATGCAATCTGCTGTTGCCGGGTGCGCAAGGTCTCAACCAGAAACCCCTGCAGACGCGCCGAATCGTTCCAACGCTCCCGCAACTCGCGCAGGACGGGTTCAATGGCATCGGCTGCCAACTCGCCTTCATGGATCTGGTAATCGACGAAGACACCCTGAACAAGGACGACAAACACAGTCGCTTTGCGCTCACAACCGGCATCGCTATAAACCTGCTTGCCGTTACCATCCAGCCACAGGCGATCAAAATAGACGCGAACCCCCGGCAGACTGCCATCGATCCAGTCACCCAAGCGGTAATGATTCAAAACGCAGTCGAAGCGTTTAGTCTGGATTTCCTGCTCGCGCCCATCCAGTTCGATATAAAGCGAATCAAACATGCCCATGACGATGCTCCTCCATCATTGCGGCTTCTTTAAAACATGGCAATTTACTATGACGCACCCAAATGTACAGTGTAATGCCGTACCTATTTCAAACCTTAAAGGGAAGCCGCCATGATTTCCAAACACGCCAGAACGGCCCGCATCGCCCCCGATGTGCTTAACCTGGTGAAACAGGCCGCCGAACTGCAAGGCCGCAGCGTCAGCGACTTTGTGGTCTCTGCCGCCCAGGAGGCCGCGCAGCGTGCCGTCAAGGATGGCCCAGATCATCCGCCTTTCCGCCGAAGACCAACGCCGCTTTGTCGAACTCCTGCTGAATCCGCCACCACACGCACCGGCTTTGGAACGCGCCAAAGAAGCCCATGCCGCGCTGTTTGATTCGTAAGTGGCGGGGCCATTCCTCATTGAAGCGCTTGATTCCAACCACGTCAGGAAAGGGCTTGGAGCGCTTTACTGCCAAGCCCTGCTTAGCAATTGATCGATGGCCCGGATGATTTGATCGCCCGCTCCTGACAATGATCCGACCCAAGCCCCCAACTGCCCGGTCGGTATGGAAACAATCTCTAGCGGGTGCAGGACGACATCAATGCTTTCGATGGTGAATGTCGGATTGAAACTCGGATCGGCAATCGGCCCGAGCAATTCCTTGCGCACCAACGGCACCACGACACGGCGTCGATAGTCGCTGTACAGCGCAGACTGAACGATCACCACGAACGGGATGGTTTCCCGCTGACGCCCGGCATTCCGGTGTACATCGAATTGCGGCATCAGAGTGTCGAATAGTCGTCGGCAAACGCGCCTTGTTGCTCCTCGAAGGCGTTCCACAGCGTGATGGTTGCTTCATGTTGTTTAGATTGCTCGCAACGGCGCTTCATTTCACGCTCGACAAATTCGGTCAGCAAGCCTTCGACGACACCAGACAAGTTAGGGGTCAACTGCCGGACTTGCAGAACCAGATCTTCATTCAGGGTCAGGTTAACGGGACGTTTGCGAGTTTGGGTGTGTGAAGAAGCTTTCATTGAGCACCTCCTACGCGCATGATATGCGCATTCACTCGGTAATGCCAGTACTTGTCGATCAGCGGGTACGTTTAAAAAAACGTCACAAGGTCCCATAGGATTTTTTAAGGGTCGGATACCAATTGAATTTATCGTTTTATGACTGATGGGCGAACACTAAAATGCGGCAACACCAAACTGGCGATTGCCGCCGCCCACGCCAAGACCCTCGACCCCGCATGTAGCGCATTGGCGGTTCTCCGAATCAACGGCGGATGTTGTCGGGAAGGGTCAAAACCGCAACGGGATGGCACATGGCAAAAACCCCTTCGACCGTTGGCTGGCGCTGTCCAAGCCCTACAGAAAGTCGTGAAAATTGGATACGGATAAACTAATCAGCCACGGCCCACTCACTGCCAGCGACCCATGCGCCTACGCCTTGTTGGTACTTCGCCCCCGCCTTGCCGTTGATTCCAATCGTGGGAGATACAGGGTAACTGAACGATTACTCCCAAACCGAGTTCGGCTAGGTGGGTTGCCACCCCGTATTTAACCAGTGCCAACTAACACCCTGCCGTGTTGAGCCAAGCGGATAATTCCCCGACATCCTGTAAATTACCATCTGGCCCTAAGTAATAAACATGGTTATTATCCGAGGAAGTACCAAGATAAGAATTAGTGTTTTGGTAATAGCGGTAATAATAAGGTGCTGATGTTTGCGAAGCGGCTCCTGCCGGGGAAAACAATTGTGGGTAGTTTTTCTCCGCCCAATTAAACAGGCAATTGGAAGACGCTACTGGATCAACGGGACCAATGGGGCCAAGGTAGGTGATCTTTTGCGAAAGCACCCCATGTCCTCCCTCCATTGGGATGGGAGGGTTATACCATGGCAAATAGTACATGCAAGTCTTCCCCATAAGTCCGCCTACGGAACAGTCCATGTAAGCCAATTGATCCGCGTTAGCGATACCTAATGTAGGATCCTTGGCGTTGAAATTTATGCGGACGCCAGAGTTGTTATTTAGAGGTGGGTTAGTGCCTATAACACTCGTATTCAATTCAAATGCATACGCATTTATACCCCCTCTCCCGTCGCTTCCATAACCAAGCTGGTAATTGAGAGGCTGTATATTGCCCATTAGGACATCATCTAGCTCACCTTTCAGATTTGCGACCTTTTGGCTAGTGGTATCATAGTCGAAAGTACCTCTGAATGTGGTGTCATCGGTAAAAATCAGCGTGATGCCATAGTGGGCATTGGCTGCTTGGGCTAGGTTAGCATAGACACTTGCTATGAATAACATTGTAAACAATGAAAGTTTTTTCATTTTTAATACTCCTATAATAGGGTTAAGTTTTAATAACTAACGGTCATACCTACATACACAGACCTTCCCATGCCAGGAAGGTTCCGTGTATTGGGTCTGGATGAACTTAGCGTCATGGCGGATTGATCACCAATATAAACACCTGCAACAGGGTAATAATATTGGTTGTCGAGGATGTTGTCTAAGCCGACATCTATGCTCAGATTTTCCCATTTATATCCCGTTCTGGCATTCAGCATAAAATAGGAGGGTGTCCTGAGTTCATTTCTAATTGCTTGCACGTCGTCTTTGGCATCCACATACTGCCATTCGAAAGCGCTTTTCCATCCCTTGTATTCATGATCCAAGCTGAGTTTGATGTTGAAAGGCATCATGTGATAAAGGTTGCCGCTATCCATACGCTCGCCTCTAACATAACTCATGATCGAATGTGTGGAGATTTTTCCAAATGTTTTACCTTTGAGCAAATCAGCACCCGCATTGACATTAAAACCCCATAAACGGGCATCATGATTGGCAAACCTTAAGTAGTAGAAGCCATTGTCGGGTTGTTTGCAGTCACCGCATCGGTCGACATCAATGAAATTTTCAACATAGCTAAAAAACGGCGTTATTTTAATATTCCAAGCATCGGACTTGGGATCATAGAAATTTGCTGTGAAGGTGACGTTGTGCGCGGTTTCTGGTTGTAAATTCGTATCGCCAACATATCCATTACCATCTCCAAACCAGCCATTCATGGTCATCGGCATTGGGCTGGAACTCCATATATACAGCTCATGCAGCGATGGTGCCCGGTTTTTGCGTGCGTAGCCAAAATCAAATTGACTCCATACGTTAGCCGTGAATTGCGTCATGGCAGTCACATCAAATAAAGAAAAGTTTCGTTCACGATTTTTAGTGTTAAAGTCTAGAGCTTGTAAAAAATCAGGAATTTGAACGTAGCGCTTAGGAACAATATTATTGTAGCCTAGAACATATCCCGTATCAGTCATGGTGTGGTCGTATCTTAGCCCCAGCATGGTTTTCCATTTCTCGGTCCAATTCTTCTCCATTTCCGCAAATACTCCAAACCGATTACGAGTTGCATCGTTAAGATTAAGGAACTCATTCGGACCCATCATGCTGGGCAGATCGGAAGTCGGAGGCCAAAAGTCATTGATATAGCTGCTTTTGTATTCGTTGCCAAAACGAATCATATCTTGATTTCCAAATGGTATTTCAGCGAATAGCTTATATCCATAATTCCTGCTACGTGTCTCCATGGGCATTGGTTCTGTGGCACGCCTATCCGCTCCAAAATCCATTGTATGATTGGTATTTTCAAGAAATACAATACTGTCTATGTTGCCCCAATTAAATTTTCCATTATAATGAGCGCTACCAAAAATACTATCATTATTGGTCAAATCCATACGGGCTGTTGGAAATCCCTGAAATGGGATATGCTGCAAACCCCCTTTGATTTCAAATAAGTGTCTGTCGAACTTGAATGCGAGTGAAGCTGCATGGTTTTCGTTTTTGTAACTGGTCGATTTGATAGTGTTACCATTACCATCATTATAGTTTCCGCTTTGAGTATACGAACCGGTATAATCCACTCTGGCATGTTCATTGGCAAACCCAGTGCTTACACTGCCTCCGAAGGCATTGCCATTACTTCTATAAAATGAGGAGGCTTTTCCTGTCAGCAAAGGGCTTTCACCATGTTCGGCGAACTCAGGCTCAGGTGACTGCACGGAGATAGTTCCACCAATACTGTCACCCCCCATACTGACTGGCGAAACACCTTTTAATATGACAATGCTTCCAATATTACTACGGTCGATATACGACAATGGCGGGTTCATATGGTTTGGACATGATGAATTAATGGTAATCCCATTGACATCAACCTTGATACGTTCATCATTCAATCCGTTAATGATGGGTAGTGAAGATACCCCACCACCAGCCTGAAGACTGACACCTGCGGTATCCTCCAATAGTTTCGCAGTATCGGAAACTTCAGCCTGTTTCCTCGCAATCACTTTAGGGGTGACCTTATCTTTGACTGTTATATCAATCGAGGGTTTTTCGCCAGTGACGACGACCTCGTCAAGAATCGTGTGGACTTCGCTTGGTGAGCCTTGTCCGGTTTTGTCGTTTGCGTAAACGGTTTGGAAAATCGCGCATGTTAGTGCGCTTAACGTGAATATTGATTTGATGTTCATAATTTGATTCGAACTGTGATGGCGTAACCTAAAATACCCTAGCCTTATATCAAACGTGGTTCTGAATTTAATTCTATGGTTTGAGATAATTATTGAAAGGCTCAAGGGGGGCAGTCGTTCCAGCTTCACCTACTGCTGGGATATGCATAAATTCATCTTTAGCCAGCTTGGGATCAAGAGCATTAGACGTCGCCGTTGCCTGATTGCCTTCATGACCATGCGGAATGACAATCTCTGGATGATCAAACGGTGCCTTTTCGTACCTAACCCGGTCATCGGTCAATGATTTTAAAAACTCGATCAAGTCTTTACGGTTTTGTTCGGTGAACGCCAGCCTAGGTAATGGAAAGACACGGGTGACTTGTTTCGCATTGTTAGTATAATTTCCGCCCCGGGTATAAAACTCGACCACTTGTTCCAAAGTCGCCATGCCACCGTTATGCATATAGGGCCCTGTTAATTCAACATTGCGTAAAGAAGGTATTTTAAAGCTGGCGTTGACCTCTGCGACCATTTTCTTAGTGTTTGGGTTACTCAACTCGGCCTTGGCAGAGTTAACCGTAGGAAGGAAAGCATTGGACTTAGCCGACAAAAAACAATTTTTCGTGTCTTGTGGTTGAGGCTTAATGCCGTCTGCCGGGGTAAATAGGCTTGTTGCCACATAGGGCGGCTGGAAATTTACTGCAAACTCTTCTTGAAAATCACAGGCGCGCACTTTGGTAACATCAGCATCCAATACCTTGTCCTTGTTTCCAACTAAGTGCTGGAGATATTGCCGGCTGAAGGATAATGGATTGCCAAAATCATCCACACCGCCCAAGCCAATATCTGCCGATTCCTTGGTAACGCCAGTGGATGCAAACCCAGTATCAAAGAAAGCGGTAACCGCCGCATCGCGGACAAGCAATGGAATACGATTCACCACATTGGTCGTGGTACTGATAAAGAAGGTGGGTTCGCCGAATGCTTCCGGGTGAGTCAGATTGGTGGCAGCATTTGCGTTTACCGAGGCGGCACTGAAATTCGGCCCTATATGGCAATGAGAGCACAAATTGACTCTAAACTGTTCCAACCCCCTCAATTGAGCTTCGGTTAGGCTGATCGGTTGGTTTTTATCGTCACGGGCGCTTTTATCGAATGGGGATTCGTCAGAAATCAGCGTGCTGACATAAAGCTGAATCGCTAAGCCAAAAAACAGGCTGAAATTGGCTTCCATTTGGCTATACGGAACACCTTCAACCGGCTTACCGAATTCACCTAGCCGTGAATATGACCAATATTGTTGATTGAAAGCTTGCTTGACCAAGGTTTCGTAGGATGTTTTGAGTCCGGGCTGCAAATTATTAGGGCTGCTTGAACTTAATGCCCCCAAGACACTATCGTGCCAGTGTACTTTTTGGTTTTCCAATGGGTGGCGTTGCAATAATTTCCGGCCAATATCGGTCAGTGATCGGTTTTTGCAACTCATTTCAGTCGAGTTTAATGGCGGCGCTGTGGCCAGGGAAGCCAAAGAGGAATTAATTAAGTGCAGGCGCTGTTTTTTGATCGTTTTTGCATTGATTTTTACCCAAACCCCCGCGTTCGGGTCACGATCCCCCCAAGGGCTGCTACCGTTAAATACATTATTCGCCCGTCCGTCCCAAAAATTACGATGATTAAAAACTGCATTAATCACACTCGGTGCATTTCTCGGGGTAACACGCCGAACCCCTATATCCCCAGAATGAAATAATGTATCGGCACTTCGCTTGCAATCATCAATACTGCTACCGTGATCGCTTACTGCTTTAAACTCACCGCCGAATGTACCTGAGGAACCGATGACATTATCGGTATCATAAGTGACTTTGGAATATTCTTGCAGTGGTTCCTGTCTTTGATGTAGAGGGAAATCCTTTAGGCCAAGAACATGGTTCGGCCCTAGTAGATCACCCATTGCGGAATTATTAAATTGTTGTGTGTTTAAGGGCGACGATTGACCGCCGGGAGCCACTTGGTTTTTTATTCTGCGGTCAGCACCGGCATGAAAATGACAAGAGCCGCAAGCCATTCCATCACTTCCAACATTGGTGTCCCAGAATAGTGCTTTACCTAATGCAATTGCGGCGGTCTTGTTGACTACGATTGGATTTGAGCCGTCTATCAATCCCGGTACATTGGGTATCGATAACGATTTAAGACTAATGGGCATGGGTCCGAGTGGCAGATCACAGACACCGGAACTAGAAAGTAAAGATAAAAATAAAATGAGTGCCAATCGGCTATTAGTAAAAAATGCCACTGTATTTCTCAATAGACTCCTTATTAAATAAAGGGAATGTCGGGCATAACTTGTATGCCCGACTAACTCCGGCTAAGACCCTTAGCTACTAGTTACAGCCCGCTACGGTATACCAAGCGGATGAATTGCCCAGATCCTGCATTACATTGTCAGTTCCCATAAACCATACATGGTTATCCTTGCTTGATATACCTAAGTATGTACCTGTGGTTGGGTAGCTTCGATAGTAAAGGGGAGCAACCGCTTGCGAAACAGCTCCTGCTGGGATAAAGAGCGTCGGATAATCGATCTCTGACCAATTAAACAAACAATCCATAGGCGTTGATGTGGTGGCAGAAACTTTGACATCTATCGGGGCACCCGCGCCACCAGTATTGGTGCCGCCTAGGAAGATAGTGTAATAACCCGGCACCAAATTGATTAGGGTTAAATTAGAATAGTTGAAACCGCCTACCTCAGTAATATTGCCGAAAACGCCATTTTCAAAACGATCGTCAATACTAACGTCATGAGCACCGGCACTGACTTTTTGACCGTAGCTATTAACATACTCAACATTTGAACCATTCACATACCCTAGCGTTTCTACGATACCGTTAGCCGTAGTATTCCCGGGTAATGAGGGGCTGACCGAAGCGTCAGTCGCCCAGACTATACCCGCAGTTCCTGCTTGGGCAACTTGGTTGAAGCTGTGGATGGCCCCATTAGGGGCTGTTGTCGTACCCGTGCCATTGCCGGTAAAAGCCCCATTGGTCCTGTAGACAGTAAATCCCGGCGCGTTAGTCACTGGCGACTTTAACGAAACAACAACATTAGTCGTGCTGGTTACGTTGAAGCTAAGCCATGTGCCTTGCATCCCCCATGCGTTGCTCGTCAACGCCGGATTGCCCGTGTAAGAATTTTTGTTGGCGTTAGCAGCGATGGATTGAATAGTCACCCCTGGAAAAAGCGTACTTTTATTATCAAGCCACGTTCCTTCCCAACCGTTTGCTGCAAAAGATGTGGTAGCAAACGTTAAAGCCGCTGCCGTGAAAGCAACCTTATGAAAAAACCGAATAGTCAATTTGTAAATCTCCAAATCAAAAAAAAACGTGTTAAAAACTCAAATCCATGGCAACACTTCTTCGTAAATTCAGAACCGAGATCCCGAATTTGCCGCAAGCCTGCATTGATTACCAGACTGTGGATACAGAATGACGGATAGCAGGACGGCCTTGGCAAGCCCATCTGCGCAATCAGTCATTTCCACTATGCATAAATGGCAATCAATTTGTGTGCCAATGCAGCAAACCCCATGGATTGTACAAATTACAGCCTGTTAAGCTCATTTAACGGGGTTTGCCAGCGAAAAAACTGAGCCTTTTCACACAGTGCTGAGTCAAACGACACAACTACCTTATGGATATCAAAGCCCGTCAAACTGATTAGGAAATATTGGGCTGCCCAAAAAACGGCATCCACGATTCCCGCGCAATAAAGGAGGTGTTGGTTTTGAAGGCCGTGTCATTTCTCCCCTTGGGTCTTCAGGTTGGAACGCACCGCCAGATTCAGGAAATCGGTGGCGAAGTACTCCAGCTCCGCCTCGCAAAGCTTCAACTTGCGCAAAAAGTAGTTGTAGGCCAACACGGCGGGTATGGCGGCGGCGATGCCGATGGCAGTGGCGATCAGCGCCTCGCCGATGGGTCCGGCGACCACGTCCAAGCTGGCCGACTTGGCCTTGCTGATGCCTTCCAGCGCATGCATGATGCCCCACACCGTGCCGAACAGCCCGACGAAAGGCGCGGTGCTGCCGATGCTGGCGAGCATGGACAGGCCGGATTCCAGCACCTTGCGCTCCTTGCTGATTTGCTGGCGCAGGGAGCGCTCCAAGATGGATTGAATGTCGCCGCTGAGTTCCAGCGGGCGGGAGCCGTTGCTGCGGGTGTCGTTCAACACATTGAAGCCGGCCCCGGCGATGCGGCCCATTGCGCTTTTTTCTTGATCTGCCAATGAGGCTTCCCGCAAGTCGGCGGCCTTCCAAAAGCTTGCGCCATAAAGGTTGTTGTCCTTGGACACAGCCCAGAACACCCAACTTTTGAAAAAGATGATGCCCCAGGTAATGGCGGAAAAGGAGATCAAAATCCACAAGGTGTATTTAACGATGTCGGAGGAGGATAGTTCTATCATAATTAGCCTTAGTTGTTATCCATTAATGTGGTAAATGTTTGTAATCCCCGGCCTTAGCCGGTTTTTAAAAAAAATGTGATTAGCCTCAAGGCGAAACAACAAACAACCGTTTACTTTGGAATGGTGAATCGATAAGGCACCACCACCCAAGAATCAACCGGTTTGTCGCCTCGTCGTGCGGGGGTGGCGCGGGCATCTTTAATCATATCCACCGCCGCTTCATCCAATATATCGTGGCCGCTGCTATGAACGACAATGACCTCGCCAATGTCGCCGTCGGCACTGATGTGGACTTTCAAAGTCACTGTGCCTTCCCAGCCTCGTTCTTGGGCGACAGACGGATACCTTCTTCTAAAACCGCTCATCGCACCGGGACGATAGCTATTGTCCTCACCCTTATCGGCGTGAGCTTTATGCGAATGATGGCTTTCGCTTCCCTCATCCTCTGAATCATGATGCCGAGGCGGGGCAGGGGGCGGCTCATGATGCGTTTCCCGTACCGGCTCCGGTGCGGGGGGTGCAGGCTCCTCAGGCAGTTCCGGCGTATAAATGGGCCTTTCTGAGCGTAATCGCCTAGGTTTGGGTGTCTCAACCTTTTCGGGTTTTTCAACGATTTTTTTCGGTACTGGCTTTTCCACTTTTGGAACTGGCTTGGGCAAGGGCTTAGGCGCAGGCGGTTTGATGACTGGTTGAGGCTTAGGCACTACTGGAGGCGGTGAAAGCTTAGCGGGTGTTATGGGCTGCTCGACTGGTATAGGCACTGGCTTAGGCTGAACCAGCAATGCAACCTCAATTATTTGGGGTTGTTCCTCTTGCGGTATCGTTTTGGGTGTGTGCAGATAGATTTGCCAGATCCCGGCATGAAGGCCCAAAGCGAGCAGATAAGAGGCAACTGCGGCTATCCTGAGTTCATTACGCTGTTGATGGTCGATAAAATGTGATAACGCCATGGATGTTCGATGTCTATGCCATATCTGAGAATTAGCACACTATTATCGACGATGTTGCACTTAATCTCCATAGATGTGTAACAGCAATGGAATTTTTCCTGACTGGACAATTCGCTAGGGGTGTGCATAAATAATTCCTCCTGCCAAGATGCTATTCACCACAAACGAGGTTGACATGCCCAATCAATACAAGACTCGACTCATGGCCGGTTGTTTTGCCGTAGCTTTATTATTGCTTGCCCCCGTTCCGTCCTTAGCAACCAAGCTGTTGATTTCTGGAAACTCCTTGGGTGATTCCAATCCAAATTTGATGAATGCCATCACAGGTTTGGGTTTGACGGCGGATTTTGTGATACCCGCTAATTTTGCGACAACCAATTTAAATGGATACGATGCGGTTTGGTTGGATGGATTCAGCCTTTATGGTTCGGGGAATTGGTCAGCCAATCTGGTGACCTTCATGAATGGCGGGGGCAAGCTTTTGGTTCAGAATCCGGGGTTTGGGTCCGAGGGCATGTCAAGCTATCCGCTGGGTGCGCAATTATCTGCCAATTTCACCTATCCGCCGGGTCAAGAAACGATTGTCATCGTGGACACGACCAGCCCGGTGGGGGCTAATCATCCAGTCAACCAAGGACTGAGTGGTTCCGGTTTAAGCGGTTGGAATGCATCGGCGTATGGCATTTTCACCAATATTGGTGGATTTACCGGCTTGACCACGACGGGTACGGCAGGGGAATGGATTACCATCGTCAGTCCAGTCGGTGCGGGTTATGTGGTGTACACCCAACAAGGCATCAGCCAATATCTTGGAGGTTCTAGCAATCCCGGTGCGGGCAGCGAAGCGGCGCTTTTCTTGAAGAACGTGGTGACACTTAGTTCGAATCCGGTCCCGGAACCGTCCAGCATTAGCCTATTTCTACTTGGGTTGGCGTTTACGGGCCTAATGACCATGGTGAAAACATCCAAACAAGTTTCACTGAATCACAAGGCTTGAGAAATTGATGCATTAGATATAAGTCGAATCGCGGTGGTGCTGCAATTCGACCAATATCCACGAATGTCATTGGCAACCTGCTTTCTCTCGCCACAAGTTTGCCTCGCCTAAATCTTGTAAATGACCGACTGAACCTTGGTAATAAACATGATCGTTCACCGAGGAAACCCCTAGGTAGGAGTTGGTCGTCGAATAGTATTGATAAGTATAGGGAAACCAAGCCGATTCAGATACCCCCGGCGGTGAAAATAAATGGGGGTAATTCAATTCTGCCCATGCAGACAGACATCTAAACGGTGGTCTGGCGACGGGGTTGCAAGCAGCCTTCGGCAACCACTCCGACAACGGGCCGATGTCCTGTAATATCCCGTCGGAACCTTGAAAATAGACATGCAGGTCGGTTGAGGAAATGCCGAGGTAGGCGTTGCTTGCCGAATAATGGCGATAAGCGTAAACGCCCGAAGTTGCCGTGATGGACCCGGACGGTGCCAACAGGTTGGGGTATTGGCGTTCCGCCCAGTTAAACAGACATTCGGTTGAGGCAGTCGGAAGGTTGGCCGGGCTGACATTGAAGCTCAGCAGGGCTTGGGGTGCTGCGTTGAAGTTGGTATTGCCGGCTTGGTCGGCGGCGATGATGCAAGTGCCAGCCGTGATGCCAGTTACCACGTTGCCGTCAATCGAGCAGATGCCAAGTGTGGTCGAAGCGAACCTTACCGGGTTTCCGGTCACGCCGCCTGTCGCGGACACCGTGCCGGTTCCGCCGACAGTCACAAAGG
>CAIOOA010000109.1 GCA_903859815.1 uncultured Methylococcaceae bacterium | reverse complement strand
CATGGACTGCCGGAATCCAGTGCCATGGACGGTAACTCATCGGTTGAGTAAGTGTCTGATTAAGGCTGGTTAGTGGACTCTAGTTTCACGTCCATGTGACTGGATTCCTGCTTCCCGGCAGGAATGACGGGTAATATATCAACGCTTTGCTTCATAATGAGAATTGCTGAAGCCGTCCTGTCCTTGGCTTTGACATCTTTTCCCCACCGCTACCCATCGCTCCCCATTGTCCGAGTGTTCTTCATCGGGAATGTTCTAGGCAGCATCGCGGAAATCAATCCCATGTTTATGGAAGATTTAAAATATATACCCTCACGGAAATGACTTATAAAAGTCACCTCTACCTCCGACGCGAAGAAATTGTAATGTGTCACACTCCAAGTAAACACCTATGCGGTAACGGTAATCAAATTTAATCCGATAGAAATAGGGATGCCCGGACATTTCTTCAATCCCTACAATTTCAGAAATCATGTTGATAGATTTGGCATTTTCCAAGACAAGCCTTATCTTCGCTAGGATTCTTGCATCGGTAATTTTGAGCGCATCCTTCTCAAACCGCTTGCTGATCAAAATCTTCATTGCGGCAAGCTGTTAATGAATGCCTGGCTTTCGGCTTCACTTAAAAAATTATCCTCATCCTTGGCTTGTTGGCAAGCGAGGTAAAATGCCAAGTCTTCCAGTTTTTCCTGCTGATGCTGCAATAGTTCTTGCAAGAAAGCCTGTTGTATATCATTCGGCAGGGTTTCATAAAGCGCATACAGGCTGTGCGCAGTCTTCAAGTGTTCGGTTTGCATGGAGGTTTCACCTTGCTTTAGGATTTGGGTGTTAAGGCTTGGCTTCGCCCAACGACGCCGCATTTAAAAAGATTAGAGTTTTATTCATTTTATTGTTTTCTGTTCGGTGTGAAATTCGACCAATCACGATTTTTTTATCGATGACATCAATACATGCGGCGCAATACGCGGCTGGAACCAACTCGCGTATTACAAATTTAAGAATCCGTCTTACCACGAAAAAAATGCAGAGGTAGAGGTAGCCGATAATGGCGACATGCCACGACAATCAAAGGCCACCATCCAAATTTGATAGCCGATAAATTCTGAAAATGTTGGTTTTGACTACATTCGCCAAAGACCTGCTCAAAGAATTCTTCTTTGGGTCGATCAACGCAAACCTTAGATAATACTGCACCATGTGATTCGATGTTAGTATAAAAATGTTTCTCAGACATGTCATCTGGATACCAAAACTGAAAATTACAATGCTGCAAATACTTTGATTTAAATTGACCTACTTCATTATACAATTCCGTATCATCAAGAAGCGCAGCACAAAGCGAAATCGTGGGATAAAGAATACTTCCTGCTGTAACTTCATCTCTATATTTATTATCTCCTGATTTAGGATGCGTCAGCAATTCATTATACGAATTTATAATACAGGGATAGTGAGCTTGTACCCTATAGGAAAAACTTGCACGGTGAAACATTTCCTTTAACCATTTATTAACATCGTCACGATTGTTTACATCTAATGCGAGTAGAAATATCGCGATACTGATGTCAATTGCATGTTCATCTTTTGTAGGCAGAAAAAGAGCGGGGTTGTTTGATATTAATGCTTTGATAGATGACATATACATTCGTGTCTCTTTTAAAATTTCTTGCTTAGTTTCCATTCCATCATCAGAACACATACAAGTCATCCAATAAGACCAGATACCATCAACACCTAGACGTCTAAGTAAATCGAAGAGTTTTAAATTAATATCAAGACTATTCATGCCATGGACTGCAACAGAAATTCCATGCATCTTACCCACATGTGGCAATACGTTAGTCCCAAGGAACTCGCTACAAATTCGTTGATAGGCGGTAAATATAGATTCAAAGGCAATATTGATGGCTTGCGCTACTTTGTTGTTTTGCCCTACATAAAGCTTGAAAATATTCCATGCGTGAAGCAAAGTCAATTCGCTTGATAGATAAGCCGATTCCATATTGGAATTCTCACGCGCCCATGAAAATAAAATCCATAAACAAATACTCATTTGACGGATTGCTGTAACCCGTTCTGAGTCATTCAAGGTGTCAACAGAAGATAGAGATTTTATTAGAGTAGCAAAATGTTGATAGGATGATTCTGGTTCATCTAGCAAAGCCAGTGATTTACGTAGATTAGAACGTGAATTTTCTGGAAGTAAATCCTCACGAAGAAAATTTGTTTGAATTAATTCTGCAAGTTTGTCACCATTCCACTCTTCAAATGCAAGACTTTCGGTTATATTTCGGTCAATAAATGCCTTGAGTTGTTCTCGTACTTGTACCTGAACATCTCCCCCAAAGCAAACACAGATTACGACACCCTTCTCACGATGTTCGGTAGGGAGACGATTAGGAATGTAAACGTCAATAATTTCATTAAGCGAGCGGCGAAGAGATTGTATTGAATCACTGTCCCAATCTTTTCTGGTCAGATCGCCTGCTTTGATTGAGAAGAGATAAACTTTTTCCGTGCGACCATCCAGGCTACCTACAGCACCGACATCAACACCTCGTTCAAGTGTGCCCCTGCCCGGACGTGAATAAACATTCAAACCAAGCTGGCTCAGTAGATCGGGTAGTATGGCATCAAGCTCACCGCGCTCTCTAAGTGATGATAGATATTGTTTTAGTATTAGTTTCATACTGTCAGCTTTTCATTTCTAAATATATGCAACATGTAATTCAAGCCAAAGGGATCAATATTCTCCATCCGAGGATATTCGATCGTAAAACTATGGCTTTGCAAGGGAAGCTCTGTCCTGTGAGGCTCTCCATCAGAGCCATAAATATAGGTTATTGATTTTCTTCCATAGAGAAGTAATTCTTTGGAAAAAATATTCGTAAATATTGATTGCGCTTCAGCGGCTTTTTGCGATTCCTCCATTTGTTGGGAGGAAAAACGATAATATGTTTCTTTCTGTGCTTCTCCGGGATGTAAGGCAACAAGATTCCCAATCGCTTTTAAATCATCCAGATATTCGTCAATCGAATTTATTGCTAATTCTAAGATTTCCTTTATATTACTAGATTCGCTTTCCTTTTGGCGAATAACATAATCCCGTGTTTTCCCAGGATAATTAATGAACATAGGACTAAATAGTAACGCACCAAGCTTATCTAAAACCTCGTAATCTGTAGTATGGCGCATTAGTGAGATTAAAATACTAACTGCACTGATTGGTTGCATGAAAAGATAGCCAATGGCCTTTCTAGCTATAAAAACGATATTCTTAGAATCAGTCGATGGCAGTTCAGTCGAATCAATATACAATAATAAATCATTGACATGACATGAACCGATTATTGTACAAACCCCTTCGCATAGAACACTATCTCCGAGAAGAAACCAACGTGTTAAAACTTTACTTAAAAGTTCATTAGTATTAAGGATTATTTCGGCAGTCATTTTGAAGTCTTCCATTGATAACACATTGGAATTCGCGAGAAGCAAAGATTCAAAAAATTGAATAGTTGCTTCAATGATACCTTTTTTGAATAATTTATAAATACCTTCGTCGAGATTATGTAAAGTTCCTGTATTCTTAGGATTTACATGAGTTAAATGATTAAATAACACGCTCAGAAGCGAATCGGGCAAATTATTTAAATTGGAACAGAAAATTTTAGATGCTGCATGTAGCGAAAATTCTCCACCTTTAGTCATAGCAGTAATAATAATCTCAACAACACGAGATTCCTGAGCCTTATCCCTTTGCAGAAGTGCGAAGGCGCATTCAATTATATTTGCTAGAATTTCATCATCGGTTTCAAACTCAGCAATACTCTCCAGTGTGTTAAAGACTGAATTAGGCACATTAACAACATTTGTCCAGTCAAGCTTTCCAATAGCAAAAATAGCCTGTCGCAGTAACATTTTTGAGGATTTGTATTCGCATAGGCGTATTGCTTTTGCTAAGTAAGAATTGAAGTCAATTCGGGAACCAGCAATAATGGTTGCAGGAAGTAAAACAGCCAAAAATTCGGGGTTTTCTTCAATTTCTGCCAATGCCTGAATGGGACGAGATAACTCTTTAGCACAGAAATTAATGTAGCCTTCAATCAAACTACCAGAATAAGACTGATTGGCACACCGATTAAGGTTAAGCACACATTGGATAACGGGTCGAACAGGAGAATTCAAGTTTGGCAATACTTTTGAAAAAGTATCAAGGGCTATGAATAAATCTCTTCCGCTCAACAAGTTACTTTCTAAGGAATCAAAAGCGACTATTACATCAATTTCTCCTTCGTTATGCAAAGTCACTAATTCAATAATAAGATCGTTATCCTCATTACCCTTCGCTATCTTTGCTAAAGAACAGATGGTTCCTATAAAATTACCTGTCTCATAGCCTTTAAGTAGATCGTCAAAAATACTCATGATGTTATAGTGCACCCTCAAACAAGCACTCTTGCCTAGCCCGATACTCCTTTCTGAAATCAATCTTTTCCCCCGCTACAATTGACTGATAAATTTCCCTCGTTTTATCTTCCGCAAATTCCTTTGGCAGAAATCTAAATGCCCCGGCGGCAACATACTCAGACTCCAAGTCACAAGTGATCCATCGGCGTTCTTCGGCTTCGGCGACTTGACCTGTTGTATTGGAACCTCCGAATATGTCCACCACCAAATCTCCGGGTTCGGTCAGAAAGCGGATAAAAAACTCTGGCAATTTTGCAGGAAAACGAGCAGGATGTCCTTTAATTCCCGCCGCTTTGCAACCACGAAGATATTGACCGTTACTTTCGGAATTGGGAATTTGCAAAAGATTAGAGGGTATCGCACCGCCGTTATCTCGACTGAATGCCTTCCCTATGTCATGTCCACTGGGGCGTTTGGCGGGATTGTAATAAGCTTCTGGATCGTCTAGCAACTTCTTCATGCGGTCACTGTATTCAACTAACACATTACTGGCATTCGCCTTGGGCCATTCAGTTTTGGAGAACCACCAAACATTATTTACCGCGTCCTTGGCGCGTAGCTTGCGCTTATTCACCCATTCAATCGGGGAGGGCAGTTTGGAAGGGTTGTACCAGTAAAAATCTTGGGCTAGGAAAAAACCTAAGTCATCGCAAAAATGTAGGGGAACCCGAAAATTATAGAGGCTACGGGATGGAACGCCTTTTTGATAAGCCCCACCGATGTCCAGCACAAAAGAACCATCATGGCGCAATTTGCGGTAAACCAGTTTGGCAAATTGGCTAAGCCATTCGATATATTCATGCTGCTCGGCATTGCCGTATTCCTTCTTGCGTTGCAAGGCAAATGGTGGACTGGTGATGACCAGATTGACACTGCCATCATCCAGCGATTCAAGCAATTCCAGCGAATCGCCTATGTAAGCCTTGCCCCATGCCGTTGTAAATCCTAATCGCATTGCCATTATTTTATTGCCCGAAACTTTTAGTCTGTAGATTTATAGTATGCATACCGGCATTCTATCAAAATGTCAGACGATCATAACAAAACCTTGCGAGTCATTTTTGCCCGCAATCTTCGCACCTTACGAATCGCCAAGGGGCTTTCCCAAGAGGCATTGGCAGAATTGGCAGAATTGCATCGTACCTATGTCAGTTCGGTGGAGCGCTGTGAGCGCAACATTACCTTGGATAGCGTAGAGCGTCTTGCCAAGGCTTTGAGTGCAAATCCGCTCGACTTGCTGCGAGAAGACTAATGAAAGCGCATCCTGACAAAGCAGAGCTTGATAGGCTTTTCCCTTATATCCGTGAATACCAAGCACTCGCGGACAAACACGGTATTGGTGACATTTTTCAAGACAATGGCGGCAAACTTCTGCAAATAGCCTTGGTAACAGGTTTGCAAATTCTAACCAACAGAGAAGGCAATGATGCGGTGGATGAATCAGGCAAAGAGTATGAACTCAAGTCTGTCAATGTACTTCTGACACGCTCATTTTCCACACATCATCACATGAATCCTACGATCATCGCCAAATATCGCAAAGTCGATTGGATCTTTGCCGTTTATGAATCCATCGAACTTAAAGAGATCTACCTTCTCACACCTGAACGCATGGAACTATTCTATGCAAAGTGGGAAGACAAATGGCATAGGGACGGTGGCAAAGACATAAATAACCCAAAGATTCCATTGTCCTATGTTCGCGACAATGGGGATTTAATTTTTCGATAGATGGTCTACTCGATTTAAAGGCTATTCGCTTGCTGGTTTCCAAGTTCCAACTTGACGAACGATTATTTGAAGTTCCTGCTTCATTAGTATGGCAAGCAGAAGCTTGGAAGGCAAGGGTTCCCAAACCGGAGTTTGGGAACTAGCGCAAATATCAAACCGATCATGGTTCGACAGGCTCACCACGAACGGCTTGCTTAATGGCATTGACGCCAAGAGGGTGGAACGATCAATTAACCCCACCATCACACTCAACACATCGCTCCGCTCGCCTACTTGCTCGTCATGGAAGCGGTAGATGGCTTTATATCTCCACACCACACTGGTTCCGGGGGGCAGGAGCGGAGTGCTGTCGGGGCTGTTCGGCCCGGTGTGGATAGTCATGAATACAAAACCATTGCCGTCATTGCGATCCACCCAAACGTCCTTATATTACAGCACAAGCAAGTCTTGCTGGGTCAAACCGGGGTTGATTTCAATTAGCCAAACATCGCCAGATGGAAAATAGCCCAAATCAATAATATGCTTATAGGGTGGTAGTTGGGACGCAATCTTGGCGGCAAAAGATTCCATTTGTGGAAGCGCAACGGTTAGGCTCGGTGCGGAACTGCCTCGATGGCAAGCGCTGATTTGATGGCATTCGTTGGGGTCGGCAAGGTATCGGACTTCGCTGACTTCGGAAAAGTCCACATAAGGCGAAAGGTGCAAGCGCAAAGGTAGATTGGGTTCCAACCACGCACGGGCGGCAAGTCGTTGGGGTTCGGTGGGTTGTTTGAGCAGTATCCCCGCCATGAACCGCATATTCACGCCATGATAAATCACCCCTAACCTTCCCGAATCACGCCAGCTTTTGATGCCTAACTTAGGAACTAGGGCTTGGGGCGCGGGGCGGTCTAGCTCTGCGGGGGAGATGAGCTTGAATCCATTGCCATCGGGTTCGACAGGTGCTGAGATAACGGGCGGGGCAAGATAAACGCCTTGTATGGATTTGGGCAGCTTGTCGAATTCTAGCGCACGGAGTTTTTCGTAAACATGCACCATGGATATATTCCTTTTTTATTGATGAATATTAAGGTCTTAATTGGTTGATGAAAGCATAGAAATCATCGGCGACAAAGCCTAGCCAAGTATTGTCTTCGGTTCCCCATGCCCATTCGTTGAAAGGCCAGTACCAGACCCGACCGGGGTGTTCGCCTAGTTCAAGCAGAATCTGACCCATTCCTGCATCATTGCCAACTGGCAAATAATTTCTCGGGAATTTTGGGAAGTCTTCATCATCATCGAATTCTGTAGTTGTAAGAATTTCGTAAGACATAATAAGCTTATCCGTCGGATCAAAAAAGGCAATATCAGCTTCATGGGTTTCTCTTCTGTCGGGGAAGATGATGCTGTAATCAAACATACAATTCATTCCAGGTACATCATCAAATACTACAAAACCAAATTTAGTTATAAACTCAACATAAGGCTCTGGTAGGGTATAACCTATTTTTGATTCGATTTGTATTATATCTGCTGCCGATGCGTTTGGCTTGTTGCGTTTAATCCAATGTG
>CAIOOA010000108.1 GCA_903859815.1 uncultured Methylococcaceae bacterium | reverse complement strand
GGGACTTGGGGCGCCTGGAGCCGACGCCGTCATTGAAGTATCGCGCGGCTGCAGCATGATTACATAACACAACGGTTGTAATCAGGTTCCGTGCCAACTTTGGCGGTTTGAAAAAGCTAAAAACTTGAACATCGAGTTTAAGGTACAATATCGACCCTTTGCAGACAGTCACACATGCTCATTTAATGTCGGCTAACCAACGGGAAGCTGAAGTCGATTCTCACAAACAAACTAGTGCGATCACTCGTTCCGATTCATATTTTTGTAGGGTTGTCCGAGATGTTTCAGGCCGGGAAGGCAAAGACTGGTCTTTGTTGACCCTCAGCGAACAGAATTGGCTATCTGTCAGAAAAATATTGGCTCTTTGGGAATTCGCATGGTAAACGGCTCTTGGAAAGTGGCTACGCATTTAAAAACAATGGCATGTGAGCAGCCTGCTGCTGGTCACCATGCGAATTCCCAAAGAACCAAAATATTCGTACCCCACCAAAGTATGGTGCGCCAGTTTAATTGCGTTGACTTCGGCGGGGAAGATGTAGGTACTTGCTTAATTCATCTTCTAATTTCTTTGCCTTTTCGTCCGCGCTCGGTTTCCAGGACTTGGTAAACCGTGCATCCATACCGGTGCGGCGGATCGATTCCAACCAGTCCTGCACGATCCGTTCAGGATAGCCAGCCGCGCAGGCGGCCTCATGCAACAAGGTATATTCCCGCAAAAGATGGGTGCTGAAAGTCAGCGGATCGTCCGAGCCCAGCGCGATGGCGATTGGCGGGGGGCCATCGGGATCGAGCACGGGAGGGAACAGCCTTAGTATTGGGTGGTTGCGCATATCCAGCAGGTCTCCGATGAGCAAGTTGCTTGAAGGGTTGACTTCAACCACTATGCCACTCTGTGCAATTCCCCTGCGCAGCGCATATTGCACTGCGTAGAGTGCCGTCACCTCGTCGCTACATATTGGCACGTCGACAAGCGCCTGTCCTTGCCGGAATACGGATTCGCTGTCGAGGTACTTTACCAAAATGTCGGCAACCTTGTCGGGAGAGCGTACCGTACCCGTACTGTGGGAGTTTCGCATTTTGATGGCTTTAGCCATGTTTACAAACGTGTTGGACGTGATGTCAATGACGGGTTTCAGGGTATTTGGGGGAATCAAGAACTGATGCAGCATGTGGTGTGCCTCGGCCAACACCTCCACCCCATAAAAGCCATAGGGTCCATCGCGGCCAAACACCCGCTCCGACAACTCGCGGACTTGGTTAAGCACCATGTCCATCCGTCCTGGTGGAGCTGCGGCACCGTACTCCGGTTTGATGCGATATTTGCTGTACAGCCGCCATTCCCAAACCAAATCCCACAGCCTTTGTTCGGCTGGCATTAGAATGGAACCCACCGATTCCGCCCAAGTGCGAGGTTCCACGCCTAGGGCTACCGCATGACCGAGACGTCCGGCGTTGTTCCCGAGGATGTAATGCACATGTTCGTAAATGCGCCGCATACCTTCCAGCAAATGGCGAAAATCTTCGCCGACATGAGCGGTCACACCCAGCGGTGGCCCCGCGCCCTCGCGAATCGACACTTTGGCGGCCTCGTCCAAGATGTGCTGAAACAGAGGGACGAAAATCCAGGTTGGGATGCCCATCTCGTCGGTGGCGATATCCAGACCGCGAAGTAGCCATAAGGCTTGCGGTACCGCCGTGATAAACTCGGCGATGGCATGGGTTTTACGGGACTGCCCGGAGAAGTAGGTGACAAAGCGGCCCTGGTCGACATCCAACCCTCCCCGGCCACCCTTGTGGGGTTCGGCATGCGTATTGGCCCAAAACGCCGGCGGAACGCCTTTAAGCCATGTTTTCTCGGCATCACGTGACTTGGCAAAATGCAAGACCAAGCCCAGTTCCGGCTCTAAACCCGGACCGCATTCTTTCAATACACGCCGCCAGGATTTGACGATTTCGAGCATGCGCTCGCCCATTTCGATGGCCGTGTCTGCCGCCGTGGTGCGGAATTCCAAGGCTTTGATGCGGTGGCCCTCGCCATCGACATGGTAGGAGACCTCGGGCATGATAGGGCCGAGGGGGTTGCGTAGCTTGCCAGGGCGTTCATAGAAGCGGATGAACCACTGCAAGCCTCCGGTAAGGGGCCTTTGCACCACGGTTCGGTAATACAGGCAGCGTACACGCACTGTTTGCCAGAAAATCCGGGCGTAGTGGTAGTCATATTTTCCGTCAGCGCCTTTCACCTGATTGAGGTAAGCCAGCGATTTGCGCATGAACCAACGCTCCCCCACGTTTTTGCCGTGCAGATCAAGCCTTACGGCGATGGGATCGCAGCGCCGGTAGGCATCGTCCACACTCTCCAAGGGACGGTCGTCGAACCTGAGCGCCGCCGGATGGATGTCTGCGTACAGATCGCGCAGTGGTTCGATTTCGGGCAAGTGTTTGTCATTGCCACTGGCAAGCGCTTGGAGTGAGTTCAGTAGCACCTCTTTGCGCCGCGAGGTCCAAATGGGTGTCTTCAGCAAATCCGATTGGAGGAGGAAGCTTTGGAAACTGGCACCGCCTCTGATGAGGTGTTCGGCCAGAGCACAGCGGGCCACGGCGGCGGCGAGCAGCCAGCGAACCAGGAATTTGCCTTCAGACATGGGCGCGCCTGGACTGGCCAGGGCATCGTGCTTGATCTCGGTGCTCGCCAGCGCGGTCAATGTCGAGGCCCACAACAAAGGAAAATCCATGCTCGCACCCACATGCTGATGGATATCGGCCACGCCGAGGTCGAGCAGTCGGCGGATCAGCAAGGGCGTATCGCTGTCGATGCGCCGGGGGACGGGTTCGACACCGAGCGCGGCCAGCAGCATGTCCTCGGGTAGCGTGAACGTCAACCATCGGTAATGGTCGTGGGCGTCGAGGGAAGAAATGTCTGAGTCTTGCTTGATTTCGGTGACACCCGCCCGCGCCATCAAGTGGCTGTGCGCCAATTTATGAATGTAGATGTGCATGGGGACGGGTGTATGCAGGAAGTTCTGCCCGAACCATCCAAGGTCGCGAGCCGCGACCAGCCGGTCCAAGGACCAGCCTGTGTGCGGGGCATACAGATTTTCGCAGGCACGCCAGAGTTCGCGGCTGCGGTTTTTCTTCCCTTCCGGTAGCCGGGGATCGAGCTCCAACACTGACAGGCGAAAAGCTTCCTCGCTGGCTACAGGGAATGCCGAGATTTCGGCCCGCAAATATGGTTCGGGAACCCGCCTCGGTGGAGGGACGATGTTGCTGGAAAGGTCAGAAGGCATTGCGCTGGCTCCCTATTTGTTTGGTTTTATCGAAAGCCTAGCTTTAGGATTGGTTTTTTTTACCCTTTTGATCTTGAAAAGGATCATTCTCAGTCTCGTCCTTTTTTGAGTTACAGTCCTTCGCAATCAATGATAGGATGAGCCTTTCTTGGAAAGCTTGATAAGTTTTTCTGAGTTTTACCTTGTCTATTTCCGATGCGCCATTTTCCGGTATAAACAGATCGGCTAACTTCCCATGCAGGGCCGCCATGATAAATTCTTTATTCTCTATCCAAGCTTTGATCAGATCGGGCGACAGGTCTGTTTCTTGAGCTTCCTGCTCTTGGCCTAGATGTCCATTATCTATGTCAAATCGGCAAGGTGAGCCTTGGGCATTATTGATTGGAACATAGACTGAACTGAAAAACAGGGGTAAATCATTCAGCAACCAATCAATCATCGCTTGGCTGTCATAATAGCAGCGATTTGGCTGCGGTTTGGCGGCATCAACCAACAAATTCGTATAGAGTTGACGGGCTGTTGTTAACAGTTTTTTTTCATAGTTGGCAATGTATGCATTAATGTCACTAGCTTCCTCCCAACCTGGTGATGGCTTGCCATCTTCTTTTATCTGTGAAAATATCGGAAACCACGTTTCATTGTCTTCGTCTTTTGGCTTTTCTTGGCCTGCATCACTGCTAGGTGATTGAGTATCCTTTGAAGATTGACTATTAGTTGAACTTTCCTGTTTGACTTGTCCATTCAGAGCATCAAAGGCATCAAAGATGCAACGTATCCACCCGGCGGCCAAAACCCTTGGCAGTACTTCTTTTTCATCAGGGTACAGTAATTGTTGGTTTTCCTGGCGGCTTTGGAAGTGTCGCAAATACCGCCAAAACAGATCGTTAGTATGGAATATTTCCCACTGAGGCAACGGCCAGGGTAGTGCCTTTTCGACGATCCGCTTCCCCTGCCCATCCACATTGAGGAGGAGCGCATGGCGGGTTTCGGTGATGGGTGATTGGATTTGTGCCTGAGTCAACACCGAGAGTTTTGGCGCGAATGCCAAGACATCATAAAGAATGATTAGCCATGCGGCGACGAGTTTTGGCAATTCTTCCTCAATGCCTTCTTTTTCATCCTTGAGTTTGAATGACGGGAAACTGTCCCTCGCGCGCCTGATGCAGAGGCTGGATTTAATATCATCCTTTGGTTTAATAGGAAAGAAAGATCCGGTATCGATGGATGCAATGCATTCCACCTTCAATTTGTGTTCTCTGAAATTAAGGAGGGTTCCACCGCCACCCGTGTAGATGACATCGGTCTGCAAGTGTCTACTCAAATGATTCGTTACTTGGCTCTCTGCGATGACATTCCGCAGCATGGTACGGGCGATTTGCTCGGCCTTGTTGTCGTTGTCCATAAAGAAAGTCGTATCATTGGCTACCCAATGAACGAGATGCCAAAGATCAATTACACTGCGGGCGGGAAGCCGTAGCGCGTTGCGTCCCGCCCATGTCAACCAATACGGGTTGATGACGAAGCAATTAGGACAAGATTCCTCAATGATCGCCCGGTTGAGTAGGCGAAGATTCTGCGATTTACTGTTGTTGCCAGTATCATCATCGCACCATTTTGCTAGATAGGAACGCAATTTGTCTTTGCGATGATCGATTATATCAATATCAATAATCTCGTTTAAGATACCCACCAACTTAGATATAGTAGCCCCATTATTATTTTCACCAAAATTCAACTTATCAAGTTTATCCCTCAACTTATCACGTTTATCCATCAAGTTCTTACATATTGAAGATTCTTCTTTATCCACGCGCTTTATTAGTTCATTGAGATTATCCTTTAATTGCTTATTAATAGGCTTTTTGATGTCGTCGATAGTGAAGTAAGGTGCGGCGGTTTTACAATAAATGAACAGTTCAAGAAAATTGATCGGATGCTCTTTCAGTGTTAATTCGTTACCGTCGTTTTTATGTGTATCTCCTTGAAGAAAGCTTGGAATGCCCACTTTTCTGAATAGGTCAATGATAGTTTGACATGACTCTATTCCTTTTGGTGTTTCTGGCGGGCAAAACGCTAGGGTTTCTTCCGGCGCTACGAGACCGACATTGACTCTGTGGCCAGGGGGCCAGATTTTCAACGCTGTCGCGGCGGCCTGCCGCCTAGCCATGGACAAGGTTTCGTCTTCACCCCGTGGTTCGGTCTTGCCCAACCCTCCAGCTTCTCCTCCGATGAGAATCAGTTCTTTCCAAAAGGCCCGTTCCAGGAATGTGGTAACGTCCTCCCTCCCGCCGGCCATTACCAGCCACAAGCGCGGATGGGAAACCAACTCAGCGAGTTTGACGATATTTTTCAGGTGGTCGGTACTGCGGTCAATGTTGTCGATGGGCAAAATGATCGAACGCCGTTCGTTTTGCCCATAGGGTCGCCCCAACTCCGTGGAAAGCTTGTCCATGGCGTTGTTAAAACTGACTTTAAATCCGGCATAGATTTCGGCTGCCGAGACTTGGCGGTTAGCGGTGCTTCGGGTGTCAGCCTCCTTGATGCTTTCCCACATCACGGTCGCGTCGGCGATCAATTGGTCGAGCAGAGGCCGGGCGCTGTCTCCGCCCGACTCGAAGATGGACGTGAGTTCGTGATCCTGGTTGCCATCCTTGAGGGCGCCACGGATCCGTGTCAGAACAGTGGTCAGGAGATTGGTGTCCGGTTGCACAGGCTCCAGATCCAGAATGTCGAGCCAAACCACGCGGCCCTTGAGTTCCTTTGCACATTTGTAGGCATCTTTTTCTTCCATTTGTCTCTTTAGGGATAAAGCCGATTTATTTCCATCCTGCTCTACAGGTTTTTGGAAAAAAACGCCGTAGTTATCCTGTTCACAAAACGTTTCGACCGCTTTCTTGGCATTGAGCAAGACGCTGGTCTTGCCTGTCCCCCGCTCGCCATGCACCAGAAAACAACTCGCCACTTCCAGGCCAGAGTCTTTAGACTGGCGTTTCGCCACGTCCTGGCCGGTGTCTTTGGGCTGGCGTTCGGCACCAGCGAGGATCACGAGCAGATTGCGGACGGCGCTTTGCACGGGTTGGAGGAGTTGCTCCCACCGCATGGCCTTGGCTTCGGGGCGGGGGAAAAAATTGAACAGTGTATGAGTCATGGGCATTTCCTGGTTGGCGGGTTGCCGCAGGCTTTTTAATGGGCTGGGCGCTGCGGCGAACTGTTATTAACTATTAGATATCACACAAAACGGCAAGGGCAATCCCGACCGTTGCCTTTCCACTCCGGTCATGGCAGGGGATCAGCCGACTTTGCCACGCAAAAAACTCCGAAGCGTTGACAAAGGCTATCTTGCACTTGGGCAAAATCGGTTGAGACATGCCGCATGCCCAAGATGGCAAGGCCGATCACTAGCACCACAGCTAAGCCCTTCACAATACTGATGGTTTTCCCTCGTCCAGTCAGCCAGTCTGACACAGCCCAGACGGCAAGCTGGACTACAAGTGTGGCCCCGAGCAAGGCCCATCCCAGTTTCATCGCATCTGGGAAGCCAAATATCCAGCCACCGCCGGTCATCACAACCGCGAAGAATAAAAGGATGTCACGGACATGATTGTTGAGGAGTCTCCACAGGCTTTGCGGCGTGGCGACTTCAACCAGACCCCAGGCTATGCTGCCGAAGCGACTTAGCCAAGTGCCGAGCGTTTTTGTGGGCTGGCTGTCGGACTGCTCGCCGATGCCTTGCAAAACCTTACCGAATACGGTGGCCGTGCGGGACAATGCCTCCGCAGCAGATTCGGGTGTCAGTTTTCGGTCTACCGCGTAGCCGTCGGCACGCTTAAAGAAATTGATAAAATGGTCGGGATCAGGGTGATTGCGCAAGGCCGCTTTCACTGCGGCCAAATCTCTAAGCGGGTCTTCGACTCGATTCCCAGCGGCTAACTTGGATGCCAATTGTTCTAAGGCTTGGCCGGTGATCACCGGCTCATAATACTCGTCCAAGATTTTCCGGTGGGCCTCCCTCAGCAGCGCCGCTGCCAGGTTCGGACAGCCGGGAAGCAAAGCGGTGATTAGCCGTTCCGCGCTGTCGAGTCGCCCCCAGAGCATGTCGTTTTTCCGCCAACTTTCCTCGAAAAATGCGCCGAAATTGTGAAAGGCAGTGCCCGCCAATTTCTGGCGCTTGTCCCCCAATTGCGGGTTCACCAAGCTGGTGGCATCTTCAGGGCTGATGCGGATCACGTCAGTGGTGACAATCTCATCGCCCACATCGGTGGCATACACGACTGGGAACGACACGAAGTCGTAACCTTGGTAGTTGTCGTAATAAAGCTTGATCAGTTGGACGGCCAAGGACGGCCAACCTGGGGAGGATTCATGCTGTTTGGCAAATACCCCTTTGATAGCTTGGGTGGCCTCAGTGTGGTGACGGCACACGTAATCCTTGATAACTTTGAATATCAAGAAACTGGCTGCTGAACCAGTGGTTTCCATCGTCTCTTTTGCCGCTTCAAACTGTTGGTCACGGGTAGGCTGATGGAGTATACAATCCACCGCTTGCTCCCACCATGTGGTGGAGTTTATGATATATCGATATAGTGGGTTTTTGTCTTTTGGTTGGCGCATTGCGTTGTGCGCTTTCACCAGTTTACCAAGTTCAAAACCCAGATTCTTCCGCAAGTTACGGAGGACCGATATGACTTTTTCCTGCGAATTCTGCGACCACGGAATGTCGTTATCTTGCTCCCTACCCAAAACTGACGGCATGATGTTCTCCAACACATCTTCCAACCACGTCTGCGTGGTTTTCGCATTCTCCCAAATACCGGTAATTCTCAGTTCTTCGCACAATTTTTCTTGGGCGGTTGTAGGGTTCATCAAAGAGCCTTGCAAACGGTCGATGCGTTGCACGATGAAACGCAGCCTTCGGATACGGAAAAGCAGGTCGAATTCGTTTAGGAATATGTTTTCAGTAGGCTTGGAACCATCCTTTTTCGGGCTGTAATTTTTCTCGCGCCAAGCCCTGACCAAAAGCCTCAAGCCATCCAGACGGTCGGAATGAAGCCCTTGCCCACACTCCGGGCGGATGTCGAAATCCAAGGCGGCCGCCAACCACTCGTTGATTTCGTCGGTGACATCCCCGATCTTGAGGCGGTGATAGCCGCCATAGGCGGGGCCGTAAAAGTCGATCATTTCATCAATGCCTCCGTGCATAAATTTATCGTTGCCTTCACCCTCATAGAACTTTTTGTCCCTAGTCCATGCAGACACATCTTTGTCGGCATCGGACAGCAGGCGCTCAACCCGCTCGACCAACCGGTTGCGCGCTAGAACCCGTTCCAAGTCTTCACGAATAGTTTCGTACTGCGCCAAGGTAACGGCACGAAAGGCGTTGTCAACTGCGTTGGGTGGCATGTCTGACTGAGGCTTGATTTGTTCGGGACGGGGTTCGATGTAAATCAGTTTGCGTTCGCCGGGACGCCGAGGCACACGCTTGGACAGCATATCGATTGCATAGCTGAACGGTTTGTTGTCCAAGTAGCCGCCGTCGCAAAAAGGACGTTTCGCAGGGTTGTCGGTGCTTTGGCGGTACAGCGGAAAATAGTCCCTCCAATGTCCTTCGGTACCCTGCGCCCCCTGACTATGATCCTTTGGCAATGCTTTGAGCAGTTCGCCTATGGTTTCAAGCCGCATCGGTTCAAAAGCTACCGGAAACGAGGAGGTGCAGCGGGCGGCGAAGGCCAGGAAGGGGTTTTTGTTCTTGTCAAAATCATTATGGACGATGACTGGCTGTTCTTGGCGGTACTTGAAGTGGAACACGTTTTTATAACGATACTCGGTCACCTGTTTATCCGAGAGCCTTAACGATACAGGCAGACCGTTGACATCGGTGGTGGTCACGAAAACGTCCAAATCATCCACATAGCCGGATAAGAGCGGGTTGACGGGCGGGTTCTTGGGGTCCATTTCGTCCAGCGCTTGAACCAATAAGCAATACATCCGCTGTCCGTTGAGTAGCGACTTGGGTTTGTCCGGCTTGGGCAAGCCTTCGAAATTGCAAAGCGATTCCTTGTCGTTGATGAGGGTGAGAATGTTGCCTTCCTCCACCCACATCTTCTTTAATTGCTCGATATCTTGGTTTAGCGCAAGCGCCTTGCCGAGAAATATTCCGTTGATACCCCCTGCCGACGTGCCACTGATAGTGTCGATCACAAACTTCACATGAATCGTAGGATTCTCGGCTAGTTTTTTTTCCAGTGCTTTAGGATTGCCTGTTATTTCTTTTTCAAGCGTCTGGATTGTGGCGGGATCTAGGCTCAATAGTTGTGCCAATTGGCGGTAGACCAAAGCCGTGCCAGCAGGATTTTCATCTAGCAGCTTCTCAGCCTTGCCGGAATTGGTGGCAGTGGCGCGGGCGAGTTGGAATAATTCCTGAGCTACACCGTTGATGTAAATGGCAAGTGAAACGCCTCCATACATAACTACGGCGAAACGGATCTCTCTTTCAATTTTCATTGCAGGGGATTCAGGGGACATGTTTTCCTTCTGGATTCAGATACGGTTTCCAGATTCATGATACGCTTATTAGATGTCCTTGGTGAAAATTTGTCCTGTATTTCACGCATCCTGAACTGATCCTGCCACAATCCAAGAGATGCCCTATTTATGCAACCTCAATGGCAGTATTTTGTTTTTTTGTTGATGTTGAAATTACAATGAGTGTTCTTAAGGCTGTCTTTAGTCAGCGACAGCTTTGACAAGAATTTCAGTCGCTCACTTCTCTTTATTGGCTGTCAAGTTTTGGCCGAATGCACCAGTTCGACAGCACTCCCAAAAGCAGCCATCTGAAGCTAGGAAATTTGTCAACCTAGGATTAATTCCGATTGAGTTTTAGGAATGGGTTCAAGTTGAGCGAAAGCATGGTTCGCTGATTGCTCAAGGGCGAGATAGCAATGGTCGGCATTCCCAACTGCGTCCAACAACATTTGCAGCGTCGGCCAAGGGGTTGCCTTGGGCCAGTGATGCTCGCCATGTACGGATGCAGTGCATGAAGCATGTTCATATGCGGCGATAACTTGATGGTCTGCCGAACTCAGTAAACAAGGACTGTCATCCAATGCCCCTAACAACAGGTCGCGCTGCAACTTCAATTCGGTCCAGTCGCCGTAAACCCAGTGGGTTCGCATCAATATCCCGATGATGATTTCTGCGCGTTCCTGAATTTCATTGCGGTAGTCGCCTAATACCGATTCGAATTCACTGGCGAGCAGGGGCAAATCGAGTGCTTCCCTGTTTCCTGCCTGCAATGCAGTCAGTTGGGACTGCAACAGCACGACGAAATCAGACTGTATTGCGGTTGCGCCCATGGAATGATGCTCCTAGGAATGATAAAAGGGTTAGACTTTCTTCAAATAAATGGCCTTCAACATGAAACTGCCACCCTCCATCTTGCAGTCCACCTCGTGGTCGCCACCGGCTATTCGGATGCCCTTGACCTTGGTTCCCATTTTCAGTGTGGTTGAAGAGCCTTTGACTTTCAAATCTTTGACCAGCACTACCGAGTCCCCGTTGGACAGTACATTGCCGTAAGCGTCCCTTACCTCGGAATCTGCAACACCATCGGTGCTTGTTGCCTCGCTTTGTTGCCATTCATGGCCGCAGTCGGCACAAACATAGTGGTCGCCGTCTGGGTAGGTGTTTTCCAAGGCGCACTGGGGGCAGGCTGGGATAGTGGTCATGATTTCGCTCATAGTGGAATTTGAACGTGAATTATATTCCATTAACCCAACCCGTTCGCCGTCTGTTTTAGCCAATCTGCGATCAGGTCGATTTGCTCGGGTTCAAGCAAAGAGGGCGCATGTCCGATGCCTGCCCATTCCACTAATGTGGATTGTAGTTTGGAGTCACACATGGCCTTGGCGGTGGCGTGAGACAGTATGTCGGAGTGTTCTCCGCGCAAAACCAAGCTTGGGCATTGAACTTGATTCCAGAAACTCGAAAGGTCAATATCCGCCATGCCGTCGCTGACGGACTGCATGAAAGGCTTGCCGATGCCGGGGTCATAGGCTAGGGTGTAATGACCGTCTGGCAATTGGACAAAGCTTGCTTTGAAGACTTGCTGCCAATGTTCTTCTGAACGGATGCCAAACGGTGCAAAAATCGATTGGGCATAAGCCATCGCGTCAGCTTTGTTGGTAAAGTCCCTGTCCTTGCCGATGTAACTGGCGATGCGCAGCAATCCTTGGGCCGAGACGACAGAACCTATATCGTTTAACACCAACCGCTTAATAAAGCTTGGCTTTTGGGCCGCAATCATCATCCCCAGTATTCCACCCATGGACGTGCCAATCCAGTCCACTTGTGTCAGCGAAAGGGCGGCAGACAACGCCCCTAAATCTGAGAGGTATGTGGCATAGTTATAATCAGATTTGTTGTCCAGCCAATCGCTATTTCCTCGCCCTGCCATGTCAGGGCAGATCACATGGAAGTCCTTCGCCAACTCAAGTGCGAGCCATTCAAAATCCAAACCGTTCCGGGTCAGCCCGTGCAGGCAAATCACCTTGTCGGGGTTGTCCTCGCGACCGGATTGGTAATACTCGATGTTCAAGTTTTTTTGTGGGTTCCACCCACTTGAAATCAGACGGAAAGTATAATCGTCATTTTCCGAAGATTGACTATTCTGGTGGACAGCCATTTTTAACCAGCCATTGCCGTTTGTAGACCGGTTTGTC